>DATNNY010000170.1:0-3480 GCA_035601635.1 Pyrinomonadaceae bacterium
TTGAGAATGTTGGCCATGGCCGCCTTCACGCCTGCCGCAACTGAGAGCGTTGATGCGCTGCCATTCTTAAAGATGCTCAGCAGGGTGCTGCGGACGCCATCCTGACGAACGATGTTTTCCTGCGGGAAATAGCCATCACGCACCTGTGCCACGTCGCTTATATGAATCACAGTACCGCCCACCATTTCGATCTGTTGAACGATCTGCGGCGGATTGACGTTGAGATCAATCGGCACTTCTTTTCCGCCGATCTTGGCCGTGCCGCTTGGATAGGTAAGAGAGCCATTGCTGATGGCAGTGACGACATCGGATTCGACGAGGTTGTTGGCTTCCAACGCCTTAAGGTCGAGATCGACCGAAACCACCCTTTGCTTTCCGCCATATGGGTAGGGAATGCTGACTCCCGGCACACTGATCAGTCCGACGCGAATCTGGTTTAAAGCGATGTCGAAGACTTGCTGCTCGGAAAGTTTGGGGCTGCTGATGCCGAACTGAAGAATAGAAACCGTGGACGCGCTGTATTGGATGATCAGTGGCGGAGTCGTTCCCGGGGGCAGCTGTCTCAAAATCGTTTGGGAAACGGCGGTCAATTGGGCCACCGCGGTCGAAGGGTTCGTGCCCTGTTGAAAGAAGACTTTGATCACGCCAAAGCTGTCGTAAGAGGTTGACTCGATGTGCTCGATATTGTCGACCGTGGTCGTGAGCGCGCGTTCCTCACTGTAAACTAGCCGTTGCGCGATCTGGTCGGCCGGCAATCCGGTGTAACTCCAGATCACACTGACCACCGGGATATTGATGGCGGGAAAAATATCCGTCGGTGTTTTGGTTATGACAAAAGGCGTCAACAAGAGCAGCAGCAACGCCGCGACGACAAACGTGTAGGGGCGACGGAGAGCTAGGCGAACAATCCACATAACGTGCCTCCGTTCTGCCTATGGATAGACCAGGCTGCTTTCATGGCACGACTTTCGCTCCGCCATCCACGAGCCGCTATTGCGCATCAGCGGGAGTTTTTTCCCCCACCAATATGAACTGATTGCGGCTCCCTCTTTTGAGAGAACTCCTAACTGGGCTAAATGTCAACAGTCGGATGCTTTTATCTCCATCAACCAACGTGCGCGACGTAAAGATGAACCATCACACTTGCAAATCTGCCAAACGGACTCTGACAGGTGCGTGCGTGAAGTGTTATAGTCTGTTTGTGGAGACCAAAGTGCTGTCCAGCATCGTTGGATGCACACTGGCCACTCTCGTAATGCTCGTCTTCCGGCGGAAACATCACTGCGCGGCGACGAACTTGTAGATCTTGCAAAGGTAAACTCTCTCGCTAAGAGCCAGCTGTTTGTTATTTGGCGGTCGTATTTTCGAAAAACCGCTGCTCTTCCCGCCAGATGGCTACCACTGCGAGTGCCACCAGAATTCCCAGCGAGACTTCCGCGAAGCGATGCGCCGCAGCAATCCATGGCATGTCTGCGCGCGGAATCATCACTATGATCGCTAACGTGATGCAGGCGTAGCTATATCCGACCTTTTCCAAACGAAGCACAAACGATATCAGCCCGAGAAGAAGCATCGCCAGCGCGAATACGAACAGGTTTGGGCCGAAGTAGGTCGCTTCGATTGCCCCGATCGATGCGCCCAGTGCGCTCGCGACGATCCGCTCGATCGCCAATGGCACCGTGTCGCCCAGAGGTGATTGCATGACTACGACTGTGGCGATCGCAGCCCAGTATGCTTCAGGCAATCCTACTAGCCGCCCAAGTAATATCGAGATCGTCGCCGCAAGCGCTGTTCGGAAAGCATGCGATAGCGACGGAAGGTTCTCTCTTTTCCAGGTCCAGAGCTTCATGGCCGCTAATCATCTCCGGATTTAGCCGCGGCTGGCAAGCTCGCGCTCATCCGCCGAAGGTCATCTGGCAACTTTCAGGCGATAAGCAGACGATCACTATGGCAGAACACGGCTCGGTCGAACCAAAGTAGATCAGCCAGTCCATTTCGCGCTTTCTCCGGCGACAGCGTCCAAGCAGGCGCCACTCACACGATTGGCTGCGTCGGTGCAGAGAAAGACCACGGCTGGCGCGACTTCGCCCGGCTGCATCCATGGTATACCCATGACCGAGCTGGGCGCACTCGCGGCGATGGCTTCCTGTTCGGTTGGGTTCTCCGGCGCCTCTTTGCCCGCCGTGTGAATTAACTCTCTCCAGCGACCCGGATTTCGCGTCAATGGTGTGTCGACCAATCCTGGCTCGACGCAGTTCACGGTGATTCCATCTTTCCCCACCTCCCAGGCCACGGACTTCATCAAGCCAATTAGGCCCCACTTCGAGGTAGAATAGGCAGAGCCATTCTTGAAGCCATGCCGGCCCTGCCCAGAGGAAATGATAACGATGCGGCCATACTTGCGCGATAGCATGTGCGGAAGCGCTGCCCGCACAGTGTTGGCCGTTCCCTTGACGTTAATGTCGATCACGTTGTTCCAATCTTCGTCGGACGTATTGGCCAGCGGTCCGTAGGCTTGAATGCCAGCATTGGCGACTACAATGTCGAGCTTGCCGAATTCTTTGACCGCGCGATCGACTGCCTTCTTCGTGGCTTTTGCATCGCGAATGTCCGCCTTCACCGGAATCCAACGCCGCTTCGCTCCTTCCACCATCCTGCCCGTTTGTGCGAGTTGTTCCGGTGTTGCCGGTGGATAAGTCAGGTTCGGTGCGGCTACCGCGCAGATGTCGAGTCCCATAACGTCCGCACCCGCGGCAGCTAGTGCCGCACAGATGGCCTGTCCGATGCCACGCGCCGCGCCAGTGACGAGGGCCGACTTGCCGTCCAAGCTGAAGTTCACATGTGGAGTCTTGTCACCAATGTCGTCCGATGAAGTAGCTACGTTCATATTTTGTAGGATAGAAATACCACCTAGTGCGGCCGCCGAAGTAGCAAGCATCCGACGCCGCGACATAAGTGGCATTGCGGTGTTGATGTTAGTCTGCCGCGTGTTCTTATAGATACAAATGGTCTTTTCCTGCTCAGCGACTTTGGATCCGTTCCTCAAGCAGCGATTACTGTCCGCTGGGAGGATTGCTCGCTTCCAGCCGACAAGTGATCTTAAGACCGATGAATTGAGATGCATGGTTCCCTTCCTGTTTTATCGCTAAGGTCGGCTTATCGAAACGGGAATCTGGCTCCTACGCTTACTTCGGTGGCTCGGGCTGCGTTGGTTTCGGGCGGAACGCCCGAGCTGTGTCGCGCTGGGGCCGAGTTGTCCGGGAGAGTGCGCGCTGGCGCGACAGCTCCGCCGCGCCTTGTTCCTTGTAGATCGCGCTCGTTAGCGACGCCATGAAAGCAACGAGATCGTCGATCTCATTCTCGGTCAGGGCGAGCGGCTGGATATCTTCGTCGAGATACGGATTCTGCAAGCCGTCGCCTTTGTTGTAGTGGTCGATCACGTCCCAAAGCGTCTCTTGCGAGCCGTCGTGAAAGTAAGGC
>DATNNY010000171.1:0-11700 GCA_035601635.1 Pyrinomonadaceae bacterium
GCTGCTGGGGCTGCGGTTTCTTCTGGCCCTGTTGGCGGCCAACAGCAGCGCCGGGTTCGTGCAGTTCATTGTCACGGTGACGAATCCATTCTACGAACCTTTTCGAAACATAGTCGCCAGCCCGCGCACCGGCGATGGGCACACGTTGATGATGCCGCTGGTAATCGCAGCAATCGTTTATGTTCTGCTGCACCTCGCTATCAATGGGGTGCTGCGGATCATTGCGCACCGCAAGACAGCGATTTAGATTTGATTTGCGTTCACCGGTAGTAACGCACGGGACTACTGCTGCGTTTTGATCCACGAAGGCTCTCTCATTAGCACCGTGGCTTTAGCCCGGTGATCAGTGACGCCGTTGGGGAGGGAAACCGTTTCAAACGGTTTCGGATCGTGTTTCGATACTGAATTCACCGGGCTAAAGCCACGGTGCTAATGAAACACTGCAGTCAAACCACACTAGACCTGCGCCAATCGACAATCGGCAATCGGCAATGCTTTAATGAGTTATCAGACTTCGGGCTCCGCACAATGTTAGTCTTGTGAACCCCGCCAGGCCGGGAACGGAGCAACGGTAGCAATGACAGCGTGTGTTGCGGGTAAGTCCGGAGTCTGACTTTATTTTCCGGAACTGCTCCCCAGCGAGAACGTTTAGAAGGCCATAGGGTAAAGGAGTATCGAGATGAAAAGAATCCTGACTAGTACTCTATTTAGCCTCTCTCTATTTGCTCTGTTTGGTGTCAACACTTTCGCTCAATCGCCCTCCCGCGAAGAATTGCTGCGGCAGGTCGAAACCAAACACGAGCAGTTGCTGAAGGACTTGCAGAAGATTGAAAAGCAATTGCTCTTGCCCTCAGAAGAAGATCAACTCACCTATGCAGAGTTCCTGACTCAGCCTGACACCGGCTTGATTCGATTGCTGCCCCGCGAGATCTATGACAGTTACGCTCATCCCGAAAAGAGACTGGGACTCCGTGGTGGTGGTTCCTATTACTCTTTTACTGAGCGAAACCAGGAGTATGGCAACGGAACCCAAATCGGATTAGAGCAGGGATCATTGTTGGTATGTTTCGCGGGCGCCAACTATGGCATGGTAGCCAATCTCGGTGATGTTCCGCTAGAAGAGGTTGCTTTGGGAAACAGTGCGGTTAAGTTCCTGGTATCGTACGAACGTGCCGACAATGAACCGCTGGCTCGAGTTGAGTATCGGCGGTTTGGCTCGGGCGTCACCGTCAACGGCACTCTCTACAAAACCCGGCTGCCCGCGATCGTCAACAACTCGTACGTGATGCGCGGTATTAGCTATTCAAACTCTGACATCGTGGTCGCGTTTCGAGTTGTTCGTAAGGATAGTGACGGCAGTATGATCGTCGCCTGGAAACTCTTGAAGAAATATCCCACACCTGAGCTGGCGAGAACGACCGAACCGGCAAATTAGCAAGAGTTAACTCATCGAAAATGACTTATCAAGTAATAGCCCGCAAGTGGCGTCCGCAAAAATTCGAAGACGTAACCGGTCAGGAGATTCTGACCCAAACCCTGCGCAACTCCATCGAGCACGGCCGGCTCCATCATGCTTATCTTTTCTCGGGCGCGCGTGGAGTGGGGAAGACCACGACCGCGCGTCTGGTCGCCAAAGCGCTCAATTGTCACAAGGCTGCCGGGCCAACTGGCACGCCCTGCTCTACAATGGATGAAACTGCGTGCGCCTCTTGTCGGGAAATCGCCGAAGGCCGATCGATGGATGTGCTGGAGATTGACGCGGCGTCCAATACCGGCGTGGACAATGTGCGCGATGTGATTATCAACAGCATCGCCATTGCTCCCGCGCGGGACCGTTATAAGGTTTTCATCATCGATGAAGTCCACATGCTTTCGCCTTCGGCCTTTAACGCGCTTTTGAAAACGATCGAAGAGCCGCCGCCTAATGTAATTTTCATGATGGCCACAACTGAGGAACAGAAGGTTCCGGAAACCATCACCTCGCGCTGCCAGCTCTTTGAATTTCGCACGATTGCCACCGCCAAGATTACCGAGCGGCTGCGCTTCATTGCCGACGCCGAAAAGATTTCTATTTCTGATGAAGCCGTGCGCGAAATCGCCCGCGCGGGCGACGGCTCAATGCGCGACGCCCAGTCCGCCTTCGATCAGGTCATCAGTTTTGCGGGCGATCAGATTAAGACTGAGGACATCGAGAAGGCCCTGGGAATTGCCGGCGCCGATGTGCTGGCCCGTGTAGTCAACGGGATAGCTGAGAATCAGCCGGCTGAAGCCCTCGCAATCATCGACGATCTGGTAATGCGTGGTCATAACCTGCGGAACTTTTGTCGCGATGTGCTCGGTCATCTGCGTGACCTTCTGGTGGTCAAGGTTTCAGGTGATCCCAAGTTGCTCGACTCTTCTTCGGCTCAGGCAACAACGCTGCAGCAACAAGCGGCGCTCTTTTCTGAATCTGATCTCGTCCGTTTCTTTCACTCGCTGGCGGAAACAGAAAGCTGTTTGAAGGACGCCGCCAATCCGCGTTATCAGGTGGAAGTCGGCCTGGTGAAATTGATGGAGATGCGCCGGCTGGCGTCTTTGTCTGATCTGATTGGCCGCATCAACGAACTCGAGAATGCTTTGCGCTCCGGGCAACCGCCCGCGGAAAGAAAGAGCCTGCAGTCCGCTCCTGACAGCAGCCCGAGCAGAACGCCTGCCCGGTCCGCGGCATCTGCTGGTTCCCGCCAGAGCGACAGCGCGAGTGGTTACGGAACCCCGACTAGTCAGGGTAGCGAGCGGGCCGTTGAAACGCTGGGCTCTTCCGAATCGATATCGAATCAAGCGGCGATGACGAGCCCAGGCTCCCTGATTGATCAAATCAAAGCGGCACTCGAAGGGAAAAAACGCCGGATGCTGATCGCGGCGCTGGATGCCGCATCGCGCGTGGAGTTGGAAGGCGACGAACTGCTGGTCGAATTTACGTCCGAGGCCAAACATTCCCGTGACACGCTGGCTAAAGCTGACAACGCGAAAGCTCTGCGTGAAGCATGTTGTGAAGTCTGCGGTCGAGACATCGGCATCCGTTTTTCGGTCCGGGACGGCACTGCGGAAACCAACGAACCGCTTTCACCAGAAGAGGAAGAGCGTCGTACCCGAAAACAAACTCGCCAGGCCGCCGCTCAGAACCCTACCGTTCAACAAATCCTGCGCGCCTTTGGCGGCGAGATCGTCGATATCAAGGTGCAGTGAATTCAAACCCATTTCTTACCGCAGAGGAAGTGTCAGAAGTCCGACCGTCAGAGAAGGCATCGTTATGGGGGGCAGGCCCTCCCTGACGTTCGGGCTTCCGACACATGCGAATTCGACCGTGCTCTCTGCAGTTTAAGTTTGATCTGATGCTTTTGTTTCGTGGGCCCCACGAGCGACTGTGAGAAAAGCCTTCGCCGCGTGTGAAAGCGTCGCCCCCTTGCGATAGATCAGGTGCACGCGTCTTTCCAGACGCATCTCTTTCACCGCGAGACCAGCCAACTGTTTGCGCGCGATTTCAGTTTGCGCCGACAGACGTGGCACCAGGGCTACGCCCAAACCTTTTTCCACCAGGCGCTTGATTGCTTCCAGGGTCGGCATCTCCATGGAAATATTCAGCGGCGTGCGTTGCTTCTCGAAGGTCTTCACGACCTTTTCACGATAGGGCGACGGCACGTTATGGGCGATGAACGACTCGGCGCCCAACTCGCGGACCGAGACGATCTTTTTTGCGGCCAGCGGGTGATCAGGCGCGACGATCAAAGCCAATTCATCGGTCGCGATGGGAACCGACTTGACTGCCGGATCATTAGGTTTGAATGACACCACGCCGATCTCAACCTCGCGACCGAGAATCTCGCCCGGGATACGACTGGCCAGACTGCGCTTCACTTCGATTTTTATGTGCGGATGGCGGGCCCTGAAGATCGGAATCAGAGGCAGCAGGCACATCACCGTGTATTCGTTGGCGCCCAGCGACAACTTCCCGCGATGCAGGTCGCGGAGTTCGCGAATTGCCGAGTGAGCATGATGGCGCAGATTCATCATCTGCTGCGCAAAGTCGAATAAGACCCGCCCGGCCGCCGTCAGCGTGCCGTCTTTCGACGAGCGATCGAACAGCGCTTCGCCCAGTTCAGTCTCCAGCCGGCGGATTGCCTGGCTCACCGCCGGCTGAGTGCGGTGCAGTGCATCAGCCGCGCGCGAAAAGCTCTTTTCCTGCGCCACGGCGAGGAAAACTTCCAACTGATTTATGTCCATCGGGAATCTCCCTGGATCTGTGTTTAGAGTTGAAGCTTTGGCCGTCAGTACCACCTGCTCAAGCTGGTGGATCGAGGAGTCAAGCCTGACGAAATGAGTGTTCTGACCCACCCGCTGACGCAGGTGGTACCGACCTCTTGACTACCGGCCGCGCGCCTTCGATGTTATCCGGAGACGCGCTCCATGTTATGGTGCGGCCAGAGCTTATCTTATCATAAATATTATAACTTTGACTTTTGGAGGGCTGACGCTTAGGATTTCGTCTTTCCAGACCGGATTGGAGGGCGGAGTGTGATGACAGGGGAGCGGGTAAGAATCTTCGACACGACGTTGCGCGACGGCGAGCAATCGCCGGGCTGTTCCATGGACCTCAAGGAGAAGGTGCACCTGGCGGAGAAACTCCAGGCGCTCGGAGTCGATATCATCGAAGCCGGATTCCCGATTGCCTCGGACGGCGACTTTGCCGCGGTCAAGGCAGTCGCGGCCGAGTGTCGCAAGGTTACCGTGGCCGCTCTTTGCCGCACCTTGGAGATGGACGTGCGGCGCGCGGCTGAAGCGCTGCACGGCGCGGCCCGGCCACGCATTCACACCGTTGTGGCGACGTCGGATATTCATCTCGAGTACAAGTTGAAGAAAACTCGAGCTGAAGTAATCGAGATGACCCGCCAGGCGGTGCGCCTGGCCCGCAATTTCACCGACGAGGTTGAGTTCTCAGCCGAAGACGCCACTCGCAGTGACGTCAACTATCTCTGCGAAGTGTTCGCGACGGCCGTGGCGGAAGGCGCCACCATTCTCAACGTGCCCGATACGGTGGGCTATACTCTCCCCTCTGAATTTTCGCAACTGGTGAGCACAGTGCGCGAGCGGGTCGTTGGTGATCGCGAAGATATAACGGTCAGTGTGCACTGTCACAACGACCTCGGCCTGGCGGTGGCAAACAGCCTGGCGGCGATCGATGCCGGGGCCAGACAAATTGAATGCACCGTTAACGGAATCGGCGAGCGCGCCGGGAATGCTTCGCTGGAAGAGATCGCGATGGCCCTGCGGGTGCGCGCGGATCGGCTGCCGTTTGAAACCGGCCTCGATACTACTCAGCTGTATTCCACCAGCCAGTTGCTTTCCGGGATTATTGGTTTTGGCGTCCAGCCGAACAAGGCCATCGTCGGTCGCAACGCCTTTGCGCACGAAGCCGGCATACATCAACACGGAATGATGAGCAATCCGCTCTGTTACGAGATCATGACCCCTGAATCGGTGGGCGTGCCCACGAATGAACTGGTGCTGGGCAAGCATTCAGGGCGGCACGCGTTGGCGTTGCGTTATAAGGAGCTCGGTTATCCTCTTGATGCGGGAGAACTGGATGGTGCTTATCACCGATTTACTAATCTGGCCGATCGCAAGAAGCGAATTTATGATCAGGATCTAATCTCCCTAATAGTGGTCGATGCGGCTGGTTTAACGGAACCGGCCCTGGCAGATGAAGGTGATCCGTGGGCGCGGATCGTGGCCGCGTAATCTGGCGTGCGGGACAAGTCCGCTGCTAAAGATTAGTAGTTAAAAAGCTGCGACAAGTCGCGGCACTCCAAAGGGTATGCAGTTAAAAATCGTCGTCCTTCCGGGTGATGGAATTGGTCCGGAAGTCACCGAACAGGCCGTGCTTGTCTTGCGTGAAATCGCGAACATTCACGGCCACAACTTTCAGTTCACTGAACACGACGCGGGCGGGGTGGCGATCGAGCGCTGGGGCTCGCCATTGCCCCCGGCTACGCTCGATGCTTGTATCACCGCTGACGCCGTGCTGCTGGGCGCCGTCGGCGCGCCTGATTTCGACGGGCTTCCTCCTGATAAAAAACCCGAGGCCGGGCTGCTTTTGCTGCGACGGACATTGGGCGGCTTTGCGAATCTACGGCCGATCAATTCTTTTCGCGCGTTGGCGGGGGCGTCTCCACTGCGCAGCGAAATTATCGAGGGGGCCGATATTCTGTTTGTCCGCGAGCTGCTCGGCGGGCTTTATTTTGGCGAGCCGCGCGGGCTGATTTCACAAAACGGAAGCTCATCAGCTTTCAATACGATGCGGTACACCGTCAACGAAATCGAGCGCGTCGCGCGCATTGCCTTTGCGGCGGCAACCAGGCGCCGCGGCAAAGTAACTTCGGTCGATAAGGCCAACGTCCTCGAGACTTCTCAGCTATGGCGTCAGACGGTTTCGCGCGTGGCCCTGGAATATCCGCAAGTCGATCTTGATCATCTTTACGTCGACGCGGCGGCAATGCATATCATTACGACCCCGAGAAGATTCGACGTGATCCTTACCGAAAATTTATTTGGCGACATTCTTTCGGATGAAGCATCGGTAATTTCCGGATCACTGGGCATGCTGGCGTCGGCAACGGTGGGGGGCGCGGTCGATCTCTACGAACCGGTGCACGGGTCAGCGCCGGACATCGCGGGAAAAGGCATCGCCAATCCGTTGGGAGCAATTGCTTCAGCCGCGATGCTCTTGCGCCAGACGGCCGGGTTGGAAGTTGAGGCGGCGGACGTCGAAGCCGCGATCAGTACGGTGCTCAATAACGGTTATCGCACCAGGGACATCGCGCAGGGGACCGGCGGTCACTTGATTAGCACGGCCGAGATGGGGCAACTTGTAACCGAAGCCGTCTTTGAAATCGCCGACATGCGTCATTCTTATCATGCGGTTTAGTGAGTGGTAGTTGAGTCCATATTAGATCGTTTAGAGGCCGCCTCGGAACGGAACGAAATTTTTTTGCTTTAGCTTTATGTCAAGTACTCTCTTTGAAAAAGTTTGGGACGCGCATGTGGTGCGCGCGGCGCCGAACGAACCTGCCCTGCTCTACATCGATCTTCATCTGGTGCACGAGGTCACCTCGCCACAGGCCTTCGACGGCTTGCGTGTGACGGACCGCGGCGTTCGCCGGCCCGATCTCACCATCGCCACCATTGATCACAACGTGCCAACCACGGATCGCAGTCAGCCGATAGCAGACCCGATAGCCGCAAAGCAGATCGAAACGCTCAGACAGAACTGCGCTGAGTTCGGCATTACTCTTTTCGATATCAACTCCAGGGATCAGGGCATCGTTCACGTTATTGGACCTGAATTGGGACTGACCCAGCCAGGCATGACCATCGTCTGCGGCGACAGCCATACGAGCACCCACGGAGCCTTTGGCGCGCTGGCCTTTGGCATCGGCACCAGTGAAGTCGAGCACGTGCTGGCGACCCAGTGTCTGCCGCAAAACAAACCACGCACGATGCTGGTGCGGACGCACGGACTGCTGTCGCAGGGCGTGACGGCAAAGGATCTCGCGCTCGGCATCATCGGGCAGATTGGCACTGACGGCGCTTCCGGCCACGTGATCGAATATGGGGGAGCAGCGGTGCGCGCACTCTCGATGGAAGGCCGCATGACCCTCTGCAACATGAGTATTGAAGCAGGCGCGCGCGCTGGAATGATCGCGCCTGATGAAACGACCTTCGCGTATCTCGCGGGCCGGCGCTACGCTCCGTCCGAGGCGCAATGGGCAGAAGCGGTCGCTTACTGGCGGACTCTGTCGTCGGACTCGGATGCTCAATTCGATCGCATCGTCGAGATAGATGCTGCAGCTATTGCCCCCTGCATCACCTGGGGCACCAGTCCCGGCATGGTCGTGCCGGTCAGTGGCAGCATTCCAGATCCTGCGGAAGTCACAGGCGAAGCCGAGCGGCGCGCAGCGGAGCGAGCGCTTCAGTACATGAATCTCGAGCCACATACGAAGATCGCCGACGTGACAATTGATCGAGTATTCATTGGGTCCTGCACCAATTCGCGTCTGGAAGACTTGCGGGCCGCCGCGCGCGTAGTCAAAGGTCACGACGTTCACAAATCCGTGCGCGCGATGGTCGTGCCCGGTTCGCAGAACGTCAAACGCGCCGCCGAGGCGGAAGGTCTCGATCGGATTTTCCGAGAGGCCGGATTTGAATGGCGCGAGGCGGGCTGCTCAATGTGCCTGGGGATGAATGCAGACATTCTGGAGCCAGGCGAGCGCTGTGCGTCAACCAGCAATCGCAACTTTGAAGGTAGACAGGGACGCGGCGGGCGCACGCATCTCGTCAGTCCGGCAATGGCCGCAGCGGCGGCGATCGAAGGACATTTTGTGGACGTAAGAGACTGGAAATACAAGTCGTAGGGGCAGGGCTTGTCCCTGCCCGCATTTATACGAAACAGATCGGGCGGGGACAAGCTCTGCCCCTGCAATATGAATCCATTTAAGAATCACACCGGCCTGGTGGTCCCGCTTGATCGACCCAATGTCGATACGGATCAGATTATTCCCAAGCAGTTTCTCAAGCGGGTGGAGCGCACGGGCTTTGGCGAATTCCTGTTTTACGACTGGCGCTTTCAGCCCGATGGTCAGCTCGATCCGTCATTTCCCTTGAATGAACCGCGCTATCAGGGTGCTTCAATTCTGATCGCTGGCAGGAATTTCGGCTGTGGCTCTTCACGCGAGCACGCGCCGTGGTCGCTGGCCGATTATGGTTTTCGCGCCATCATCGCCCCCTCATTTGCGGATATCTTCGCCAACAATTGCCAGAAGAACGGACTGTTGCCAGTCACGCTTGGCGATGCAGCCGTGGCTGAGCTAATGCAGAGATCAAAAGAAATAGAAAATTATCAGGCGACAGTTGATCTCGAAGGTAAGACAGTCAGCGACGCTCACGGATTTTCCCACGCGTTCGAGATCGATAACTTCCAGCGCTATTGTTTGCTTGAAGGGCTGGATGATATTGGGCTGACGTTGAAACATGAAAATAGGATCACTGAGTACGAAGCAGCTCGAAGCGACCTGTAGGGTGTAACCCGGCGAGTGCTGACAAACGAAAACGATCCACTAACCCACACGAAGCAACACGAAGAAAGAAGTTAATTCAGCCTGTTTCGTGTGATTTGGTGGAGCGTTCTACCCCTTCTTACCGAGACTCGACAGTTTTTCCGCATCGTTCCCCCTCGTTGCCGTCTGACAGAATTCCACCCACGACCGGATCGAACAAAAAACCGGAGCCTCTCGTATAGACGTGCGGAGGGTTTTCAGATCATGCGCGAACCGGCTTTGGCAGGAGTTCTCAGCTTACTTATTCCAGGATTGGGTCAGATCTACAACGGGCGAGTCTTAATCGGAGTCATCTGGATGATTGTCTTCGGGGTCTCCTGGATCGGATCGGTGGGCATCTTTGGTTTGATCATCCATCTTATTTCCGCGTGGTGCGCGTACTCTTACGCGAAAGATCATCCCGTGCGCGGAAATGACTCGCTCAGGGTTTAGAAGCGGGCTACTGCCCGCTTGGTCGGGCGGTAGCCCGACCCTAAACACACGAACAAACTACAGCGTCAGAAAATTCTCCAGAATCTTCCGGCCATCGGGATGTTCTTCGTCGAATAGTTCGGGATGAAACTGCACGCCGAAGAGCGGCAAGGAAGTGTGCTGCATCGCCTGGATGTCTGAAACCTGATTGGTGGCCGTGCAGATGAAATCACCCGGCAGTGATTTGACTTCATCACAGTGCGATTCCCACACCGTGATCGGGTTCGGCAAGCCACTGAAAATCCCATCGGTAATCTGCGAGTCAATCTGGACATTGCAGAAACCACTTTCACGATAAGCCCCTTCGTAACCCTCGCCGGGCGCGATGCGCTCGATCAAATCAACCGGCGCGCCGAAAGCGAGCGCCATCTGTTGCTGTCCGCCGCACACGCCCAGAATTGGTTTGGGCGCACTGCGAATTACATAAAAGACTCCAGCCAAAGATTCTGCCGAGTAGCGATCCCAGGGATGGCTTTGCCCGCTAAGGATGATGTGTGAAGGACTGAGCGTCTTGACGAACTCTGGCGTGATGTTGCGAAAGGGCTCAGTGACCACTCTCAAGTCAGGTTCGATCCGTTGCAGGGCCGAGCGGATCTCGCGTGGGCTGGAGCCCTGTCCCTCGATAGTGTTGTCGACTAATAAGATCATTTGAGGCTCTTAGCGCGCCGCAGAGTCCCGGCCGGCGAAGCCTGTGGACTGGGCGCGGCTGGGCCGGCTTCTTCATCTTCACCCAGACAATAAAACTTTCCGTTGAAGGCGCCGACATAGATTCTGCCGTCGAGGACCGCCGGCGTCGCATCAACGTTGTCGCCTATCTTGAGTTCGGTAATTAACTCACCCTTGTCCGCGGAAAGAAGGTAAAGATAGCCGCTCTTGTCGCCGAATACGACGCGATCGTCGATCACCGGCGACGTGCCCCAAATTGCGGCGCGCATCAAATGCTTCCAAACCAATTCGCCTTTGTCGGCGGAGAGACAATACATATGGCCGTTGTTCGATCCCATGTAGAGACGATTATTGAGAACAATCGGACTACCCCAAAAGCCGTTCTTCTCTTTTGTTCGTTGATTCAATCCGCCTTCGGCTTTATAAGTCCAAACAAGTTCGCCATCGTCCTGCCGGTAGCAGCGAATGATTCCATCTTCCGCAGCGGTATAAACAAAGCCATTGACAACCGCTGGGGTAGAGTTTGAGTCGACTCCGATTCGCGCTTTCCAGACGATCGACCCGTCGCTCCGGTCCAGACAAAAGAGATCGCCGGCCTCTGTATCGACATAGATATGATCGCCGACTACGGTGGTCCCGCCTTCCACCGAGCCCCCGAGTTGTTGCTTAAAGATTATGTGGCCATCTTTGAGATCAAAGCAGTAGTAGAAGTGATCCTCGCCGCCGATGTATACGCGGTCATCGATAATCGATGACGAAGAGTCGGTTTCAAATCCGGTCTGATATTTCCAAACCAGCGAACCGTCATTTGCATTCAGGCAATAGACGGTGTGATCGAGATTACCTATTACCAGCCGATCGCCGACAACACTCGGCGAAGATTTAGCGCTGTCGGTCGTCTTGAATTTCCAAATTACCGTGCCATCGCTCTTGTTCAAACAGTAGACATAACTATCGGCCGATCCGAAGTAGACTCTGTCACCGACGATCGCCGGCTGGCCAGGCCAGCCTGAGCCACCCCAGGGATCGTCATGAAGACGACCGCGCGCAAATCCGGTAGTAAAAGCCCAAACGATCTTTAAAGACTTTGGCATCGGCCCGGTGCCGAAAAAAGTGCGCGTCGGATTTCCGAGCCACATCGGCACAGCGTTTGGCGCTTTTGGCTTTTCAATGACCGGGCGCGGAGTCTCACTTATGGCCTTTCCGGCGCAGCCCGATAAGAGGACGGCAATGCATATAGTAATGATAAGGCCACCGCAGACGCGGAAGGCGAAGGGGAAGGGGAAAGAAAGATTCAGCACAGAGGGATCCTCGCTTAAAACCAAGTCTAATTTAAGGACTACTTTCGCAGCCACTCTCCGCTATAAATTACTTCGGCGCGGCCCGTCAGCACAACTTCGCCGTCGGCGCGCCA
>DATNNY010000172.1:0-3665 GCA_035601635.1 Pyrinomonadaceae bacterium
TGTCATCGTGGAAGGCAACAGCTTTCTTGATTTTATCGAGGCTGATTTCGCGATCATGTGCGCGCGCGCTGGGGAGAATCGGATGAAAACGTCGGCTCGGCGGACCCTGGCAAAGGCCGACGCGATCTACCTTTCCACGATTGACGATTCGGACGGAGCCAGGGCTCAAGAGCAATTCAACGAGTGGCGCACGGGACTGACGATGGAAATGAATCTCAATGGATTGCCGTTGTTCACGCGGGAAGACATTCCTCTGCTCGTTGAACGAATTCAGGAGAATGTGGAAGCTCTCTGCGCTACCTCTGCGTGCGCTGCATCTTTGCGGTAAACGCTGTTCGCGCGGGGCGGCGCTCATGCAGGCAAGATGCCTGCGCTCCGCCGGCAAGGATGCCGGCGCTCCAAAATGATCACCATACGCAAATCACAAGATCGCGGCCACTTTGATTTCGGGTGGCTGGACACCTATCACACTTTCTCGTTCGATCAGTATTACGATCCGGCGCACGAGCGCTTTGGCAGCTTGCGGGTCATCAACGAGGACCGCGTCCAGCCGGCGCATGGTTTTCCCACGCACTCTCATCGCGACATGGAAATCATCACTTACATTCTCTCCGGCGCACTCGAGCATCGCGACAGCATGGGCAACGGTTCGGTCATTCGCCCCGGCGACGTGCAGCGGATGACTGCCGGCACGGGCGTCTCGCACAGCGAGTTCAATCCTTCTGACTCTGAACCGGTTCATCTCCTGCAAATTTGGATTCTGCCGCAAAGTCCTGGTTTGCCGCCCAGTTATGAAGAGAAACATTTCACCGATGAAGAACGGCGCGCCCGGCTGTGCTTGATTGCCTCGAGTGATGGACGCGACGGCTCAGTCACAATTCATCAGGATACGCAGGTTTATGCGGCAGTCCTCGAGGCCGGCAAAACCGCGAGTCACGTCATGGCTGAGGACCGTCACGCCTGGCTTCAAGTGGCGCGCGGCACGATCGGATTAAATGAAATGGAATTACAGTCGGGGGACGGCGCCGCGGTCCGCAAGGAAAGCAAACTCACAATTGCCGCTCACGAGCAGGCAGAAGTTCTACTGTTCGATCTCGCCTAGCCAACCGGCCTTGTCGGTAAGGCTTCATTTCGCTGAATCGAAATGTCCTGGATCGCGCCCAGGAAGCGCGGTGACACATCTAACCAAACCGATACCGGTCTTCTGATTTATTCTTCCGCGCGATTTACTGCGGCCACCGGCGTCTGGACGTCGCGCAATTCTGCAACGGTTTCCTTAATCCTGATGGCCAGCATTTCGATCGTTTCGACCCGCCGGCGGGTCTTGTCGCCGAGTTCTTCGCGCAACATTAGTTGCGCTTGTCCCAGCAACGCAGCGAGCGGGTTGTTGATTTCATGTCTGACGTGCGCGACCAATGCTGCTGCGTCGGTAAGTCTTGTTTCGTAATCGGCGACCAGCGCGCGTAGACGCGCCAATTCGTTCGTGTCGGGGGGCGATTGTGATGCGCTCATTAGCTCCTGCGATTGTTGGTTATGATAAAAGCACGAACGTGAAGTAACGGCATGAGCGCGAGGAATGCCGCCAAGCGCACCTATTCTGCTTTTATTGAAGCACCAAGCGCAAGAACTATTTTCAGAAACCGGTGCTTTCTCCATTGCCGCACATTAGGTGCGCGATAGGAATTAAGGATGCAAGCATGCGCAGTTGACTTGATCAGCGGAGTTACGTAAATTCGATTTCGCTGCTGGGAGGTCGTCCAATGGTAGGACTCCAGACTCTGAATCTGGCTATCGGGGTTCGAGTCCCTGCCTCCCAGCCAAGAAATCTGCACTAGACCGCCCGCTGTCTGTCCTCAACAGGATTAACAGACGTAACAATGAAGGCCGACGGCGGAGGCGATGTGTCGGGAAGGTGAGTTTCCCGGCTATCGGTTAGACGCGATCAAGGGCTTGGTGTTTATTCCTTTGGCCCTTCGATAAAGTTCCTCAGCACGCGCGCCCTTGAAGGGTGCCGAAGTTTCCTGAGAGCTTTAACTTCTATCTGTCTGATGCGTTCGCGGGTGACCTTAAAGTCCTCGCCCACTTCTTCCAGAGTGCGTTCCCGGCCTTCGATATCCAATCCAAATCTCAAGCGGATGACCTTCTCCTCGCGCGGACTCAAGGTTTGCAGCACATTTCCGGCAATGTCCCGCAGATTGGAAGTGATTACCCTCTCGGCCGGACTAACGGTTGATTTATCTTCGATGAGATCTCCGAATTGGGAATCCCCCGCTTCGCCAATCGGCGTTTCCAACGAGATGGGTTGTTGCGTGAGCTTCAAGGCTTTGTTCACCTTCTCAACTGAGGTCCCCATCAGGTGCGCGATCTCTTCGGTGGTCGGTTCGCGTCCCAGGTCCCGCACCAACTCACGCGAGACGGTCCGGACCTTATTGAGCACCTCGATCATGTGCACCGGAACACGGATCGTGCGCGCCTGATCCGCAATCGCTCTGGTAATCGCCTGGCGGATCCACCAGGTCGCATAAGTCGAGAACTTGTAGCCGCGCCGCCAGTCGAACTTATCAACACCCTTCATCAGACCCAGATTCCCCTCCTGGATGAGGTCGAGGAAATTCAAGCCACGATTCTGGTATTTCTTGGCGATCGATACAACCAGGCGCAGGTTGGCTTCAGTTAGTTCATGCTTGGCCTGGGCGGCCTGGGCTTCGCCTATCGCAATCATCCGATGAGAACGTTTGATCTCGGCAGGCGAGACATGATGCTCAGCTTCGATCTCTCTGAGCCGGCGCCGCGCGTCACGAGTGTGTCTGGTGAGATCTTTCTTTTCCTGCTCCTTAATACGTTTCCCGCCCAGCTTCTCTGTATAGTTCTGAATCTGGAGTTCGAGAGAACGCGTCTCTTTCTGGACTCTGTTAACTGCTTCGACCAGACGTTGACGGGCAGCCTCTTTTAACCCAAGGCGTACAATTTCTCGCGCCATTTCAAGTCGAGTTCGCGCCAGCTTGCGTTTGAGCCGCCGTAGTTTTTTTACGTTTTTGCCGCGGTTCAGTTTGTGCTCGACTTTAAGTTGCCCGAATTCTTTAAGTCCGCGCTGGTACAGCCCGCCTATATTCTGAATCCCGGCAATAGTCCGCTGCAGATACTCTGCGGCCTTGTCTTCCTGCTCTTCGGTCTCGATCTCATCAGAGAAATTAACGATCTCGCGGATGCCTATCTTGTGGGCTACCAGTTCATCACCCAGCTTCAAGAGTTCAGCTATCGCGATCGGAGAGCGGGTAATTGCCCGCTCGGCCCGCTTTTGTCCCCATTCGATCCTTTTAGCGATCGAGACTTCCTGTTCACGCGTTAACAGCGTCACCATACCCATTTCGCGCATGTAGAGCCTTACGGGGTCCGACGCCTTATCCAAAACACCAGGCGACAGATCCAGTTCCGCATCCTCCGGCAGACGGTCATCATCTTCATCGGCGGAGAGTTCATTTAGATCTCCCGCGTCCGCAGCCGGAGTTTCGAGTTGCTGTAGCACCTCGTTTATGTCATCCGGCGAGATGGAATCTTCCAAAAGCCCCTCGTCCAGGCTGGTGAACGCAGGCGCAACCGTACCCATCAATCCAATCCCACTTTGTTCCTGTTCAAGCCTAATCAATTAAGAAACCCTCCCTTTT
>DATNNY010000173.1:0-3295 GCA_035601635.1 Pyrinomonadaceae bacterium
TCGACATTCACCTTGAAGCGCACTTGCAAACTTCATCAATGGATTCGCCACAGATCATTACGCGCACAAATTTTCAGAATCTTTACTGGAGCGTTGCACAGCAACTCGCCCATCACACCGTCAATGGCTGCAATCTGCAGCCAGGCGATTTGCTCGCCAGCGGCACGATCAGCGGACCAACGGAAGAATCGCGCGGCTGCATGCTGGAGCTGACGTGGCGGGGGGCAAATCCGTTAAAGCTGCCGAATGGCGAAACGCGCAAATCGCTCGAAGACGGCGACCAACTTACGATTACCGGCTGGTGTGAGGGCGACGGTTACCGAATTGGTTTCGGTGAAGTAAGTGGACGCGTGTTGCCTGCTGTGTGAATCTTTGCGTTTAAAAGCGAGGACTGACCCCGTTTTTCCCATTTCCGAATTCTCGATACCACGCGAATCACGTCGACGCCGCCGTGGCGTGGCTGATTTCGGAGAAGAACTAGATCATCATACCGATAGCAGACGACTGCGAAACGCCTGGCTTGAACTCAAGAAGAATTCGTTGAATCATCTGCATGTGAGCAAAGTTGAGCAAATGGAAAGCGAGCTCCGCAAACTTTCGCAGGCAGAGCTTCGTCAGATCCGTGGCTGGCTTGATGATCTGATCGAGGACGACTTGGAATTCACGCCTGAGTTCGAACGCTCTATCCAGCAGGCCGAACGTGACATGGCCGATAAGAAGAGCGCGCGTGTGCGTGAGCCTGAGAGCTCGTGAGCGCGGCGACTCAGGTTTACTACGCAAGTTTCGACGCGGTCTTTCTCAAGCTGTCACCCGCTGTTCGTGCACGCGTTGAAGCGAAGATTGATGAAATCGGATCGCGGCTGGCGTCATTCCCACATCATCGCTTGAAAGGATCGGAGCGTTTCCGCGCTCGGATGGGCGACTATCGAATCATTTATACTTTCGATTTAGAACAGAATAAGATTCATCTACTCGCAATCGGGCATCGCCGGGAAATCTATCGCGGGATGTAAAGGGTAACTCTGTCCTCCAATCGCGGACATCTGATCGCTGGCGTTCTCTATCGTAAGCCGCTTACGATGCATGCGCTAGAACTGCTGTAGCGGTGGTCACGACCGAAAAACAGCTTGCCGCGCCGTGATCCGTGCCATGCCGTAGCCTGGCGAAGGCAGGTCACGTCGAAGTTTCAACGAAGACCTGAAGCAATTCGTAGGCGGATTCTCCGCCGGTTCCAAATTGTTTCGCTTTCAAATGTTTAAGACGCGGCCCCAGTTTCTTTGCCGAAATCCTTCCCACGCATCTATCGTAAGCGGAATGTTTGTCTTGTCCTCCTAGTGAGCACGAGGAGCTTTGAATGTTCGACTCACCTGCCAGACACGTCCCCTTCGTACGAGATGCGCCAGCGGCAGGACATCCAGGGAAGTGCCGAGTCCTCCGGTTTTCGCCCGAGAGCCTCGCGGCATTGCCACTGGATCCAATAGCACCTCACAACCTTCCTCCGCGCGTGAAGGAGAACTCAGCGATGTCGCGTCAGACACAATTGGGACAGGATCGCAGAGACGCTCCGAAAAGCGGATTCCCACCTGGATCGTGGTCTCTGATTTGGGCAACCGAAATGTCACCTTCATGCAGAGTTGAATTTCGTTGCCTGCGGAGTCGATCGCGAAACCGGGTTCGATGACAACAGTCCAGCGAGCATTTTTCTTTAGAGTTGAGACCTTCAGCCCGTGGACCACCCCAAATCCGTGGCAATGCAAATTGTGGCGCCGCTGTTTTCCAATATGGTACTCCTGTTCGGCTGTGAAATCGTCAGCCGATAGAATTTGCCCGGTAAAGTAGTGGGGCCGCTTGACTGGAGGCTCACAAAAGGCCGCCTGACGCGTCGACGAATTATGACTTCTGCTGGCAGTTGGTTTCAGCACAATTCTCCTTTGAAAGCTTGTCGAGGATTGAGGGAAGAAGCGCGTCGAGTTCAGCGGCGGTCTCGGTTTACAGGCAATTAATGATTTCCAACGCTTGATTCATAACTTTGAACGCCGATTGAATCTGCTTGCGCTATTCTTGTCGAGCTTCGCGTTTCAAATCAGTCGCGATTTCGGAAAATTGTGCGGGTTCCTCTTTCATATTAGCGCTTCTCAGAACGAAACTTCACTTCGCCTTTCTGCACCTCCGCAGTGCATGAATGTTAAATGCTCTGCTCAGCCTGCCAAAGCTTGCTCAGAGTTTACTCGCCGCGGCGAGTGGTGAGTGGCGGGCGAGATCTTTCGGAGTTTAGACACGACCCCATTCTATGTCCGTCAACTACTCAACGTTTCGATGTGCGTACCTTTACGACCAGGAAGACAGCGATCGCGACATTGATAACCAACGCGGCGCATTTCAGGAGAGAGGGAGCTTTCAGCAATTCATAGATCTCCACCGGAATAAATGAGACCGTGGCAACGATGGTGAGATACTCGGCCCATCGCTTCTCAAAGAACAAACCCGTGCCCTCGACCAGGAACAGAGCGCTATAAGCGAACGTCAATCCGCTCAGGGCTTCGATCTTCTTATCGTCGAGAAGATCCAGTTTTGTCAGGAGCGCGCCCAGGTAACGGTTATCCGGATCAACCCGCAAATCGTTCACCAAAGCCTGGACGTCTGCCTCGATGTCATGGTGCATCAGCTTAAGGAAACCCACTCCGACCAGGAACAAAACGAGACTTTTGAACCACTTGAATAACGCGAGTGCGAGCAAACCTTTGTCGCGGCTTCGCTTGTTCTTTTTATCTCGTTTCACCTTGCTATCTCTTCAAGTCGTTAGCGATCTCGGCGGCGATGATGTCGGGGTCTAGCGTTGGTTGCAGGCGGAAAGCTGCTGCCAACCTTACGGCGGGAGGCACCGAGATTTTGAGTGTGTCTAGGGAAGCCGGGCACGTTCGACGGGTCATTGAACGCGTTTGAGCGGACTTTGATCAGCGCTGCAGCGCTGCCCCTTCGGGCTGACGCTCCGCCAGTCTATGTCGGTGTTGCTCCATTCATTGAGCATGAAGTGTTTGTTGGTGGGTCCTGTCGCGCCGTAGCGATGCGAAGGAGGAAGATCGTAGGATCCAGAGCTGACAGCGGCTGCTAGCCTGCAAGATTTGTTGACTGACTCCTGTTCTAGCCCTCTACAATTGCGGAGAGGCGTCTCCCGTTTTACTTCTTTTCCGGGAACTGCATGACAGCTTCGGCGATGCACTCCCATTTGCCATTGCGCTCCATCCAAGTATCCACCCAGGCGTAGCTGCGGCTAAACTCTTTACCATCCTTATCC
>DATNNY010000174.1:0-5454 GCA_035601635.1 Pyrinomonadaceae bacterium
CCAAAGTGCTTTCGCTTCATCCCGGAAAGAAAGGACATCACGCCCCATGAAAAGATTTGCAATCTCTGTGACTCTCGCATTGATACTCCCGGTCTTGCTCTCGTCTTGCATACACGGAGTCAGAGGCTCCGGCGTCCGCAAGACTGAGCAGAGGGATCTACCGGTCTTCAGCGCAATCGAAACCAGCGGAGTCTTTGACGTGGATGTGAACTGCCAAAAGCCCGCCAGCGTGGAGATCGAAGCCGACGACAACATTTTGCCGCTGGTCCAAACAGATGTTCGTGGTGGAGTGCTGTATGTCAGCACTACCAAGAGCTACTCTTCGAGTGGCGGAATCAAACTGCGAATCACCGTGCCCGATCTCGCCAGTGTTAAGAGCACCGGCGCCGGAAAGTTCAATATCTCGGGAGTGAAAAACGACAACTTCGAGATTCGATCGACAGGCGCCGCGACGGTGGTGGCTGCGGGCCAAAGCAAGTCTGTGAAAATCAGCTCGACCGGCGCAGGCAAAATCGATGCGCACGAGCTGCGCGCCAGCGACGCCGACGTCAGCGTGACCGGCGCGGCGGGCGTGGATGTTTATGCGACGGATGAACTCGATGTCAACGTTTCCGGTGCGGGCCGCGTGACCTATAGCGGCAATCCCAAAGTAAACAAGAAAGTAAGCGGCGCGGGACAAGTGATCAAGAAAGAAGGCATCAGCGCTTAGGTCCGTCCTCAGCTTGCCAAGCGCGCGACTTTGAAACCGCAGGTCCATGTTCGATGCCCAGGAATTGTCCTTACTGTCATGAAGAGACCTTTGGTTGGCGCGATCTAATTACTCTCGGCCCTTTCGCCCTCGCAGAGTGCACAAGCTGTCACAACCTCGTCCGGAATTCGGGCTGGAGACAGTTAATTGCCCCGCTGATCTTCATCTCGATATTTCTGGCAACCTTGCCTCTCTGGAAGTTTATTCCGCCGGAAACGTCGGTTTTGCTTATTCCGTTGGCAGTGATCGTGTTGGGAGTGGTGCTGGTGCTGACAGCCAAACCTGTAAAGGCCGAGCTTCGGCAAGCTGATATTTCACCATTCACGCCGGATCTGGAGAATGACAAAGCGATCCTGATCAAGGGCTGGAATGAAGATGAGCTCGGCGAGATTCTCAACGATTTCGTCGAACAGGATTTATCGGCTTTTGTTGCCTTCCGCATCGAAATTCAGCAGCGCTTTGAGAATTCCTTTGCGTTAACCTTTCCTCAAGACATTCATCCGGATGAATTCGTAAGTCTGATTAACTACCTTAGGTATCCCTTTGGCTTTGATTTGACTGGACGTTCGATCGTTGTGGCCGGCCAAACGACTTTGAATTCTGACTTCGATGGCCTCCCGAAATCAGTGGAAGGAGAGCAAGCATCGCTCTACCTGCCGGAGAATAACGAGCGCAATGATCTCGTCTACCTGCAAACCGAATCGGGCGTGACCCTGGCGAAGTCGTGCGATGAAGGAGTCTGGCGAAGGGTCAAAGAGGTTCGACTGTCCAGCGCGGTAGAGTCACTGGTCTCAGAAGAACACCCACCTCATTACCGGATAGCGAGCCCCCCTGAATGAGGGCCGATCACTGCAACCCTTGCCTCGACATCTTAGCCTGTGTCCAACCCGCTTGCTACTGCAAGCGGTCTCGGTACGGGTCGTTGACAGTGCCCTCGTCAGCTACTAGGCTTCTCCACCAGCTATGAATGGAATCCTTAATAGTTTTGCGAGAGTCTGGCGACTCGCCGTAATCGTCCTTATATCTGCCGCGGGATGTCTAGTAGTCGCCCAATCGCCCATTGCCACCCCGCAAGACAAACGCGGCCTCGGTATTGATGCGAGCAGCTCGACTAACCTTGCACAAGCTAATCAGACAAAGCCGAAAGAGGCCAAGCCTGAGCTGGTGCTGCAGACTGGCTACAACATTTTCATGGGCGCGACGCGTTTAGTGTTCAGTCCTGACGGCCGTCTGCTCGCCACTTCGGCTTTCCGCAGCAGCACGATCAAGTTGTGGGAGACAGCCACGGGCCGAGAGTTGCGCGACCTGTCCACCGGCGGTCAGAACTCCACGGGCATCTCTCCATTCATCGCCTTTAGCACAGATAGCCGCCAGCTGGCCGCGGCCGCAGGCAACAACTCAGTAAAAGTGTGGGACGTGATTACCGGGCGCGAAGTGCAGACGCTCTCCGGACCGCAGACTTCATTTATGGCCGCGCTCGGCGTCTCGTTCATTGCGTTCAGCACCGACGGTAAGAAGCTGGTGACCGTCAGCGAAGCGATTCATGTCTGGGACACCGCGAGCTCGCGCGAGATTAAGACGCTGGACACGACTTCGCTGAATGCTTCAGGCTTCACCGGTGGCGAAGGGGCGATGGCGCTTAGTCCAGACGGTAGTCAACTGGCCCGCGTCGACACCAATGGATCGAAAACTCAGATCAAGTTTTTGGATCTGAACTCCGGACAAGAGGTTCGCTCAATTGAATTGCCTCACAGACAAATCGACAGCCTCGAGCTTTGCTTCACACCGGACGGGCGTTTAGTAGCCGCAGGGATTGTCGAAAAGAGATTAAAGGTGTGGGACGTGACCACCAGGCAAAGCGAACGCGAGCTGGGATCCACCGCGAAAGATTACAGTCTGATCAGGCTCAGTCATGACGGCCGCCTCCTCGCCCTCTCGGAAGGTTATACGGTCAAACTCTGGGAACTATCCGCGAGCCGTGAGTTGCCCACACTCAATGTACCAAACACCGGCGCCTACCTTGGTACGGGTGAAGCTTTCGTAAGTTTTAGTGATGACGGCAAAAAAATCGCCACCGGTGGCTTTGGGACGCAGACCCTGCTTTGGGAGACCGAAACCGGAAAGCAAGTGCAACAGATGAAAGGCCGAAGCAACATGGCGTATGCGGTGGCTTTCAGTGCCGACGGCAATCAGCTTTCGGCCGGCGGCCGCACTCGTTGGGACTTGCGTACGGGTCGTGGTCTGCGCCTGACTGCGGCGCCTTCGGACAAGTTGTTCGGCATGCCGAGTCCTGACGGCAAACTGGTCGCAATGTTCGCTCCCAACGACGCAGCGATCACGATTCTGGAAACTCCCAGCGGCCGCCAACTGCAAACGCTCGCTGGTCCAAATGGGGAAGGAGTTGAGCGCGTTTACTTCAGTCCAGACAGCCGCCGGCTGGTGGCGATCTATATGGAGGCCCAGGGTTCACAGAAAACGGTTCGAACCGCGCCACCTCAGAATCAGATCAAGATTTGGGAGGTAACCTCAGGACACGAACTACAGACGCTCGCGCTCAGTTCAAGTCCGAATGGAGTCGGATTCAGTTCAGACAGCCGCGTGCTGGCGACGATCGGAACTCAGGGAGAGGTGGCCTTGTGGGATGTAGCAACCGGCGCTCGCTTGCGGGACTTAACCACCTCACCGATGGGTGGCATGACGGCCAACATGGGCTCGCTGCCAAGCCCGGGCTCACTACCTAATCTGGGAAATATAAGATCCGGCTCGATGCCGGCGATGCCTAACGTGGCGGACATTAACGCGATGATCACAAACGTGCTGGGCACGATGACCGCCGGCACAATGGGTCGCAGCGTCACCTCAGTTGCTTTCAGTCCTGACGGCCGGACGCTGGCGACCGGCGGCGTCGAGTCAAAATCCAATCTTGATCTTGCAAGCTCGGCCAGTGCGTCGAGTCAGAAGAAATCGAAAGGAAACAAACCGCCCAACAGCCAGGACCTGATGAAGGATCTCAAGGTCGAGGCGATGGGCCAGGTTTTGTTCTGGGACGCAACCACCGGCCAGCAACTCGGAGCTATCAAAGGACATGGGAAAGGTGTCACAGCCGTAGTGTTTAGTCGTGACGGCAAACTCCTGGCATCAAGCAGCACTGACAACACGATTAAGATTTGGGACGTCGCGTCAAAGCGCGAGCTGCGCACGCTCGTGGGGCATACCGCGAACATCGAGTCGATGGACTTCAGTCCTGATGGCCGGCTGCTCGCGTCGGCCAGCGACGAAGGCAGCACTCTTCTTTGGGACACTAATACGGGCGAACATGCCTTGACCCTCATCTCGCTTGACGATGGCGGAGAATGGATGGTGGTTACGCCCGAAGGTTTATTTGACGGCACGCCCGGGTCATGGAACCAGATCCTTTGGCGTTATAACCAGGACACTTTCAATGTCGCTCCGATCGAATGGTTCTTCAATGAGTTCTATTATCCCGGGCTGCTCGCGGAAGTCTTCGCCGGCAAACGCCCTCGCGTATCCCAGGATATTTCAAAGAAAGACCGCCGCCAGCCCGTGGTAAAGCTTTCACTTGCGGGTGAAGCGCCCGTCGGCGGTATCTCTGCGCGTACCATCAAAGTAAAGATCGACATCACCGAATCCGCTGCTGACAGAGATCGCCCGCAGGGCAGCGGAGCGCGCGATGTCCGTCTGTTTCGCAACGGCTCGCTGATCAAGGTGTGGCACGGCGACGCTTTGAAAGGGCAGCCTGCTGCCACACTTGAACAGGAAGTAACCGTAGTTGCCGGACCGAATCGCCTGACGGCTTACGCATTCAACCAGGATAACGTCAAGAGCAAGGACGCGAACTTTTTACTGACTGGCGCCGACAGTCTGAAGCGGGCCGGCACCGCCTGGGTGATCGCCGCGGGTGTCAATGAATATGCAAACTCGCAATACAACTTGAAGTATGCGGTCGCCGACGCACAGAGTTTTGCGGAAGAATTGGTCCGGCAGCAGACACAAGTCGGTCGTTTCGATCACGTTGAAGTAATCCCGCTGCTGAACGAGAACGCCACCAAGGCAAATATTCTTTCAGTTTTAAAGCGATTGGCCGGAACATCGGCGGCTTCAGAAGCGGGACCGCTCAATCGTCTGAAACGGGCCGAGCCCGAAGACGCCGTCATCATCTACTATGCCGGGCACGGCACGGCGCAAGGCCAGCGCTTCTACCTAATCCCACACGATCTTGGCCACGCGGGCGATCGCGCTGATTTGAATGAAGCCGGACTCAAGACAATTCTTGCGCACAGCATCTCAGATCTGGAGTTGGAAGATGCAGTAGAAGATTTGGCCGCTGGATCCCTGCTGATGGTCATTGATGCCTGCAATTCAGGTCAGGCACTCGAGGCGGAAGAAAAGCGGCGTGGCCCAATGAACTCGAAAGGACTGGCGCAGCTTGCTTATGAAAAAGGCATGTACATTCTGACGGCGGCGCAAAGTTATCAGGCGGCACTCGAAGCT
Organism: Pyrinomonadaceae bacterium; assembly: GCA_035601635.1. Classification (GTDB taxonomy): domain Bacteria; phylum Acidobacteriota; class Blastocatellia; order Pyrinomonadales; family Pyrinomonadaceae; genus UBA11740. The sequence continues at coordinate 5,261 of DATNNY010000174.1, forward strand.
GCCCAGCTCGGCCACGGCCTGCTCACTTATGCTCTGGTCGAAGAAGGCTTGAAAACGACGGTCGCGGATAACGAACCGAAGGACGGCGTTGTAAGCGCGCGCGAGTGGCTCGACTTCGCCACTGAGCGCGTGCCCCAAATGCAGGAAGAAAAGATGAAGCAAGCCCGTGGCCTGGGGCTGAACATCGCGTTCAC
>DATNNY010000175.1:0-4293 GCA_035601635.1 Pyrinomonadaceae bacterium
CAACTGCTGTTCCAGCACTTCGCCCTGCAGCCATCCTCGCTGCCACACCGCAAAGTCTCCATACTGGATCCCCAACTCCGGCAGCGGCGACTCCCGCCCTTCCCGGTACGCTTCATACAGCGCCGCCACTTCTGCTATCAGCACTCCCATCGACCACCCGTCGCTGACTATGTGATGCATCGTCATCAGCACCACCTGCTCTTCCGCCCCCAACTGCAACAGCTTTACCCGCAACAACGGCCCCGCGCTCAAATCAAACGGCCGCCTCCCTTCTTCCCGCGCCAGCCGCCTGGTCTCTCGCTCCCGCTCCGCCGCTCCCAACTCCCCAAGCTCGATTACCTCCAGCACCAACTCCATCTCAGCCGCGATTATCTGCCTCGCCACCCCTCCTTCACTCGCAAAGCTCGTCCGCAGCACCTCGTGTCTTCTCACGATCTCGTTCAGCGTTCGTTCCAGCGCTGCCCGATCCAGCCGCCCTAGCAGTTCTATTGCGATGGGAATGTTGTAGAACGACTGACCCGGTCGCAAATGGTCCAGAAACCAAAGCCGTTGCTGTGCGAACGACAGCGGTAGTTCACCGTCTCGCGCTACCTTCACAATCGGAGGAGTCTCTAACCCCTGACCGAGTCGCAACGCCTTTTCGATCCAGTCGCTCAGATCCGCGATCGTGGGTTGCTCGAACAAGGTTCGCAAAGGCAGGGCGACGGCGAATACTGTACGCACGCGCATGATCAGTTGTGTCGCCAGCAGAGAGTGTCCGCCAAGTTCAAAGAAGTTGTCGTGAATACTCACCGGTACGGAGAGGAGGTCTTGCCACATTCCTGACAACAACTCTTCGACCGGCGTGCGCGGTGGTGCATAGGCACTTTCCAACCTGAGATACTCCGGAGCAGAAAGCCCATTGAGGTCTAGTTTGCCATCCGTCGTCAATGGCAGTTCGTCGAGGAAACTCCACCCAGTCGGAATCATGTATACGGGAAGTTTACGTTGCAGATAGGCGCGCAAGTCGCCGATACCGGGAGTCTGATGCCCCGGCGCTGCTATCACATAAGCCACCAACCCGAGCTCGCCGGCTTCACCTTCGCGAGAAAGCACCACACACTCGGCCACATCCGGATGGGCCGCGAGGACAGTTTCAACCTCACGAACCTCGACGCGATAGCCTCTAATCTTTACCTGTCGGTCAATGCGGTACAGAAACTCCAGGTTACCGTCAGGCAGATGGCGGACTAAGTCCCCCGTTCTGTACAGACGAGCTCCAAAACTCTCACCAAACGGATCGGGAATAAATAGCTCCGCCGTTTTTGAGGGATTATTCAGGTAGCCGCGAGCTACTCCGGCCCCTCCCGCGCAGAGCTCACCAGCGACACCGGTCGGCGCCGGAAAGAGATGCTGATCCAGAACGTAAAGCTGGGTGTTCGCCACGGGCTTGCCGATTGGTATGCGCGCGAGATCAGTCGTCGGCGTGCGGTCAATGATGTAGTGCGTCACATCGTCGGCACACTCGGTCGGGCCGTATGCGTTCATCATTGGAACTTGCGGATAAGCCAACGTCCATTGCCGACACAATTCCGGCGGCAAGGCTTCGCCCGTAACGATTAACCACCTCAGTGAAGGCATTTCGAATACGGCAGCCTCGCTCCTGATCTCTTCTAGCATTACCCGCAAGAGTGATGGCACGGTCTCCAGAATGGTGATCCCGGCCTCCCTGATTTGCTTAAGCAATTGTCCGGGGTGATGGCCGGTTTCGTCATCGACGATTCGCACACGTCCCCCAACAAGCAATACGGCAAGGAATTGCCACACTGAAATATCGAAAGACTGGGATGCCGTTTGCGCCGCGATATCTGTCAAGGAAATCTGCAGATCGTGCACCTTGGCCCAAAGGTGGTTCAGCATACCGCGATGAGTGATCATCGCTCCCTTCGGGAGTCCAGTCGAACCCGACGTATAGATAATGTAAGCGAGATCTTGCCCCAGAGGGGCTATCGGCAAATCCCTATCGTCCTCCTGCCCGATCATGTCTCGCTCTGAGTCAACGCATATGACTCGCTGCTGATCGAGGAAAAGGCCGACCCAACGCGCGTGCGTGAGCAGCGCCATCGCGGCCGTATCTTCCAGCATGAAGGCCAGACGCTCCGTCGGGTAGGTGGGATCAAGTGGAACGTAAGCACCGCCCGCCTTGAAAATAGCGAGCATTGCAACAACCATATCAATGCCGCGCTCCATGCAAACCGCCACGGCTCTTTCCGGCCCAATTCCTAATTTCTTCAGACGGCGCGCTAACTGATTCGCGCGCTGGTTCAGTTCCTTGTAGTTGAGACGTTGGCCTCCCTCCAGCACCGCCGGCCGGTCGGGCGTACGGCGGACCTGTCGTTCAAACACCTGCGGCACGAGGGTATCTAACCGATCGTTGGTCTCCGTTGCGTTCCATTCGACCAGCCACCGGTGCCTGTCTGCTTCCGACATCACGCTTTGCTGTTCATATCGCGCATACGGCGCCTTCGCCATGCTCTCGAGAGTTTCGCGATAATAGGACCCTATCGACTCGGCCTGACCGCGATTCAACTTACCGAGGTCACTGGAGAGCCTCAGTCGCAAGGATGACTGGTCAAGGTTCAAGCTGAAGTTTGCGACGATAGTAAAATTTGTCTCGGAGACCCCCGCACTGCCCAGGACATTCACCTGCTCCTGGTTCTGGATGCTATCGTAGACGTGAAAGTGGGTATAGTTGAAGATCGTTTCGAAAAGGGGCTGTCCGCCGTTGTTCCTTTGCATTTGCATCAATGGATAGCGCCGGTACGGAAGCATTTTCCATTCGGTTTCAAATGTTTCTCGGACCAGGTCAATCCACTCTCCGCCACTGACCTTCATGCGAAATGGCAGCGTGTTGAGAAACAATCCGACAACTCGTTCACCGTCTACCTTCTCTTCCCGCCCATTCGACAGTAGCCCAGTCACTACATCCTGCTGCCCGCTAATCACACTCATTATTCTCAAATGCGCCGCGAGTAGTACGCTCTTGAGTGGAACCGCCGCCAACCGTGCCAGCCGTTTTAATCCTTCAAGCCCTTCGCCCGACACCAATACTTCCAAATGATGCGCAGGCTCGGTTCCGGTAGCCTCTGATTGGTTCCAAAGCGCCAGTCTTGCAAACGTGCTTTCGCTGGACTGGTTGGCCCAGAATTGTTGAACCTCTTCCGACTCCAGAGACTGGCGCTCCAACGCGACATAATCTCTGAACAGTGCCGTCGGCACAGGATCGAGCGGTTCATCGGTTTGATTCTGCAGCGAGAAATAACGGTTGAATAGTTGCGTTAGCAAGAGACCGTCACTCCAGCCATCCAGCAGCGCATGAGGAGCGCTAAAGCTAAACTCGCACAGGTCCTCCCCAAGTTGATGGATCTGAAAGCGCATTAACGACGCGTTGGTCCAATCGAAATTGCGCGTCTTTTCGGTATTAATCCAGTCCTTGATGACCTGGTCCTGCTCCGCCGGCACGAGATGCCGCAGATCTTCATAATCCAGTTGCGCGCCGCCGTCTTTGTGAACCAGTTGCAGCGGCTCGCCATAAGTACTTAGATCGAAGGAAGTACGTAAGATGGGATGAGAGGAAGACAACTGCCGTAAGGCGGTTTGCAAAGCATTAAGATCAACCGTCGCGCGAAGACGGAAGCTAATTATGCTGTGATAAAGATCCGCCCTGAATTCAGTGTGAAAGATCATGCCCGCCTGGAGCATTGTGAGCGGATAAGCATCCTCGACATCTGACGAAAGCCGTGCGCGGTCTTGCATGCTGAGCAAGCAGAACGGTTCGCTGACTGTGAGAGCGAGCGAGGGCGCGTCGAGATTTGGCTGGAGTCGTGCCAATTCATCAATTGTTTGATGTTGAAAAAGGTCCTGCAGCGAGAACGTTAGTCCTCGTTCCTGGGTTCGAGCCAGAATTTGCACGCTGCGGATTGAATCGCCACCCAACTCGAAGAAGTTATCAAAGACTCCTATCCTGTCGACTCCTAATACTTGTGACCAGATGCCCGCGAGCATCTCTTCGATGGACGTGCGCGGAGGTGTGTAGATCGCCTGCAGCTCCGGACGGTTGCCATCCGTCGCAGGGAGCGCGTGGCGGTCTAACTTTCCACTGACGGTTAACGGCAACTGGTCCAACATGACAAAGATGGATGGAACCATATAGTCGGGAAGCCTTATCTTCATGTAGTCCCGCAACTCGCCCACTAATAACCGGGTTTCGTCGCTGCTGACGAGATAACAGACCAGGCGCTGGTCGCCGTTGGC
>DATNNY010000176.1:0-10453 GCA_035601635.1 Pyrinomonadaceae bacterium
CGCCGGCAGCGTGCGCGTGGCCTTCTTTGAAGATCAAAATTTTGATTCGCGCGGCCAGATTGGCAGCTTCAAACAATCCATGCAGGTGACGCTGGCGGGAACCTGGTCACCGCTGCTGCAAACACTCGCGCCAAAGAACGAGGAGCAGACTTATATTTACATCCGCGATGCCGCTGACAAGTTTCACGTCCTGGTCGTCACCATCGAGCGGCATGAAGCCACCGTAGTTCAGGCGACGGTGGCGCCGGAAGTTCTGGCGCGGCTAATGACGGATCCAGGCGAAATGGGCAAAGCGCTGACCGAAGACGCAACCATCAACGACAACTAAGAATCGTGTCAGAAGCCCGATCATAAGGGAGGGCTCAGTTCGTGTCAGAAGCCCGACCGTAAGGGAGGGCTCAGTTCGGGGCAGAAGCCCGACCGTGAGGGAGGGCTCAGTTCGGGGCAGTAGCCCGACCGTAAGGGAGGGCTCAGTTCGGGGCAGTAGCCCGACCGTGAGGGAGGGCTTACATCGGAGGAGACAATGAACCAATTCACATCTCACGCAAAGCCGCAAAGGCGCAAAGTTCAAATCATCAAACTGACTTCCATTGTCTGGCGAAGTCTCTTTCTGATTCTGTTCATCGTGTCACTGACCACGGCCCAGGAAGTCGCCGACACTATTCGCGTGCGGACGCGCGTCGTCTTTATGGATGCACTGGTTAAAGACAAGAAGACCGGCGTCCCGATATCGGATCTCAAATCGGAAAATTTCGAGCTGTTCGACGATGGCCAACCGCGCCCGATCTCCTACTTCACGCGCGAAGGTCAGGCGCGCAAGCCACTCGCTCTGGTGCTTATCCTGGACCTGCGCGATGACGGCGCAGGCAGGTTTCTGAAACGCGAAGAGATTCGCAGGGCACTTGTCGACGAACTGGCCAAACTTCCGCCCGGCGATGAGGTTGCGATCCTCGGGATAAATTTGAATAGCGTAGACCAAAAGGCAGCGGCCATTAGAAATGGAAAGGCCCTATGGCTGACAGAATTCACACGCGACCGTACCCAAATCGAGACGGCGCTAGCGCGCATACCGGCGCTGGTCGCGCCGGCGCCTGACTCTGAGCAAAATGATCCTTCGAAACCCGATCAGAAGAATCCGAATCGCCAGGGCAGCGCGAGCATCAGCGTGAAGTCGGATACGAGCAAGAACAAACCGGACGAGGCCGCCCAGTCCAAACCCAAAGAAGACGACGTCGTTGAAACCGAGACCTTCAAAGGCAAGAACGGAGCGGTGATAACCCGCACCACCAAAAAGGATGGATCCGTCAGCGTCAGACGTGTCAGCGGCAACGGCAAGGTTAATGTTCAGATCGACAATATCTACGACATGGCGGGCGCTACGCGAGATGCAGCGAAGTTAGTCCTCGACAAGAGACCCGATCACCAGGCCGCGATCGTGTGGCTATCAGATGGCATTGCGCCAATCTTTTACGAAGACCGAGACGCGACCGAGCAAATCCTGATTCGGGAGAACGCGATCTTTAATACACTGACAGTAGACATGCGAACGCTTTACAAGTTTCTATTGCCTTTCGGTCAGCCGCTGGTCGGATGGACGGGCATTAGCCTGGCCGGCAGCGCCAAGCGGCTGGCGCAACAAAGCGGCGGTGAAGCCGTGCGCGTCAGCCGGACGAGCGACTATGGCGCGGGTCTCGCGAAGATCATCGGTAATCTGACCGCGCGATACAGCCTGGGCTTTGCGCTCAAGGAAGAGGAAAAAGACGAGGGGCGCATGCACGAACTTGCCGTGCGGGTGAAGGCGCTCGACGGTAAAGGCAAACAGCGAAAGTTAGAAGTAAGTTCGCGGCGTGGTTACTACATGCCGAAGAGCAATACCGACCAAACGGCAATCAACAAGTAGCGCCAGCCTCATCAAATAAGTAGAATGGAGCTTCGTCAGCGTCCGGGTGCCAGCGCCGATAATAAGGCGTGCCGGTCATCTGAAGTCGTTATGAAGCTTTTCACCATCGCAGAAGCCAATTCCTTACTTCCCAGTGTACGGCCAATCGTAAAATCGATTCAGCGGTCGCATCGACGTCTGATCTCCTTTCAAGAGACCGCCAACCACGCTGCGGCCGGGGCCGAGAGCGGAGGCGGCGGCATGACGCAGGGACCGAAATATGCGCGTCTTCTGATTGACTTGTCGCTGGGCGCGGGTCAATTGGAAGGCTTGGGCGTCCAGTTGAAAGACTATTCACAAGGACTCATAGATTTTCCTTCGATGCGAGACGGCCGCGTCGTGCTTCTCTGTTGGAAGGCCGATGAGGGTGATGAATTGGAATGGTGGCATGATCTGGAAACTGGATTCGGCGGTCGCCAGCCGCTCTAAGTGGGACGGGCGGAGCGCGGACATCCTGTGCGCCTGTGCGCGCAGAGCGAACCACCACACAAAAGGATCCTTCCATATGAAATGAGCGGGCTGCGCCCGCAGGCGGACAGGATGTCCGCGCTCTGTTCACCAAAACCCTGCGCCACTCAACTTCAAGCCCTGCTATATTTTCTCGTTGACGACTTAAAGTAAAGTCTGATACCATTCGGCTCGATTAGCCTGGAGGGGTTGGGCCGTTTGGATCGTTGCCCATTCCCTGGTTTGATTCACTGAGCTGACCGAGACTGTTTCTGATCCAAGTCTGCGACGTCGCTCATAATGGCAACTCAGATACTGCCCCGTATCTTTTCACGATCCAAGATGCAAGAACCGCTACCCAATACATCCATCGAAAAAATTATTCCGGACAGTGGACTCGCCGAAACGCTTTGCGAGGATCCGTTGAATCCGGACGGGAAAAGGCAGCAAACCTCTACCTTGATCGAGTTTCCCGGGACGACGAGACCCCTGCCTGAGTGGCGCAAGCAGTTGAGTCAGCGCGTGCGTGAAGTCCAGGAACGCCGCGCCCGCGAAGCTGCCGAAGAAATAGCTGCGGCCCAGGAATCCGGAATGGTGTCGTGTGTTCTGCCATCAGCTCAACTCGAGTTGGTTCCCAATCTTGACCAACCAGTAATGAACCCGATCGTCTCAAAGGCGCTGGAACGGATCGACCGAGCGCGACGCCCGGATCAAGTCGGGAGCGAATTCTCAGGAGCCGCCGCCGCTCCGGCGTTTGAGCCCATAGCTGAGATCGAGGGGGAACCGGAGGTCAGTGTCGCGCCGCCGATCGAGACAAAACCGAAGCTGACTGTCGTCGCTCCGGCAAAGCCTAAAGCCGAAGCCCGCGAACGAAAACCGGTGCGTGTCATTTCCGATAGCGTGGACGACGTAGCATTGTCATACCTCGAAACTTGCCTTGCCGTACCGGCAATCGTCGCTGACACCAGGAACGAGAGCGCCGGCTTCGTCCGTCGGATTATCGCGGGCACTTTCGATTTGTTGCTGGTAGCATTGATGGCCGCGCCGGCCGCGGCCGCGATCGAGTTTTCCGACGGCAACTGGTCAGACCCGCGAGTTATTGGATTGATGAGCGGCGTTACAGTAGTGGCGATGTTCGCTTACTTCACAATTACCATCGCGCTAACCGGCAAGACCCTGGCGATGCGAATTCTTTCCCTGCGAACCATCGACACTCGGACTGGGCTGATTCCAACCGGGGGCCAGGCGATGAAGCGCGCCTTCGGTTACATCTTCGCACTTGGACTGGTTCTGGGACTCCTCTATGCCCTGATCGATCCGGACGGCCGGACTATCTACGATCGCTTTTCCAAAACCATCGTCATCCGCGATTAGGTGGCACGGGCGTGCCGCTCGTGATTTTCGCGCAAGGCGTAGGTAGTATCATCAAAGGCGAAGGCTCCGGCTTTCGCCTTTTCCGTTTCCCAGCAGCGCACGCATCCGCCGGAGGCGCACGTCCTGCGTGCGATACGCCGGCATCCTGCCGGCTTTATGTTAGTTTCTTGGACGAAGAAATGGACGATCAAGCAATCAACGAAATAGTCGCGGAGATCACGCCGCTGATGATTGGACGAGCTCCCGGAAAGATATTTCAACTCACGCCCCTCTCGCTCGTGATCGATTTTCGGTTGCGCGATCATGGCGACCTTTTTGTCAGCGTCGAGCCCGCTCAACCCAGAATGTATTTGATTAAACGTCGGGTGCGGGACCTGGAAAAGCAGAGTGTTCCACTGACCCAATTCGCGCAGGGTCTACGCAAGGAACTCTCGAATACAACTTTGCGAGCGATCGAGAAGGACCCAAATGATCGGATTGTTTCGTTTCATTTTTCTGGCGTCGACGAATTGGGACAAGACCAGCAGCGTACGATGATTGCGCAGTTAACAGGACGCGCAGCAAACTTGTTCTCGATCGATCCCCAGGGCGTCATCACAAACCAGGCTCGCGCGGGAAAGGGCCCCGGTCAGAAGATCGGCGAAGCCTATCAGAAGCCGCCGGCTACGGGCGCTCGGGTGTCAAAACCTGGCGAGGGCGTACTAATCAAAAAGATTCGCGGCGGTCTGCACGACTCGGCATCTGAAACAGCGGATGCCTATTTTAGTTCCCTTCTGATTGAGCATGCTTTCAACAGCCGCGCCGGCGCAGCTCGCGCCGAGCTGCGAAAGAAAATCACTCACGATAACAAGTTACTCAAACAGCTCGAGCTGGATTTGGCGAGCCACTCTAACGCTGAACTTCACAAACGCCTGGGCGATCTTTTGCTGGCAAACCTAAGTACTGCCAAAAGAGAAGGACAGCGAGTTACCTTAGTCGATTACTTTGCGGAGGAAGCCGGTCCTGTAGAGATTGAAATTGACGAGCACTCGACGCTGACGCAAGAAGCCGAACGTCGATTTGCGCTCTACTCGCGTTCGAAGCGCGCGATAAAGCAAATCACTTCGCGTCTCGCAACTGTCCGCACAGAGTTGGGCGCTCTCAATTCTGAATCTGAGGCCCTGGAGAAAATCATCGCCGAGCGCGATAAGGCTGCACTGGAACAGCTCACCGCGAAAAACTCTTCGCTGCCCGCACCGGCGCGTGGCTCAAAGACGGAGAAAAAGATCCCCGGCACTCGCAGCTATCTTTCTTCTGATGGTTTTGAAATCCTGGTGGGCCGGACGGCGCGTGATAACGACTATCTAACCTTCAAAGTGGCCAGACCGAACGACCTTTGGCTGCACACCGGCGACTACTCCGGCTCGCATGTCGTCGTCCGCAATGCCACGCGCAAAGACGTTCCGCATCGAACATTGATCGAAGCAGCCCAACTAGCCGCCCAGTTTTCCCAGGCGCGCAAAGATCCCAAAGTCGACGTGCACTACACTGAGCGCAAGTTCGTCTCGAAACCGAAAGGCGCCGCGCCCGGTCTGGTGCGACTGATGCGGTTTAAGAATATTACGGTCGAGCCCAAGGAAGCGATAGAACGCATTGTGTGACATCACGCTTTATTTCGGCTCCAGAAAAGACCTACTCGGCCACGATTCTACGAACCTATGAACGACAAGAGCGACCTCAGAATAAAGCTGCTTCAGTTCCGCAAGCTGCAACGAAAGTCTTCGTTCATCACGTGTATTGATGGGGAGTTCACTCAGAAATTTACGACGCGTGCGGAGAGAGTCAGAGAACAGGTTAGGCGGAGCGTAAGACGCGATTTGGCTTCCAGTAATTGGAAGTTGGTTCCACGTGGCAGAGTCGGAAGGCTGAGCATGTCATTCGAGTCACGGATGGGGGGCGCCAAGAGATCGTCGCTAAGTTCTACGAAGACACGCGGGGCATTTTCACTCTTACCATCCAGCGATTCACCACAGAGAGCGGGGAGCCTCATAAGACGCATTTCTCCTTCATCGGTGAGGAGATTCCAAGGTTTTTAGCGTTCATTTCGAACCTACAACTGGTGGACCTTACTAGCCCGAGATCCATAAACATCACCGATGCGGATCTTGTGCGGAGACTGCTCTCCACAGAGCAAGCGCGCAGCCTCATAATCCAAAATCAGGATCTGATCCTTGAACTAGCACGGTCGGAGGTAACCAAAGCGGACATGGTCGCACTCGGGTTCCGGCGAAGGCAGCTCAGTCGATTCGATCTACTATTGAACGATCCCGACTATTTCGCACAAGAAAAAAGAGACCTCGACGAAACGGACGAGGGAGTTTGGCAGGGCTTCTTCGAGCAGAACAAGTGGATTTTCGGATATGGCCTCACGTACCTTCACTTGTCGAGTTTTGATGACTCAAGACTCGAGCAAGTTGTGGTTGGCTACGATCTAAGCGGTCCCGGGAAGCGTGCTGACGCCGTTATGAAGACCCGTGGCCTCATCAACGCGCTGTGCTTCGTTGAGATAAAGAAACATACCAGCGAACTACTCCAATCCAGGCCCTACCGCTCAGGCTGTTGGGCTCCCTCTGACGAGTTGGCTGGAGGCGTGGCTCAGATGCAAGGCACAGTGGCAATGGCAGTTCGAAGGCTGGAGGAAAAGCTAGACGTTAAAGACAAGCTTGGTGATCCGACTGGTAATATTGTCTTTACTCATCGCCCCAGATCATTTCTTGTTGCGGGCAATCTCGGTCAGTTCGTTACGGAGAATGGGGTCAACAACGAGCGGTACCGATCCTTTGAGTTGTATCGGCGAAACATGAATCACCCTGAAGTTATTACGTTCGATGAGCTGTATCAAAGAGCTAAGCTTATTGTGGAGCACCCTGAGAACTAACCCGTCCGTTACGGACCAGTGCTACCGCGCCGTCAGAGTTTCCGCTCTCGTTTCTTCTCAGCTTGTAGAGCTTTCATGAGGCCCTTGCCGCGAAACTTACCACGACTCTCACTAGCATGAAAACCAATCTGACGTCGGGCTGATTTCTGCGGACTCAAAAGCTGTCGAATGGCCTCGAAGATCACTTGAATCTGTTTATCGTGAGAGGAAATTCGCCGCTCCAGCTCTTCCAGTTTTTCAGCGAGTTCGTGGTTCGACGCCAGCATTTCTCTCAATCGTACGAACGCCCTACAACGAATACGCTCGTCTCAACTGCGTGGCCGCTATTCAGAACATTAGCCAACATAATTGCACCATGCTCGGTGAACACGTAAGGCAGAACCGGAGAAAACTTTAGCCGGGCAAGGTGGTCACAATTTGTGACCACTTCACTCTTCTCCATTTTGCTGAGTCGAAACATAAAGTCTTGAGGAAACCGCTTTCGATTGCGCTTTACTGCTTGGTTTAGCACTTTCGTCGCAACACCATAAAGTTCCGCGAGGTCGGCATCTACGATCACGCGATTACCGCGAACAGACAGAATCAGCCTCGCGATTCGTTCGGGCGGCATCAAGCTTTGGCTCATGTTCGTTCTCAACCTGCAACTTCAAACTTAAGTTCAAGAGCAATTCTTGGCGCGCGACATGAGAGCCGATCTAATCTGGATTGTACAGGAATCTGTCGTCGAATTTATGAGGAGGTTGGAATTCGTGATTAAGCTCTTGATCTTAAGATCGTTAAGGTTCACTGCAAACTATCAAGGGGCAGTTCAACCCGAAACGTCGTGCCCTTGCCTGGCTCGCTCTGAACCGCAATGTCGCCGCCGTGAAGGTCAATTATTTGTCTGACGATGGAAAGACCCAGACCGGTGCCGCGTTTTTTGGTCGTGAAGAATGGTTCGAACAAACGGGCGCGCGTCTTGGCGTCCATGCCGGTCCCGTGATCGGTGATCTGAATGCGCACCAAGGCGCCGTTTCGGCGCGCCGGCGCTTCAATAGATTGGGATCGATTGTCAGACTCAACCAGCTCGGTGGTGATACTGACTGGCGACTTGGGAGCGCTGGCATCAATCGCGTTGCCGATTAGATTCACGAATACTTCACGCAATTGTTCTTCGTCACCGTTCCCGCGAATCGGGACCCTGGCAAAGTGCTTTTCAACTGGTGTCTCTTTGTCCTGCACGCGATCGGCGACCAGATCCAGACTTGAATTAATCAACTCGTGCAGGTCGAACTCCGCCCTGTCCAACTCCCGGCGGCGCGAAAACTGAGTTACGTCGACGACCAGCTTGTTAAGATGATCAATGCCGCGGTTGACCAGACCCATCGTCTTTAGGGCCTCGGCGGTGACCATATACTCGCTCAGCATTTCGATGCCCAGACGAATGCTGCCCAGCGGGTTCTTGATCTCATGCGCCAGTTGGGCCGCGGCTTCGCCGACCGCTGCCAGCGCTTCGCTGCGTCGCAAAGCGGCCTCGGACTTTGCCGCTTCCGTCACATCGACCAGCGTCAGGATCTGGCCATGCTCGAGATCGATCTCCAGCGGCGACGAGTAAACATCGAAGGCCCGCTCGACCCCATTCTCGTTCAAGTTCCAACGGCCCCGATAGGTAGCCGTCTCGACGTGTGAAGCGGTGGCCGATTCGAGCAGCTTTGTACCTTCGGTCGAACCGACCCGATCGTGAATCGAAGAGCCTATGGTCGCCTGCGGAAAGATGTTCAGGAACGCCGCATTCGCGCTGCGGATACGGTCTCGCCGATCAATGGCCGCGATGGCGCTGACCATTCCTTCCAGCATTTGATTGCTGAATTCACGCTCGCGGCGCGCAGCTTCGGTGCTCAGTCTGTTCTGATGAAAACGGCGTTGCACCTGCCAGATCGTTCCCACTGCAACTCCCAATCCCGCCAGCAGTGCGAACAGATTCCAAATTCGAATCGAGCGCGTGGCCGCTTTTTGCATCGCGTCAGCGCGCACAAATACCTGTTGCTCTTCGATCGCCGAATCGTTAATGAGTTCATTCAGTTCCGCATCGACATCGCGAAAGCGCGCAAAACCTTCCCGCAGGTATCGATCTTTGTCTTTCGTGGTTTCGACATAGACGGCGAGATCGTCGCGGAACTTCCGCCAATTTGGCAATTCTCCGAGCGGCGCATGATCTACTTGCGCTAACAGATTGGTTGCCTCGCCGCGCGCTGAGTCCAAACGCAAATTGAAAGGTGGAGACAGCTCGCGACGCGCAGTTGCTTCCATGCGCTTCCGGGCTTCGTTATCGAGTTTGGTGAGCGCCACGCGCAAGTTCAGTAGCAATCCAGCCCTCGTCGCATGCGAATGTTCGAGTGTCAGGGCATCGCTGCTGGTGTCCTCCAGGCGACGCACGCTCAAACTTCCCAGAACCCAAACCAGCAGTAATAGCAGAGCAAAGCCGGCGATCAGCGGCAACAGAGTAGGATCGAGCCGCGACTCCTTTTTCCCGCCGGAGGCGGACGGCAACAATCGTCGATAGACGACTTCGCCATCGGACTGTTGGGAGGTTTTCTGTTTTGAGGCCATTGAGTATCCCTTTTGAACGCTCTTTAAGGTGAGCCCTCCCTCACGGTCGGGCTACTGCCCCTCGTGCTAACGGCTTCTGCTTCCTGCCTTCTGCCTTCTGCTTACTGCTTACTGCTTACTGCTTCTTCGCGTCCATCCAATTGTCGCCGATGCCGGTTTCAGCGATCAGGGGGACATCGATTTTCACCGCCTGCTCCATCTCACGTTTTAATGTCTCGGCAACTTTACCGGCTTCGTGGGCCGGACACTCGACGAGCAACTCGTCGTGCACCTGCATCAGGATTTTCGCATTCAAGCCTTCGCGACGAAAGGCGTCTTCGACCTTCAGCATCGCGATTTTTACGATATCACTGGCAGTACCCTGGATGGGCATATTGATCGCTTCGCGTTCGGCCGCGCGCCGAATGTTAGCGTTGCGATCGTTAATTCCCGCGAGCGGACGTATCCGTCCATAGAGCGAACGCACATAACCCTGCTCGCGCGCCTGCACTGGAATTTCGTCCATGTACCGCCGCACGCCTTTGTAGGTCGCATAGTAATCGTCGATCACTTTGCGCGCTTCCTGTCGCGAGATACCCACGCGCTGGGACAGGCCCCAGGGTTCGATCGCATAAGCGATGGCGAAGTTCACGATCTTGGCAAAGCGGCGCGCCTCTTTCAACTCCTCATCTGTTTTAGCATTAAAGACCAAACGCGCCGTGCGCGAGTGAATGTCTTCGCCTTTCTGAAAAGCATCGAGCATTACTTCGTCGCGTGTGATATGCGCCAGCAGCCTCAGTTCAAGCTGGGAATAGTCCGCTGAAATAAGTTTGTTTCCTTGTTCCGGAACGAACGCGCGCCGGATGCTGCGGCCCAATTCGGAGCGAATCGGGATGTTCTGCAGGTTCGGATCGCTTGACGACAACCTGCCCGTAGCCGCCACCGTTTGATTGAGCTGCCCGTGAATGCGTCCATCGGCGGCAATCTGATGCGGCAAGGCATCGGTGTAGACACTCTTTAACTTGTCCAATTCGCGGTATTCAATAATTAGCTTTGGCAGTTCGTGGGTTAGGGCCAACTCTTCAAGGACTGCTTTGCTGGTCGAGACTCGACCGGTTGAAGTTTTGCGCCCGGAAAGTATATTCAGCGATTCAAAACACTCCGCCACTTGCTTTGGCGAGTTAATATTGAATTCGCGACCGGCTAGC
>DATNNY010000177.1:0-14289 GCA_035601635.1 Pyrinomonadaceae bacterium
GCGCCGAAGTAAAGATCATCGATATCGACGAAAAGGATTTTCCGCCAGATAAGCCTGAAGAAACTGTGCCGAAGAAGCCGGACAATGCGCCGGCCCTCAAGCCGCAGCCGAAGAAACCTGAAGAATGATAGGGCGATCCGAACCGAGCAGTAGCCCGACCGGGCCCGGCAACGTTGCACGGAGCCCTCCCTGACGGTCGGGCTACTGCCCCGCTTGGCCATCCAGCCCGGCTTGCCGTTTGTCTATTCGGGATATTCGGGCGGCGCAAAGACCGCTTACATTATCGTGATGGCTGGGGAGTCCGCAGGTCACGCGATGCATTGACCGATTGAAGTGAGAGCAAACATGTTCGGAAGGGAGTGACGATGAAGATAATGTCTTGCGAGTTATCATGGTTATGAACCACGAAGGGGTGGCAGAAGGTAGCCAGTGGCAAGCGCAGCGCAGCCACTGGAAAGCGTCATATACATTGAACGCGCCCTGCAAGGGCGCGAAGTACCTCACCAGATATATCGCTGATCATACTCAATCCCGGCGAGTTTGAGCATTTCCAGGTATTCCTCTTGAAAAGTCTTATGTCGATGGTGCTCCGCTTGATTGAGAATATATCCCTTCACCCTCTCAACGTGTGAAGGACTGACAGTCACGCCAAAATAACCTGGTTGCCAACCAAAGCTGCTCTTGCCGACCGTGTTATGGACCCATTCAGATGATCCGCTTTTCACTTCACGCATAACATTGGCAATCGCGTGCGTTGCGCGTAGACCGATCAGAATGTGCGCGTGATCTTCGATGCCTCCGATTGCAACGGAAACTCCGCCTACATTCCTGACGATCCCACCGAGATACGCGTGCAGGTTATCACGCCAGTCCTTCGTGATTGTGGGGTAGCGATCCTTGGTACTGAATACGGCGTGGTAGTGAAGACTACAGTACGTAGCGGGCATAGGAGCTTTTTTCTCCGCGCCCTTTCAGGGCGCGTTAGGTACTCTGGTCGGCTACTAGTGGCTGCGCGCTAACGCGTTTGCCACTGGCTACCTTCTGCCGCGCCTGCGGCGCTCAGGCTCGGCAAACCGAAGCGTTGCCTGAGCTGAAAGGCCACCACACTAACACCTCATGCTTCAACTGCATATCCAACAATAATTGCATGGCCCTGAGACCGCGCTTCATGAACCTGGAAAACGCTCGCTTGAACTCCCGCGAATCGTGGCTCATCATATTCCAGAACGCAACCCCGAGTTAATCGAATGGCCCACCCGCTAGCGCAGGTGGTACTGACTTCATTAGGCATGGCTAATCCAGCGCTGCGACTACCCGAAAATATTCCCGGTGACTTCTTTGTCGATTCGACCTGCATCGATTGCGACGCGTGCCGGCAAATTGCTCCGGAAACATTTACCGACGCGGGCGACGCTTCGATTGTTTATCGTCAGCCGTTAGGCGAACGCGAAACGAAACGAGCTTTGATGGCTTTGGTCGCTTGTCCAACAGCCTCGATAGGCACGAAGAAACATCACGATGCACACATAGGAATCGATGCCTTTCCATCGCAGATTGCTGAGAATGTCTATTTCTGTGGCTTCACCGCCGAATCCAGCTTTGGCGCCTGGAGTTATTTGATCGTTCGGCCGCAGAGTGAGGGCGGTAACGTGCTGATAGACTCGCCGCGGTTTGCCACCCAGTTGGCCGGAAAGATCGAGTTAATGGGCGGAGTGCGCACGATGTTTCTGACGCACCGCGACGATGTTGCCGACCATCGTCGTTTCGCGGAAAGATTTAACTGTGAACGCGTGATGCATGCCGACGATGGCGCCGCGCGACTGGGGATCGATCACATCATTCATGGAACCGAAAGCGTCGAACTCGATCAGGAGCTGATCGCGATTCCGGTTCCCGGCCACACCCGAGGACACGCGGTATTGCTTTATCGGCGTAAGTTTCTATTCACTGGCGATCATTTGGCGTGGTCGCCGAATCGAAAAACGCTGACTGCCTTTCGCAGTGCCTGTTGGTATTCGTGGGCAGAGCAGACGCGGTCGATGGAAAGACTGCTGGACAATTATTCGGAATGGAATTTTGAATGGATACTGCCGGGCCACGGCCGGATTCACCATGATAGCCCCGCAAAGATGCGCGCACATCTCGAGCGTTGTATTGAATGGATGAAAACCCGCTAATATGCTCGACCGATTTCAATCGGCGGGAACGAGTTTGTTAAGAAGCACAGATTTGACAAGCTGCCCTTGCCAAAATGTTTTGCGGAAAAAGCCTAAAGGCGTGCATAAAGAAGCCTGTCGATTTTTGGATATACATCATGACTAGAAAACTATCCATTGTTGTCATAATGGTCCTGGCGGCGGCATTTTATCAGAGCGCCTTTGCCCAGTCGCCGGCGCCAGATGCTTTGAAACACTTCGCGGTTAAAGGCCTGTCATTCGATTATCCCGCGACAATTGAACTGGAAGATCACAGTACTCCGGCTGGTCAGCATTTTGTAATCCAGGCTAAAGGCCAGGCGCAAATAATGATCGTGTCGCGTTATGCGCAAATCAATACGGCCGAAGAACTCGCGGCGGCCAGACATGAAGTCGTCGATAGCTTTATCGAAACGATGTGGCAACAAATTCATGAACAGGATCCGAACCTTTCTCGCACTCCGGCACAGATTGAAGTAGCCGGTCGGCAGGCGCCCGGAGTAAGACTGCGAGCAGTTCTGGAGAACCAGCCCGGCAATGCCGAGATTTACTCGCTACAGTTGGGCTCACGCCTGGTACTTCTTTCTTTGATTGGCACTGATCGGGAGATTGCCGCCAGCGCTCACGTCTGGCTCGCCATCCGACGCACTCTGAAAATCGAGCCCAGTGCTGAGGACACCAGCGCGACCTTGCACCCTTCGACGACTTCACTTGCGGGCAGGCAACTATATCTTCGGCGCCTTGTCGACTGACGAAACCGAGATAACGGAGCAGAAACGTGATCATTGGACTGCCTAAAGAAATCAAGGACAACGAATACCGCGTCGGGCTGACCCCGGCCGGCGTGCGCGCTTTAACAGACGCCAGTCATCGCGTACTGGTGGAGAAAGATGCGGGCGAAGGATCGGGGTTCGAAGATTCTTTGTACGCGCGCGCGGGCGCGACCATCATTGAATCAGCCGATGATGTCTGGACTCAGGCCGAGATGATCGTCAAGGTAAAGGAACCGATCGCGCCAGAGTATCCACGAATGCGCGAAGGACAGCTGCTGTTTACTTATCTTCATCTGGCTCCGGACAACGAATTGACGGAACAGCTGGTGCAGCGAAAGGTGACCGGAGTCGCCTATGAAACAATAACGGATCGGAAAAGGACGCTGCCGTTGCTGACACCGATGTCGGAAGTTGCCGGACGCATGGCTATTCAGGTCGGCTCGCATTATCTGGAAAAAATGAGTGGCGGACGTGGCATCCTGCTGGGGGGCGTACCGGGGGTGCCGGCCGCGCGCGTGGTGATAATTGGCGGCGGTGTAGTAGGAACGAATGCCGCGAAGATCGCCGTCGGCATGGGCGCGCACGTGACCATCATCGATAACAATCTCGATCGGCTGCGCGAGCTGGACGATATTTTTCTTTCAAAGATATCCACCCTCGCGTCGAGTGCGTACATGATTCACGACGCTGTCTCTCAGGCCGATCTAATTATCGGCGCGGTGCTGGTGCACGGGGCAGCCGCGCCGAAGTTAGTGACACGAAATATGCTCAAAGACGTAGCCGATGGCGCGGTCATAGTGGACGTGGCCGTCGATCAAGGTGGCTGTGTCGAGACCACTCATCCAACCACCCACTCGGATCCCACCTACTACGTTGAAGGCGTGCTGCATTACTGCGTCGCCAACATGCCGGGAGCGGTGCCACGCACTTCAACATTCGCACTCACTAATGCAACCCTGCCTTACGCTCTGAAGCTGGCGAACCTCGGTTTCAAAACCGCGGTGTTAACCGATCCGGATCTGAAGGCTGGGGTGAATACCTACGCGGGCAAATTAACTTATCAGGCTGTGGCTGTGTCCCAGGGCCGGGAATACACGCCGCTCGAGCAGTTGCTCTCAGGCGCAGCGAGCGCGTGAGAGTGGCAATTTGTTTTGACAAGGAAGCGTGTGCCGGATCGGCTATGAATGTCGCAACAAGCCGGCTAGACAACTCTTGAGGTCTTCCGCTCCCACCGGCTTAGTAAGGAAAGCGTCGATCAGATTCTCTCCCCCGGCCGAGGCCTCATGATTTTCCTGTCCAGTCAACATCACAATCGGTAAGTGCGACAGCTTCGGGTTGCTGCGGAGAAAGCGCGCCAGTTCCTGACCGCTGAGATTAGGCATGATCGCGTCAGTGACTATCACATCAATTGGTGAAGAAAGAGCCAGTTTCATCGCTTCCAGTCCGTCGGCTGCGGTCACGACCTGATAGCCCGATCGCTGCAAAGTGACCTCGAGATAGCGGCGCACAGATCGATCGTCTTCGACCAAAAGCACACACGGCTGAAGGGTTGGCTTGATTATCTCCGCGGCCTCACTCTGGTTCGCCGCCGACGATGATTGTTGTTCCCGGCTCATTAAATGACTCGCAAAAGGTGGCTTGGGATCAGGATGAGGACGAACGATCGTTATACATCAGAAACGAAATTCACTTCGGATGAACGAGATTAAGCCGGGCGCCATTTCTTGTCAACAATACGGGTTGACCAGCAAAAGACCGCGGCCTTTGCTATACTCTGGTTTTCGCCTGGGGCCCGCAATTGCCGGCCGTCTATAACTCCGGAAGTATTTCAATGTACGAATTCGCAGTCACACCAGCAGTAACCCAGATTCGCCGCCGCGGTGTCGAGATCTCCGAAGTAACGGCCGATAGCCTGGGCGCCGAACTCGAACTCGAGCCCGGCGATCGTGTCATGCGGGTCAACGGCCGCCCCGTTCGTGACTACCTTGATTTTCGTTTCCAGGCTGCGGGCGAAACAGACCTGGTCGTCGACATCCGCAAGCGCACCGGCGAGGACTGGGAACTGAATATTGAACGCGATGAAGCGGAAGCCTTTGGCCTCAGCTTCGAACAGATCGTGCCGCGCCAGTGTGCGAACGAATGTCTCTTCTGTTTTTGCAAAGGCAATCCTGAGACGGCGCGTCCTTCGCTGTTCGTGCGCGACGAAGATGTGCGTCTTTCGTTTCTTTACGGGAACTACACCACGCTCACATCGATCACCGAAGACGAGATGCACCGAGTGATCGAACAAAGGCTATCGCCACAATACGTTTCGGTTCACGCGACCGATCTCGAGGTGCGGGCTTACCTGCTGGGCGTTGACCAGCAACGCGCGGACATCACGCAGAAGATGCAGCGAATGCTCGACGCCGGAATCGAGATTCATGCGCAGGTAGTGCTTTGTCCGGAAATCAATGACGGTCAAATTCTGCGACGCACAATTTACGATCTCGCCAAACTTCATCCGCGTGTTCGCAGTGTGGCGATCGTGCCGCTGGGACTCACTCGTTATTTGAATGATGAGCGATTGACACCTATAACTCCTGAATTCTGCCGCCGCACGATCAGCGAAGTTTCAATTATCCAGCATAATTTGCGCGCGCAACTTGGTACGACCTTCGCGTTTCTCGGCGATGAGATTTACCTCCGGGCTGGCCGGCCGGTTCCCTCGCGGAAACACTACGGCGATTATCCGCAGATTGAGGATGGCATCGGCATGGTGCGCAGCTTTGCCAACGAATTCGAATCGCTGCTGCGCCGTCTGGCACGCAGACCTTTGCGAAATCCTGAGAGACTTCATGGCACGATCATGACCGGTTCGATTTTCGCACCTGTCCTGCGCCAGCAGGTGGAGCGCATGAACCGGCGCTGCGGAACCCGGCTTCAAGTTGTCGCGGTCGCGAATGAATATTTTGGCGGCGATGTGTGCGTGGCCGGACTATTAACCGGCAGGGATTTCATCGCCGCGCGCGATCGGGTGCGCGGCGAGTTTGCGATCATTCCGCGGGCGGCGCTGAAGAGCGACGAGCCGGTAATGCTTGATGGCATGCGTTTCGAGGAAATGCAGAAGCAGTTTAGCGTACCGCTCCACGCGTTCGATTTATCGTCGCTTACACTCGCGCTTGAATCTGATTTTATGGACGTTGACCGAGGGGCGTGTGGAATGGGCTCCGCCCGTCCCGTTCGGGGTCAACACACCGTCGCACCTTCCTCCTTCTGACAATGAATGGGCCAGGCGAGAATGAAAACGCGTCTTTGCCGGCTGTGCGGCCGACTGTTGAGCCGGTTGGGAAACGAATTCTCGACGTCGGTTGCGGTTGGAACAAAACGCCGGGCGCGATTGGCATCGATGCAAACCCCAGGGCCCACGCGGATGTGATCCACGATCTGGGAGTTCTTCCTTATCCTTTTGCAAATGATGAGTTCGACGAGGTCGTCTGTCGCCACGTCGCCGAGCACGTCCCGGATGTAATGGCTTTTGTCACTGAGCTCTTTCGGATTACCAAACCCGGAGGACGAATCAAAATCAGCACTCCGCATTACTCGAATCCGGACTGGCCCACTGATCCCACGCATCGCAATCACTTCAACAGCTATTCTTTCAATTGTTTTATCGAGGCCCGCCAGGTTTTCCCTTTCTACACTCAAGTAAAGCTAAAACCGATTCGAATCTATGTGTCTCTGGCTAATCTTTGGCGCGCCCTGGGACTCGAGTTTGTAGTAAACCTCGACCAGCGCTGGCCGGCGTTTCGCTTCATCCGCAAATTTTGGGAGTTCTATCTCAGCTATATTTTTCGGGGTAAGGAATTACAGTTTGAATTCGAAGTTTTAGACGCCGGCTAAAATATTCCGGCAATCAAGACGAAGAGAATTGTTCTTGCTTCGCAGCGAAGATCGGGTCTGTCTCCGTCGTCAGTTGCTTTTAAGTTGCAACCGCAGCGAGGCCTCGTCTTGAGGCCCCGTAAGGGCGGAATGTCACTCAAAACCCAGCAAACAGCCACATGAGATCACCTTCGACGCCGTCCAGCAATTCGTACCACAATCCAAATTCGTCAAGATTTCAAAACGTCGGATACGGGGTCGAACCGGCAAAGCTTTAAAATCCGGTGGGCATCTAACGAATGCAACCCTCATCCCTTCGCGGCATACCGCTTGCAGAATCGGAGCCGTGACCTAAACAAATCGCGCATTGGCTCGCATTTGATGCGCTCGAGACAGAACGAATCTTTTAAGTGCGAATGACACAGGTCTCTTGCAACACATCGGAAGCAGCACCTGCAACCCCTAAATCTAATTAAGGAGTCCAAAATATGAAGAGATTGATTTTTGCCTCGCTGACGATCTGCTTTTTGTCAGCGATCGCGTTTGGACAAAGCGTGTCTAACGTGACTGGAGTCGTAACAGACCCCAATGGCGCCGTTGTCGCCGGGGCAACTGTTAAGCTAACTAACACGAAGACAGGGTTTGACCAGTCCACCACGACCAATGACCAGGGAGGTTATACCTTCGTCAAAATCGCGCCCGGAGCTGGCTACTCAATAACTGTCACGGCGCCGGGTTTTCAAACCTACGTAATCACAGATGTAGCCCTCGGAGTCGGAACGACTGAGACTCATAATGTGGAACTGCCGATCGGAGCTGTCAATAACACGGTGACAGTTACGAGTACGGGCGAAGCGACGCTGAACACGATCGACGCCAGTATCGCAAACGTCATTGATCAGCGTCGAATGGCCGATCTTCCGATCCAACTTCGCAATTCGCCGGCGGCACTCCTTGGTTTGAGCGCCGGAGTAATCGGGAACAATATCGGCACAGGCACTACAAATCGCGTAGGGTCGGTTACTGGTTCGCGAGCTGACCAGGGAAACATCACGATCGACGGAATCGATGCCAACGACCAGGCTACTGGACAGGCATTTGCCACCGTCGGCAACGCGCCCATCGATGCGATCCAGGAATTCCGAGCCGTCACAACTAACCCCGGCGCATCCGAAGGCCGGAGCAGTGGTGGCCAGATTGAATTGGTAACCAAGAGCGGCTCGAATAGCTTCCATGGCTCAGTGCGCGAATTTAATCGCACGGCGCTGACGGCGGCAAATAGCTTTTTCAATAACAGGGCAGGGCGAAATCCTGACGGTACTATTAAAAATAAGCGTCCGCAATTGACTCGTAATCAGTTCGGCGGCAGCTTCGGTGGTCCGGTAATCAAGAATCACCTGTTCTTCTTCCAGGATTACGAAGGACGGCGCGATGCCCAAGGGGTAACTTATTCGCGTGTTGTACCTCTTGATTCTTTCCGGAATGGCAGTGTGGGCTTTCTCAATGCCACCGCTGGCTGTGCAACGAATGCCCGTGCGACGACGTCGCCCCAGTGCATTACCTATTTGACTCCGGCGCAGGTTGCTGCCCTCGATCCCAAGGGAATCGGCGCCGATCCAGCGCTTTTGTCTTTCATTGCCAGCCGGTACCCGCACGCTACCGACCTGACGCTTGGCGATGGCATTAACACCGGCGGTTTTACTTTTAATGCGCCGTCCCATCGCAGGGACAATACCTATACAACACGCATCGACTGGAATGCGAAGGACAATCACAAAGTGTTTGGGCGCTTTAACTTTGCCCGCCGCTTACAGACGGATACCGTAAATACGGTGGCTGCCCAGTTCCAGGGCGATCCCGAAAGCGGACAGATTGTGGTGAGAGATTATGCCTGGGTTGTTGGCGACACCTGGACGCTCAGCCCGAACGCTACCAATCAGGCGACGGTCGGCGTTAGTCGTTCAGGATTGCGGTTTCCGCGCCCCTTCCAGCCCGCGTTTCCAGAAGTCTGGACCTTCGGTCCTTTGGTTGCTCCTTATGCGGGTATCAGTTCACAGACCAGATTTGTACCTGTACCCACAATCCGCGACGATTTCACGTGGATCAAGGGCACACATACGTTGGCGTTCGGTGGCCAGTTTAAGCCGATTCATCAGCGGTCGAGTCTCATCAATGACTTCAATTTTGTGTCCGTTGGTCTGGGTGGTATCAATACTACTCTTAATTCCGCGCTGCGGCCTCCATCAGGCGGCGCCGCTTGCACTGGAAATCCTGCGTGTCTGGGATCTGGCACCGTGCGCAGTGGCAATTACGATGCGGCCTTTGCTTTCATTCTGGGGCGAATCGCATCAGTAGGCACCAATTTCAATTACAGCCCCACCGGCACCCCTTTTGCTCCAGGAACTGGAAAGAAGCGTGACTTCAAGTATAACGAGACCGAGGTGTACTTCCAGGACAACTGGAAGGTCCGCAGCGATCTGACGGTGACTTACGGTCTGCGCTACAGCTATTACTCCGTGCCCTACGAGGTTAATGGATTCCAGGCGTGCAACGATGTGGATCTTAACAATCTGATCGCACTTCGCATAAAGAATGCCGCCGCGGGAGTTGGCGGCGCCGCAGCCGAGCCCTACCTCCGCTATGACCTTTGCGGCAAGGGTAACGGTGCTCGCGGATACTCTGAGCCGGATCTTAACAACCTTGGACCGAGATTCAGCTTTGCCTATAATCCATCTTTCAAGGAAGGCTTACTTGGCAAAGTATTTGGTGACCGAAAAACAGTAGTGCGCGGCGGTGGTTCAGTCGTGTACGACCGCGTCGGTGGCGGCATCACGTTTATTCAGGATCAGGTGTCGTACCTGTTCGACAATAGCGCCACGACCAACTTTGGTGCTACGAGCGCGACCACGGCCCTGTTAAATGATCCTCGTTTCACGGGAATTCTTAATGTGCCCGTGAACAACGTTGCGCCCACGATTACGCACCCGTTCACTCCTTTTGTCAGCAATGGTGTACCGGTGCTGAGTCAGGCTGGAGGTTTCAACTACGCGATCGACCAGCATTTCAGGACGCCGTACTCGATCGAGTGGAGTCTTGGTGTGCAACGCGAACTACCGGGTAACTTCATCCTTGATGCGTCGTATGTAGGAAGACAGGCAAGGAAAGAGTTCTCGCAAGCGGATGCCGGCCAGATCCTGGACTTCAAGGATCAGACCTCAGGTCAGTTCATGATAAACGCCTTCAACAATCTGCAAGCGCAGATTGCCGCCGGCACAGCGGCGGGACTAACGGGAACTGCGCTTACGGCTTCCATTAACTCGATACCATGGTTTGAGAATCAGATGAACGCGGCTGCGATAGCGAACTATGGTGCAGGCTGCCTGGCTGTCTTTGGCGCTAACTGTACTCGCGTGCTTCAAGCCAACGACAATACTCAAGTCTTACGTGGGGACACATCCGACGCGGTATTCTTCTTGTATCGCAACGGACTGCTCAATCCCAATGTGGGAATGAGTTCCCAATTTGGCAGCAACATCTACATCTCGAACCAGGGAGCGTCGACCTACAATGGCCTTCTGCTCAGTTTGCGGAAGCGCCTTTCGAAAGGTCTCCAGTTCGACTTTAACTACACCTGGTCCCATTCTCTCGACAACGGATCAAGCGTAGCAAACACGGTGACTGGTGGCTTGGTTTGCGACCTGCGCAATCTACGCGTTTGTCGCGGACCGTCTGACTTCGACATCCGACATCTCTTCAACGCTAACTTCATCTAC
The DNA here is from genome assembly GCA_035601635.1 of Pyrinomonadaceae bacterium. Taxonomy (GTDB): domain Bacteria; phylum Acidobacteriota; class Blastocatellia; order Pyrinomonadales; family Pyrinomonadaceae; genus UBA11740. Next base: position 10,603 of record DATNNY010000177.1, read on the forward strand.
GAGCTTCCATTCGGCAAGGGTCGCACTTTCGGCGGCGGTTCGTCTGGTCTCGTAGATAGAATTATCGGTGGCTGGGAAATGACGGGCGTGTTCACCGGTCGGAGTGGATTACCTTTCAGTACGACCACCGGCGCGTTCCCAGTAGGCTTTAACTTTAACAGTCCCGCGGTTCTGAATGGCAGCGGTTCGGTATTGGTAAATGGCATTCACGATGCCGGCGCGAATATTCAGTTCTTCACGGACCCCACGGCCGCACTGGCTGCCGTGCGCTTCCCGCTCCATGGGGAAATCGGCAATCGGAACAACTTCCGCGGACCAACATACTGGAACCTTGACACCGCTCTTCTGAAGAACATTAGGATCTCAGAGAAGTGGGGCAAGATTCAGTTGCGTTGGGAGTCCTACAATCTGTTCAACCATAACTCGCTTTCAACGCCTAACGCGTCAATTACCTCAACTTCATTTGGGTTGATTACCACCTCGGCGTCCACGGCGCGTGAAATGCAGTTCGCTATTCGCTGGGACTTCTAGCAAACCATTCGAGATGGTAGCGTCCTGGACGTAGTAACTATTGGGCTCCCGGCCTTCCGGGAGCCCTTCTTCTTCCTTTCAGAGACGCCTGCCTCGCATATCTAAATGGACGAAGATGGCCGGATGTTTGCTTTTATTTCCAAAACTGATCTGCGGTCTGTTCAGCTTTCATTTACACCAGCAATTGCCGCATAATACCAACCTACTTTTTTTCATTGGAGCACCCCATGACCAAACATTTGCGCGCGAACATCAACTCTCTAACTATAGATTCATCCCTGAAAAGAATTTTCAGGTACGGTTCCCTGCTGCTAATCGTGCTTGGCTTCTCAGCTGTTGTCAGCCAGCGAGTGGTGGCACAGAGAACCAAATCTCTCTTTGGCGACGTTAAAATTGAGGACCCCACGGAGGGCCCGGCTCCCAAAGTAATGATCATCCTCTACAAAGATGTCGGCGGAGAGATGGGCCGCCAGGCAATAGCAAACGGCAGCCAGTATCGCTTTAGCAATCTGCAGGAAGGCGACTATCAACTCGCCATCGAGGTGAATAACGAAGAGATTGGCCGCGTGCGGGTAGCGGTCCAGGGACTGAGTAACGATCCGCACGGGTTCCGGCAAGATCTGGACTTTGCCATAAAATCCAAGGGAGGCCCAAAGCCGGGCGTCATCTCGGCGGATGTCTATAATCGTTCGGCCTCCAACAAGTCTCTTTTTCAAAAAGCCCAGGAGGCCGCCGATAAGAAAAAATACGATCAGGCGGTCACGTTCCTCAAGGAAATTGTTGAGATCGACAAACTTGATTATCAGGCGTGGACGTTATTGGGAACGGTTTTCCTTGTGCAGGATAAGCCTGCGGATGCCGAGAAAGCCTACCTGAGCGCGATCGAAGCGAAGCCGACATTCACGCTGGCCTTACTCGACCTCGGCAAGCTGCGTTCCTCGCAAAAGAAGTTTGACGAGGCGATAGAGCCTCTGACGCGCGCTGTCGCAGCTCAGCCCTCGTCCGGGGATGCAAATTATCTTCTCGGCGAAGCTTATATTCAGACCAGAAAAGGATCCAAGGCCATACCATACCTTAACGAGGCTGCGAAACTGGGCCGACCTGATGCGCATCTACGCCTTGGCTGGCTCTACAATGCCGCGGGCATGAAGGACAAAGCTGCCATTGAATATGAAGAGTTCCTGAAGAAGAAGCCTGAGTATTCGGAGCGGAAAAAACTTGAGGAGTACATCGCGGCGAACAAGAAGAATTAGTAGACACCTTCACCTGAGAGGTATTGTCTAACGTGAAAGAGGGTCGAAACTGCAGCCTATCCTGCCGTTCCGACCCTCTCTTAGTTGAGTTCGGGTTCTCAACTACGATCCCATCTGGCTCGCTTCTCGGCTTTCTGATCTAAGCTGAAAGCGAGTGCTAAAACTGAAAAGATCGGGCGCTCGAAGCTCGACGAGTCCAACCTTCGCCTAAGTCTTCAGGTGCCCATTTACGCTGAAACTTGATTCACTTTGACAAAACGACGATCATTCCCCAGCGTGGACTCACTCAACACTGAATTGGCCCTGGCCCCCCTCGGTGCGGGCGATCTAATTGATCGGGCGGTCCGACTTTATCGCCGTCATTTCCTGACCCTGATTGGCATCGCCGCGCCACCGGTGGTCCTCTCGGCTTTGGGTTCGGCCACTACAACCATTTCCTGGCGCGCGATTACCTCCACTTCCAGCGACTTTAATATGGCCCTTTACGTGCTCATGTTGATGATCGGAATTTTAATCATAATTTCCGGTTCGCTGTTCAGCATAATTGTAATGGGTGGGGCGACGCGCACCCTGGTGGCCCATCTTCTGTGGAACGAACCGGTGACTGCGCGTGCGACTTATCGCGCGGTGAAGTCCCGCTTCTGGGGCCTGTTTGGAGCCAGCTTGCTGGTAGCTTTATGGCTCGCCTTTGCGACGCTGGTCGCTTTTTCGGCGTCATCGGTGGTGTTCATGATTCTCGCCTTTGGTTTGGCGTTTGCTTCGATGTTGTCGGGATGGCTGGCCGGAATACTCTGGGGAATAGGGACTCTGGTCGCGGTCGTTGCGGCGTCAGTTTTGTTTTTCTTTCTGGCCGGGCGTATGGCTTACGTGCCGCAGGCTATGCTGGTTGAGGGCAAGTCCGTCTTTGCGGCGATTGGCCGCAGCTTCTCGCTTGCCAGTGGCAATGTCCGACGTCTGATGGCCATGACCCTGTTCACGTTCTTCGGTACCTACTCAGCGCTTATGCTCTTGATGATTCCGCTGGGGTGGTATGGCTACCTGGATGGTGTCGATCTTTCGCCCTTCGGCAGCACGTGGCCTACCTGGTATTCAATCGGATACCAGGTGATTCTCCAGTGTAGTCACATCCTGCTCGCACCTATCTGGATGTTGGGATTTTCGCTGCTTTATGTTGACGAGCGCGTCCGGCACGAAGGCTATGATATTGAACTCATGGCGGCGCGCCAGCTTCCGGAAATGCCAACGTTGCCGGGCGTCGTCTCGCCGTTCGCGCCGGCGTTGGTTACTGGCCGAGCTCCGAGGTTTGTACCACTGCCGCCCGCTCCTGGACCTCCCGGCTCTGTGCTGGGGCTGAGTTAGCCGATTGAGCATTCATCCCATTCCTAAGCCGAGAGACAGGGCATGCATCATTTGCCTGTTGGTGCTCATGTCTCTCTGCTGCTATGCGCGTGCCGTCGCCGCCACGTTTGCTGACTACCGTCACAGAGTCACTCAAGCGATCGCGATAGTCGAACAGTTGCAGGCTGCCTATGATGACGAGGACCCGTCGGCGCAGGAACGCGTTCACACCAGCGCCGCCCGCATTCGTGGAGAGTTGCCGCCCAAAGAAGCCATAACTCTCGGCGCCCAAAGCGTGGTCGTCGACAACAGCTGGTTGGAAGAGGCGCTGCATAATTACGAGAAGACCAACAGCGCGTCACAACGTGCCGAGGCGCTGTCGCGGATCGAAGAACGCTTGCGTGCTCTCGACGAGAGACTGGAAGAAGTGCAGCGCGGAAAGCCCGCTACGAACGACAAAGACAGCGATAAAGGAAAGCTCGCGGAGATTTTGCGCCGGCCGGAATACAGCAAACCACCCACGCCTGAAGACAGCGCGCTTGGCCGCCTCTGGACCAGATTTTTG
>DATNNY010000178.1:0-2078 GCA_035601635.1 Pyrinomonadaceae bacterium
TCCGCTCGGCTTTGCCGAAAACTCAATTCAACTTGTGCCCGATGGCACGTTGTTCCTGCACGTTCTGATCATCCTGGTGATGGTCTACGTGCTGAACGCCACGCTCTTCAAACCCATCAATCGTATCCTGGCAGACCGCGACCAACGCACGCGGGGACGTCTGACTGAAGCCGAGGAGATCCTGAGCAACGTCGGCGAGAAACTCTCCGAATACGAGCGTGCCTTGCGGGCGGCGCGCACCAAAGCCTACGCGCTTGCTGAGCGTGAACGAGCCGCGGCCATGCAGGATCGCCAGAAAGAACTGGATGAAATGCGCGCGCAGTTGGCGGCCTCGACCGCGGCGGAAAAGGAAACTATCAAGAGTCAGGCGGAGGCCGCGCGTATTACGCTGGAAGCTGATGCTCGCCGCATCGCGGTCGAGATTGGTTCGCGCGTTCTCAGCCGGCCACTCAGCGGCGTGGGATTGAACTAGACAGTTTTTATTCGAGTCTCCAGAACCAAATGTTACTTGCTTTGATCATAGCCGAAGGGGCGGGTTGGTGGGCGCGACTGGAGCCTTACCTTGACTATCCGGGCTTTGAAGCCTGGAAGTTTCTCAATCTCGGAATTTTCGTGATCGTGCTCGTGATTGCGCTGCGCAAATTTGGTCTGCCCGAAAAGTTTCGCGATCGAAAAGAGACCATCGCGCGCGAATTGGCTCAGGCGCAACAGGAGCGTGACGCCGCATTGTCGAAACTGAAAGAAGTCGAAGACCGTCTGGGACGGCTCGATGCTGAAGTCGGCAATATCAAGCAGCAGTCCGTACGTGAAGCGGCGGAAGAGCGCGAGCGCATAGCTGGTCTGACGAAGATCGAGATCGCCAAGCTCAGCGAACAGGCGGCGCGGGAAATCGAGAGTGCCGGCAAAGCGGCGAGAAAAGAATTGCGCCGCTATACGGCCGCGCAGAGTGTGCGACTGGCAGAAGAAATTGTGCGCCGCGAAATGAAGCCCGAAGACGATGCCCGATTGATCGCGAATAATATTGAAGAGCTGGGAGGTCCGGCGCAATGAGTGTGCAGACGGTCGCACGTCGCTATGCCTCGGCACTGGCGGATGTCGTGCTGGAACGCGGCGAGGCGCGAGAAGTTCAGGAAGAGCTGCTGGCCTGGGAAAAAATGTTTGAGGCGAGTCCGGTGCTGCCGGAAGTCTTTCGTAACCCGACGATCCCGCTGGATAAGAAGCGGGCCGTGCTCAACAAACTGATCGACCGTTCAAAGCCGAAGCCGACCACGGCGAATTTCCTGAAAGTCCTGCTGCAGAATCAGCGTCTGACTGACCTCGGCGAGATTAATCAAAAGTTTGCGGAAATACTCGATTTACGCGCCGGAATGGTCGCGGCCACAGTAACTACGGCGCGGACCGTGCCGGAGAATGCGCAGCAAAAGCTACACACGAAGCTCTTGTCTGTGACCGGCAAAAAAATGCGAATCAACTTTATGACCGATCCGGAATTGATTGGCGGTCTGGTGACCCGCATCGGCTCGACTGTTTATGACGGCTCAGTGCGGAATCACTTGCAGCTGATCAAGGCCAAAATGGCAGGCTAGACATTTTTGATTTTGGATTTGCGATTTTTGATTGGGACCGCGAAGCCGCTCGCGCTTACAAAACCAAAGTGCAATCGCAAATCTAAAATTTGAAATCTAAAATCTAATCATGGAACCAATTAAAGCAAACGAAATCAACGAAATCATTCGGCAGCAGATCGAGAACTTCGAAACCGGCGTCACCGTCAGCGAGGTCGGCACCGTAATCAAGGTGGGCGACGGCATCGCCGAGATTCACGGCCTCGAGAAAGTTATGGCCGGCGAACTGATCGAGTTTCCGCACGAAGTGCGCGGGCTGGCGCTAAACCTGGAAGAAGACAAAGTGGGCGCGGTTCTGTTCGGCGACTTTCAGAAGATCAAAGAGGGCGATCTGGTCAAGCGCACCGGCCGCATCATGCAAGTGCCCGTGGGCCAGGCACTGATTGGACGCGTGATGGACGCCCTGGGTAATCCCATCGACGATCGCGGACCGATCCTGACCGACGAATACAA
>DATNNY010000179.1:0-2823 GCA_035601635.1 Pyrinomonadaceae bacterium
GGCGTTCGAGCAGTTGGTCCGTCACTGCAAACGGATCGGTCGGGGGCTCGTCCTTGCTGGCCTCTTCGACTTCCTGAGCCAATCCAATCACCGCCGACCCGAGCTTGGCGTCTTTTGAATTGATTTCGATGCAATCGGGAGAGTCGAAGGGAGTGACAAACAAGTAGCGCGGGACACTGGCATCGCTCAGTGGAGTCGACGGGCCAAGAATCAGAAGATTGTTATTCCAGCGAGCATAGCGGTGCGCTGATCCCACCTGCTTCTCCCAACGCAAACCGCCGCTCGTGGTCAGCGATTGAAGCTTCGCAATCAAATTCCGCAAACGATCGGTTGTAGCCGCCTCGCGATCCATTCGCACCTCAAAAACACCAAGGATCCATCAAGACGGGAGATTAGCACTTTGTCTATCGGCAGAAAAGACTTATCTCCCCGTTTAATGACTCTCAGTAGTATTGATTTGGAGTGCGGTGGGTCGTCGCCCTTTTTTGCTATGCGATCCAAAGCGGTGACCAGTCAGTGCACTCCAAAGCTGGATTAATTAACATGCAAACATGCCGCTTCCTATAGTACCATCCTCCCGGCCGCGGACTTGATTCTTCACCGAAAAATGGAAACTCGGCCGCGTGATTTTCAGCTCAGAGATTTCACAAAATGAATTACCCCCGCGTAAGAACCGGCCCCATCGTATTTGCCCTTGCCTTTCTGGCGCTCGCGCTGATTGACCACCCGACGGTCCAGGCCAAAGACAACTGGACCAGCGTTCACTCGCAAAACTTCCAACTCGTCGGCAACGCCAGCGAAAAAGATATTCGCCTGGTTGCTAATCGTCTGGAACAGTTCCGCAAGGTTTTTGCTCTGCTCTTCCCGTCGCTGAAGCTTAATTCGCCGGTGCCGACGACGGTGATCGTTTTCAAGAGCGACAGTTCATACAAGCCATTCAAGGTCAATCCGAATGTGGCCGGTTACTTTCAACCCGGTAAAGACGTAAATTACATCACGCTCACCAGCGAGAAGCTTTCAGACGACCAGCCATACCGAACAATCTTTCATGAATACGTTCACCTGCTGGTCGAGAATACGATGGGCGGCACGGTGCCGCTGTGGTTCAACGAGGGGCTGGCCGAATACTACAGCACGTTCAATATTACCGATGAAAATCGCAGAGTAATTCTGGGAGAGGTGGTGAGAAACCACGTCCTGTACCTCAGAGAACAAAAGCTCCTGCCGCTGCGCACGTTGTTCGCGGTCGATTACAAGTCACCGTATTACAACGAAGGCAACAAGATGAATATCTTTTATGCCGAGGCGTGGATGCTGATGCATTACCTGCTACAGGGCGAAGGACAGAAGCGACGGCCCCAGCTTGCTCGCTTTGTCGATTTGGTCCGTTCCAATCTCACCGTCGACGAAGCTTTTCAGCAGGCGTTTCAAATCGGCATTGATGCTTTCGAAAAGGATTTTAGATCTTATGTTCAGGGTGCGAAATACATGGCCACGGCGGTGACCTTTGAAAAGAAACTTGATTTTGATAGCCAGATGCAGAGCGCGCCGGTTACGGAAGGTGAGGCCGAGGCCTATCTTGGCGATCTGCTGCTGCACACGCGTCGCTTGAACGACGCCGAGTCTCACCTGCAACAGGCGCTGACGCTGAGTCCGGAACTGCCCATGGCCGAAGCCTCGTTCGGAATGCTGCGCGTGCGACAAGGCCGGTTGGCAGATGCTCGCCAGTATTTAGAAAAAGCCGTGGCCGGAAATTCACAGAACTACCTGACTCATTTTTATTATGCGTACGCCCTCAGCGGCCTGACGTTTGAAGGTTCACAGATCGTCAACAGTTATGCTCCTGAAGACGCAACGACCATGCGGGCCGAACTAAGAAAGGCAATCGCACTCAAACCAGACTTTCCTGAAAGCTATGCGCTGCTCGGTTTCATCAACGTCGTCCGCAATGAAGAGGTCGACGAAACGATCGAGCTGCTAAAGCGCGTAGTGACGATGTCTCGTTCTAATGAGCGTGTGGTCTTCATGCTGGCCCAGCTCTATATGTGCAAGCAAGGCTTTGCGGAAGCGCGCCGGCTGCTGGGACCAATGACTGGCAACAGTCCCGATCCGGAATTGCGGCAACAAGCGCAGTCCCTGATGGAAGGCATCACCCGCAGCGAGGCGCTACTGGCCCAGGACAGGGCATTGGAGAAGCAATTGGCGCCGCGCCTCGAGAATTCATCAGGCCAGCCACCGCGAAGTGACGGAAATTCAGTCGCTCTGCCTGATTCAGTTCAGCCTGATTGGGACGTGCTGCTGTCTCAATCGTTGCGAAAACCACATGAAGGGGAGTTGCGAATAAGAGGAATTCTTACCGCTATCGAATGCAATGCCAGAGGAATGACTTTCAAGGTGCGGGCCGGCGAACGCCTCCTTCAGTTTCACAGCGATAATTTTGAACGACTGGCAATTATCGCTTTCACCAACGAGGTGCCGCGCGAGATCGTATGTGGCCCGCGCAGACCTGAAAACGCGGTCGTCATGACTTACGCCGCGGCCAGGACGGGCAGTAAAGCCGACGGCGAAGCCAGTGCGATTGAATTTGTGCCGGGGAATTTTGTGCTGAAGCAGTAAGTGCGAAATTCAGCTTTCCACGGGCGCACCTGATTCCTTCCAGGCCTTCCACCCGCCGGCCATCGACCAGACATTCGTGTAACCCATCTGCTGCAACACGTCAGCCGCCAGAGCTGATCGGTAACCGCCCCCACAATACAAGATTAGTTCAGTTGCTTTATCGGGCACGGTTGCTTCGATGTCGCGTTCGATGATTCCCTTGCCCAG
>DATNNY010000180.1:0-3466 GCA_035601635.1 Pyrinomonadaceae bacterium
AATCCTAGACCTCCGGGTTTGGTCGTGTAGAAGGACTCAAATAGCTGCTGTGCGCCCTCGGGAGGAAAGCCAGGGCCGGAATCTTGCACGGATACAAGCACAGCATCCGAGTGTGTCTGTTCAGTGCGGATCAGCAATTCGCGTGCTCCCTCGGTCATTCCGCTCATCGCTTCGATCGCGTTAAGGAGCAAATTGAGAACTACTTGCTGCAGCTGAACGCGGTCTGCCCAAACGGGAGGCAGGCTATCCGCAAGTTGCGTCTTTGCGGAAATGCCATTCTTTGCCAATTCGCCGCGAATTAGCGCGATGACCTCTAAGATCGCTTCGTTGATGTTGAGTCGCGCCTTCAGAGGAGGTGCTTTCTTTACGAGCGCGCGGATTCGGTCAATGACTTCACCCGCTCGCACGCAGCTCTCCACGATAAATCCAAGGGCCTGCTGAACCTCTTCTAAGTTTGGCGGTTGGGCACGTAGCCAAGATGAAGCTGCATTGGCATAGGTGATTGCCGATCCTATCGGCTGATTGATTTCGTGCGCAATTGAGGCAGATAGTTGTCCCATCGCGGCGAGACGGTTTGCATGCGCAAGTTCGGTCTGTACTTGCATGTACCGCCGCTCCACTTCTTCCGCTTTTTTCCGATCGGTCAAATCGATAACAAAAGCGACACCTTCATCTCCCCTCTCCTCGAAAAGTGCTGCTCCGACAAGTACCGGCACTCTGCTGCCGTCTTTTCGGAGGTACTCTTTCTCGTATGGATGGGAAATTCCTGTCGCCCTTAGCTCTTCGGATCGCCGATCGTCCTGATCACGCCACTCAACAGGGGTCAGTTCCCTCCACTCCAAATTGCCCGAGACAAAATCGTCACGGCTGTATCCCACGATACGAAGAAAGGCATCGTTTGCTTCTACCACCCGGTCATCAAAGCGCCAGATAAAGATGCCGATGATGTTTGAATCGACCAAGCGTCGAACCTTCGCTTCCCTTTCCCGAAGGTCGCCATAAAGCCGAGCGTTCTCCAGTGATATCGCGGCCTCGGAGGCGAGCAGCTTCAGCACCGCCATCCGATCGGGCGCGAAGACGCCGGGCGCGAGGTTGTGTTCCAGATAGAGTATGCCGATCAGTTTGGCCTGACTAAGCAGCGGAAAGCAGAGAACAGAACGGGCTTGGTGGTGACGAATGTATGGGTCTGCAGAAAACTGGTTAATTGCGGAGGCGTCACCAAGAATAATGCGTTCGCGTGTTCGGACGACGAAGTGAACGATAGAAACCGGCAGCGCCGCCATGGAAAGTGGATCGTCCAGCAGATGCACTACCAACGATTCACCCTGCACCGCAGCGTCTGCCCTAACCACCAGGTCAATCCCCTCTGTAAGGAGCAACACACAACGTTGAGCGCCTGCATGCTGAATGGCTGTGCGCATGATGGTGTCAATCAGCTTCTCAAGGACGGTTTCTCCTGACACCGCCTGAGAGACCTTAAGCACAGTATCGAGCTCTAAAGGCTCAACTGGCGCCTGGATCGTGCTTGTCGGATCGCTCAGAGCCGTTCTCTCCCTAAGAAGGGGATAGATCTGCTCCAGTTGTCGTACCTTGCCATCCGCTCCCCAGCGCAAATAGCAATACCGCGCGTCCCGCAAATACGTTTGCGCGATCTTCTCGAAGCCTCGTGCAGCATAGAAGCGTGCCGCGACCTCCCATGCGACTGCTTCGTTGTGGACAAACCCATTCGCATGCGCCGAGCGGATGGCTTGCTCATACAGGCGCATGGCATCGAGGTCGCGGCCTTCTATTCGTGCGATTTCCGCGCCCACGAGAGCCGCGCGGTTTTCGAAATTCTCCGGGCAATTTCCCGCCCAGACTTGGAGCTGGCGATGGTGAGCCGCCAGAGCCTCGGAGTGCTGCCGCCGCTGGTCGGGAGAGGCGGAATCCCAAGATGCCGCGCGGGAGAGTGCGCCATAGAAACGAAATTCTGCGGTTTCAAATTGCGATGGTGATGTCCAAAGGAGCCGCTGCGCCCTCAACTCAGCTTCGACAGCAGAAGCATTGTCCCCAGCAATGAAGCGAGCTTGTGCCTTTCGAACGCAATACCAGAAATCGGCCAGCATCAAAGCCGGCGCACTTGCCAGATGGCGCTCGAATTGAAGCTCATCGAAACTCTCATCGTCGAAGCGCCCAAATTTAGGCGTTAGCCCACGGAGGGTCCGGATAAATCCGACCTGCCCGACGATGATGTCAACGATGAGCCCGAAGCGCGCCTTCTGGACAAACGCAAGAGCGTCCTCGGCTTCCCGTTGCACTTCCGCGAGAGGATCGCCCACCGTCAAAACGTTTGAGATCAACTCATCGCGGCAATACGCTGTGAAGGTAAGATCGCCTATTCCGTTGGCGACATCGAAGGCCCGATGTATCAGGTCGCGGCCGCTCCGAGCATGTTTGGCCCATGGCATAACGATATTTGCGAAGCACATATAGGTTCTGGCTTGGTAGCGCGCCAAGCCACGTTTTTCGACTAGTTCATAGCCAAGCTGCCCGAATCGAAATCCATCCCGGTAGTTGCCGAAGCACGGGCCGGATACGATAGCAAACCATACGTAGGCGAAGCACGAACCGTCACTGTTGCCGTGCTCGAGGCTGAGGTTGACCATCCGGCAAGCGACGAGTGAAAGCAAGTTCAGGTTGCAACACTTTGCTGGTGTCATCACCTCCGCCAGAACGTCCATAGCGTCAAGGACGTCCGGATTAGTCATCAACGGTAAGTCTACCAATTCCTCGATCTGCCGGCTCCCAAGCTGGGACCAAATTCGATCGTATTCGCGCCTTGCTTCGTCGTTCGTGGGAGAGGGCGACCAGTCGGTACCGCCGCGTCGCAGATATTCGAGGCATACCTCCACCGCGCGATCGCTGCGATCCATGGTCTGGTAGAGCGTGAGGCGCAAACGTGTAATGATAGCGATATCGTGCGCGCTCTTAGCTCGCTCCGACAGCATGGATAGCCGATTTTCGGCCGTTACCATATCTGCGGTCAGTAGTTCGCACTCGGCGAGAAGAGATTCGATGGAGAAGATGAGCTCATAATTATTAGTCCAACTCTCCTGCGTCAGCAGCGCCCGCGCGGCTGCGAGGTAAGAAAGCGCCGAGATATAAGCTGTCGACAGCTTCGCCCGGCTGCCTGCTATAAGATTCAGCTCTGCGACGCGCTCGCGCTCCTCCGCGGACGTAATGAGGTGAGAGCCGCGGTTGAGCTGATTGACAATTTCGAAAATCGCCTCCTCTCGCTTCTCGGGCGGGGTGTGCGACAGGAGAAGACGTCCTATTCGCAGATGAGCCGCGGCGCGCGATTCCTCCGGGATCAGGGAATACGCTGCTTCCTGGACACGGTCATGGAGAAATCGACAGGTGTGCTCGAAAGAGAGAACGAGCCCGGCTTGGACCGCTTCGCACAAGGCGTCGCGCATTTCCTCCTCCG
>DATNNY010000181.1:0-22459 GCA_035601635.1 Pyrinomonadaceae bacterium
GCTGGCTAAGGCCGGCGACATCAAGCGGGCCATCAAGGGCTGGCGCGCCGATATGTTTCGCGTCTAAAGATCCCGTGGAAAGCATTCAGTTGCTTTGCTGCGGTTCTTAACAAACTACTGATTTAGATTTAAGGAGAACGAGTGAGCCAAAAAGAAGCTTTGCAAAGTGCGGCTGATGAAGCCCGAAAGGCAGCTCGCGCCGCGCGGGAATTTGCCGGGATTCTGGACGAGTACGCGAAATTTATAACGCAGCCAAACTCGCGTCAAAGAGCGGATGATGTTCATCTTTCGGCGATGAACAAGCTGAGAGTTGTAACTGAAGGATTGGCGGTTTGCCAGCAGTGGGGTGAGACTGCGCGGACTGCCTCGGCGGTCCCCACGCCCGCCGCGGAGCCGCAGGTTAACACCGAAGCCCGAGGCAATCGAGAACCGGCGCCCAAATTCCAGCCCCGTACTGTCCGCGTCCATAAGCGAAACAATAACCGTTGAGCGGTATAGCTTAGGTCTGCGTTCAGAGATCAACGTTCAAGCAGCAAATTGCAGACGCAAGCTAAACTGGAACTCTTAACTAGTTCAATAGCCCGATGAGCGATCATTTCTGATGAAGTCATGGGAGGCAGCGTCATTGAGCAGCGGCTCGGCTGTTCATATTGACGTTGATCCAATGGTCCGCACCGGCTCCGTGACAATCTCCGGATCCCGAGACGTCGATCGCGAGACAGCTCGCCATCTCTTTGAACAACATCTTTCGCCGCTCTTGCATCAGGGCCGCACCTGGCTGGTTGCCGGTACGCGTGGGATCGACCAGTGGGCCATTGAGTGGTTGGCTGAGCAGAATGAAAGCTGTTGGGCCGTTGTTCCCTACGCGCTGCAAGACCAGCCCAGGCCAATACAGACATCGTTGGCGCAGGTTGAGCGGGTGATTGAACTGCGGCTTCCCAGGCGCCAGAGCGCCGGCGCTTTCAGAAACCGTTATATGGTCGATCTTTCGCAGATCGTTTTTGGCTTCTGGTCAGGTAAAGGCGGAGGTACGATTAAGACTCTTAGACATGCTCTGCGAAAGCGAAAAGAGGTGCACGGCATTCCGGTGCCCAATGCTGACTAGCCGGAGTAATTTTGGACTCTCGGTAGAATCTTCTTTACGACGAGGGAGTAATTCCTGATGACGAATGTTCTGAGACCGTTTGGAATCCTCTTGCTGATGGGTGCAGCAGTAGTAGCGATCCTTAATCTACATCGCGTGGCCAACCTTGGTCTGCCCTGGGCAGCGCCTCTGCTTCTTATACTCGGCGCGGTCTGCATGGCGCTTTCAAGACGAGGGCAAAGGTAGCGACGGTTATTCGCTTTTGTGTTTCGCTTGCCTGGCTCATTGTCCAATCCAGATGTCATTGTCATCGGCGGCGGCGCTGCGGGTCTTTTTTGCGCGATTGAAGCGGGCAAGCGCGGGCGCAACGTTCTGGTCTTAGAGCACGCCGATCGAGTCGGCAAGAAGATGGCGATCTCCGGCGGCGGTCGCTGCAACTTCACTAATATTCATACGAACTCCGCTAACTTTCTTTCGGCAAATCCACACTTCTGCAAATCCGCGCTGGCGCGCTACCCGCCCGGCGATTTCATTGCGCTGGTCGAAAAACACGGTATCAAGTGCCACGAGAAGAAGCTGGGCCAACTCTTCTGCGATGAAAGCTCGCAACAGATCATTGATATGTTGCTCGGCGAGTGCGCTGAGGCAGGGGTCGAGATTCGTTGCGGATGTCAGGTGCGCCGCATAAGCCAGGAAAGCGATTTTTCCATTGAGACTAATCAGGGAGTCTTCAAGGCAGCTTCACTAGTCATCGCAACCGGCGGCTTGTCCATCGCCCCGCTGGGTGCGACCGATTTTGGTTACAACGTCGCGCGGCAATTTGGTCTGAAGATCGAACCACCGCGGCCGGCGCTGGTGCCTTTCACCCTGAGCTCGACTGTGCAAAGGCAGTTGAGTTCGTTAAGCGGAATTTCGCTCGACGCTTCAGTCAAATTTGCAGACACAGAATTCCGCGAGAATATTCTGATTACGCATCGTGGCTTGAGCGGCCCCGCGATTCTACAAATTTCCCTGTACTGGGAACGCGGCGCGCCGATCGTCATCAACCTGCTGCCCGACGAAGATATTTTGGAAGTGCTTAGGGACAGGCAAGGTGCCGAGATCGAACTGGCGAATCTCCTCGCGCAGCATTGGCCGCGGCGCTTCGCTCAGGCCTGGTGCGATCTTTACTTTCCTTCGCGGCCGCTCAAGCAATTCAACGACCGTCAACTATCCGACATTGCCGGAAAGATTCAAGGATTCCAAATCACGCCGGCGGGGACCGAGGGCTTCAAGAAAGCGGAAGTGACTGCGGGTGGCGTCTCTACCGCTGAACTGTCTTCGCAGACAATGGCCGCAAAGCGGGTCCCGGGACTCTTCTTCATCGGAGAAGTTGTCGATGTGACGGGTCAACTGGGCGGCTACAATTTTCAGTGGGCCTGGGCTTCGGGTTACGCGGCAGGTCAGGCGGTTTAGCGTTGGTAATGTAGGTAATGCATACCGCCAGTCCGGGCAAGTTTCTCTTCGCTCTTCATATTACGTATATTCTCGCCATGGACACTGAGTTCGAGTGGGACCCGGCAAAAGCGGAATCCAACTATCAAAAGCACGGCGTCTCATTTGCTGAAGCAGCAACCGTGTTCTTCGACTTGCTCTCGATAACCGTGGTCGACCGTTGCATTCCGAGGACGCCAACCGTTTCGTAATTACTGGATTATCGTACCAGCAACGACATCTCGTCGTGGTGCACGCGGATCGAGGTGATAGAATACAAATTATTAGTGCCCGCTTAGCTGGCGCGAGTGAAAAGAGCAGATATGAGTCAGGACGCAAGTAGCGAGCGTGATGCGGACATGCTGGAAGAGTATGACTTCAGCAATGGTGTGCGCGGAGAGTATGCCGGCCGTTTCGCGCAAGGCAGCAATGTCGTGGTGCTTGATCCGATTGAGGGCCTCTTGGTGACGAGGGCAATCAATTCACGCGCGAAACGCTTGAAAACGACGATAGCTTAGAGCAACATACGTCGTGATTGATTTTGAGATCGTTGGCGAGATAACTGACATTGAAACCATCGCTGCCGGGCCAGGCGTTCGTGACGGTGCTCGTTTGCGAAAACGGTATGGCAAAGCCCGATGGCGTAAATTGAAAGGAGTTGCCAACGTTCGCCTGGTTAGTGGCAGAATGCGTCTCGCCGAGATTCATTGGTACGAGGCGCACGGGATCGGTAAGCGAGAGTTCAAAATCAAGCTGCCGTTTCTAGATCAGTGAACAGTAACATGGAAAACCAAGCCATTCATTTTGCAGTCTGTCTCGATAACAGCGACTATCCGGCTTCGCTCGAAGTAGGCAAACTCTATCGCGTCATTCCTGATGAGGATGCGGCCGCCGAAGGCTACCTGCGCGTTGTCGACGAAAGCGGTGAGGACTATGCCTTTCTCGCGGACCGCTTCCATCCCGTGCCGTTGCCCCCGGCCGTCGAACAGGCATTATTGGCGGCTTCAAGTCTGTAAACGTTACCGCCAACCTCAGCCCGGGTCAGCGGGCTACCTTGATGAACGATTTCCGCTACGACGTCTTCCTCAACCACAGCTCAAAAGACAAAGCCGTGGTTCGCGTCATCGCAGAGCGGCTGCGGGCGGATGGGCTACGCGTCTGGTTCGATGAATGGGAAGTCCAGCCCGGCCACAGCATCCCGGCAAAGATCGAGGAAGGATTAGAGGGGTCACGGGTGCTCGTGCTGTGCATGTCGGCGAATGCGTTCGGCTCTGACTGGGCGGGGTTGGAGAGCTACACATTCCGTTTCCGCGATCCGCTGAACAAGGAGCGCCGCTTCATTCCCCTGCGGCTCGACGACACCCCCATCAAAGGCTCACTGGCACAATTCCATTACATCAACTGGCTCCTAGAGGAACGTGAGCAGGGATATGCGAAACTCCTCGAAGGGTGCCGACGACCAGTCATGCGGCACGATGTCCCGTCAAACGGCGTGAGCGCAGACATGTCGGCCGCAGACGCCGATTCGCTTTCGTTGCTGGAGCGTGAGTTCCAGAGTCGCCCAGAAGATTACGTAGCACTCATGCATATCAAGCTAGATTGGCTCGAAGGTTCCAGCGACCCAACTAAAATGAAGTTCAAAAGAGTCGCTGGTCATGGCGTTTCCGACGAAGTGTTTCTGAAGGATGGCGAGGATTGTTCACTGTTTCCGGCGTGCATCTCAGTCCAGAATTCTGGTTGTCGTGCTGGTATGACACCGAACACAATCGTTTTTATCCGAACCGGACATGTAAGCATTGGGTAACAATAAAAGATGGATCGGTAAATAGCGCCATATCGACTTGGAAACATTTCGAGGGCATAGCCAAAAGGGCTGGTGAGGTGATTCAGCGACTCGGATTACGCTTCGAAATTGACGATCCCCTGCAGAGATGGCTGATTGTACTGCACGACACCATCAAGCCCACTAGGATTGCTGCAGGGACCATTGATGAATACAACGACAATAATCCGCTACCCGACGCCATTCGGCTCGGCAATATGCAAATAAGCGGCGACGGGGTCGGATGTTCGGTTATTGAAGATTTACATGAATCGTCGCAGGCGACCTGCAAAGTTCTGAAGGAAGCGCTTAGTAGTCCTCTTTGAGACTGACGCTGAAGCAAGGTATGGAAAGTTGGTTTGAATGCCGATGAGGTAGCTTGATGTGTGATTTCATCCTTCGCAAATCCGTAGCGAGGCTTTTCCTTTCGCTGACGTTCACCGGGGTGTTCTTTGCCCAATCAATACGACAGACTAGGGCGACTGGATCACAGCAAGCCTCGCCAACCCCAACCCACGCCAACATCCTGCGCGGTGAATACGGGCGGTACCGGGCCAACAATCATCTGCTCTACTACGATCTCGACATCCGCGTCGATCCGGAGAAGAAGTTTGTGAGCGGCAGGAACACGATCCGCTTCAAGATGCTCAAGGACGATACGCGGATTCAACTCGATCTTTACGACAATTTGAAGGTCGATAAGATTCTGTTTCAGAAGTCAGAGATCAGAGGTCAGAAGTCGGACAGTAAGTCGACGGAACTCAAATACGAACGCGACTCAGGCGCGGTCTTCATCGACTTTCCCGAAACGTTGAAAGCCGGGCGCACTTATTCGCTTGACTTCTATTATTCCGGCACGCCGCAAACGATTGGCCGTTTCGGGGGATTCACTTTCGGCAAAGACCCAGTTGGCCGGCCATGGATTTTCACTGCTTGCGAGGGCGAAGGCGCCAGCATCTGGTGGCCGAACAAAGATCAGTGGAAAGACGAAGTCGAGTCGATGAAGATCAGCGTCGAGATACCGAACAATCTCACTGATGTTTCCAACGGAAAGTTCATCGGCAAGGCTGATCTTCACGACGGATACACACGTTGGGATTGGCTGGTGCAGTATCCTATTAACAACTACGACGTCTCGCTGAACATCGGGAACTATGCGCACTTCGCGGATCGGCTTGGCGATCTCTCTTTGGATTTCTACGCGCTGCCGGAAGATTTGGAGAAGGCGAAAAGACAATTTGCTCAGGCCAGGGGAATGCTCGAAGCCTACCAGCATTACTTCGGCGAGTATCCGTTCAAGAAGGATGGTTACAAGTTGATCCAGGTGCCTTACGCAGGCATGGAGCACCAAAGCGCGGTCGCCTATGGAAATCATTTCGCGAACGGCTATCTCGAACGCGACTGGACCGGGGTCGGCATTTCAACGAGGTTCGACTTCATCATCATTCATGAAAGCGGACACGAATGGTTCGGCAACAGCGTCACCGCGGCAGACCGGTCCGACATGTGGATTCATGAAGGCTGGACCACTTATCTCGAGTGCCTTTATGTCGAGTACATGTATGGCAAAGCGGATGGCCTGAAGTACACGAACGCATTGAAAGCCAAAGTCAGGAATCAGCAACCCGTCATTGCACCTCGCGGCGTCAATGCGACGCCTCCGCAGGACATGTACTTCAAAGGCGCGCTCTTCATCAATACTTTGCGCAGTGTCTTGAATGACGATCAGAAGTGGTGGGCGCTATTGCACGATTTTTATCAGCACTTCAAATATCAATCGATCATGACTGAGGACATCGTGGCTTACTTCAACCAAAAGACGAGGATGAACCTGACCCCGATCTTTAATCAATACCTGCGCCACACGGCTCTACCCGCGCTGGAATTGAAGTTCGGCGACGGCACTGTTTCCTATCGCTGGCAAGCGGATGAACCAAAGTTCGCGATGCCGGTGCAGGTCGGGACGAAAGCCCATTGGCAGATTATTCAACCGACAACCGAGTGGCAGACAATGAAGACGGGGCTCACAAAACACGACTTCGAGGTGGCGACCGAACTCTATTACATCGACGTGAGGAAGCTGTAGGGGCTATCGGAATAATAGAACCATCCACGAAACCACCCGAAGCAACACGAAAGCCTGAGTCTGTTTTGAGTTATTTCGTCTGAGTTCGTGGATGCTTGGCTGCTCCTTAGAACTGTCATCAGAACCGGAGGTCTCGAATCTGTTTTCGATCTGGCTTTGAATCGAATCGATCGTTTCCCCACACGTTCAAGACTGGTGAGACATCATGACGACGATGAGAACAACCTTCTATTTTCCATTGGGCCTGGCTGTGGGCGGGATGCTCTTTTATCATCTGGCCCAAAAATCGATACCGAAAGAAATCAATCCATTCTATGCGACCATCATCGCCTATGTGGCAGGCATAGTGGTTTTGACCGTCTGTGTCTTCGCCTTTCCGGGTAACAAATCTTTTGTTAGTTCTTTTCGGGAATCGAACTGGGCGGTCTTTGTTGTGGGAGCTGCCGCTGCCTGTATTGAAGTGGGTTTCCTGTTGGCGTATCGATCGGGTTGGAGAATCAGCGTGGCTGCGGTTGCGACCAATGTTGCGGTCACGCTCATGTTGGTCCCGATCGGCATCATCATCTTCAAAGATCATCTGTCTCTGCGAAATATTCTCGGCCTGATATTCTGTCTCGTGGGACTAATTCTGGTCATGCGGGACTAGTCTTCATTTGGCGCAAGAGCTAGGCGAAGCGCGGGGCGGGATCGAACCGCCGACCTTGGGGTTATGGATGCATTTCTACCCGTTAATCAAATTCCTTCCAATTTGTAAGGTGCTATGTCAATCCGTCATTTCTTCAATTCCGCGGTCCAGTTAACGATGACAGCGAGCGAAGAAGGATTCGTGTCTAGTTGCCCGCTAATGAAAAGGAACCGTTGCCCATCAGTCGAAACATCGTAGGCACTGGTAGCCAGCGTTCGCGCAGTCGCGACGTCAAACAGAAGTTTGGGAACACCTGGCTCAAATGTGCTGCCAATTTTTATCTCTACCGCCATCAACTTTCCATCGGGCGTAATGTAGAACAATTCCTTTCCGTCGCGACGCCAGACGGGGCTTAGCCCTCCTGCGGTTGACACCGGCCACTTACCACCTGACGCAGGAAAAGTCTGAACGTAAATCTCTGGATTTCCCGATTCACTCGATCGATATGCGATCCATCGTCCGTCTGGTGAGAACACCGCCGAGGTATCGTCAACAGGCGTTTGGAAAAACACGTAGGGCTTACGGTCGCCCTCAAGCGGTAAGACCCAGATATCCCTTCTGCTCTTCGGATCAATGTCCGTATACAGAATAAACTTACCGTCCGCGGACCAATCTGTTGGCCCAATGTTTTTGCTTGATTCCAGCAAGACTTCTTCCTGGCCGCTACCGCTGGCAAGTTTTCGCAGGAGTTGATAAGTGGATCCCTTAACTGACACCCAGGCAATGTAATTACTGTCGGGTGACCAAACGAAATCGGCAACGTCAAAAGGCCCTGAACTGAGGCGGGTGGTCGCTCCCCTTACCACATCAATCACATATAAATCGAAAACGCCTGTTCTCGGATCACGTCGCGATACCGCCGCCCTCTTCCGGTCAGGCGATAGTTTCAGTCCGATAAACGTTCCCTTTTCGCTAAATGTCTCGAGCTGCTTGCCAGCGCGATCAAACCACGTTAGCTGACGATTCTCACCTTCAGCAAACTGATCGTAGACCAGGGTGCCGTTATCTGAAACTGAAAAGAATGCACGACTATTAGAGTTTATTCTTACCTGATCTGCGACACGTATAGAGTCGCCGGTAAGAGTAAGATTTCTCGCGTCAAAGGGCTGAGCCAGCAGCGCTCCATCGCGCGCGAAGAGCAGATACCCGCCGCCATTCGGCGAATTAGCGTAAATCGCACTTGACTGTGCTGTGAGCAAACGCTTCGACTCTTTACCATCAAGTGTGGCGACAAAAACTTCTGACGTGCCCTCCTGAGCAGTCGTGACAAGGTAGAGAAAGTGCTTGCCGTCAGGTAGAAACCGTGGCCAACGGAAGAGCACGTCCTGGCGCGACTGGTCCATGCCGGGAATCGGCTCAGGTTTTCCGCCGGTCGCTGGAACACGATAAATGGTTTTTCCGCCGACGAAAAAGAGAATGGTGCCATCACGGTTCCAGGTGCCTTCGAAACCTCTTCTGTCCCCGAATGGTATGTCGCAAAGGGATTGCACTGTACCATCTGCCAGATCGATTTTTTTGAGCTTGCCGCCGGTTGCGAAAGCAACGGATCGGCTATCGGGGGACCAGAACGGAAAACCCTGGACGCTTTCCGTGCCCGGAATCACCCGTGCCGTAAATGAGTTCAACGGTCGCAGCCATAGTTGGGGCTTGCCCTCAGTGATGGCAGAAATGACGAGGTTACGACCATCCGGTGAAATTGCTATTTGCCCAAGGCCGGTCGTACGTTGTCCGAAGGTGACGGTTAAGCGAACCGCGCCGCATTCGTCACCCGTTCGCCGGGAATTCTTGAATGCAAAAAAGGAAGCGACGATCGCAACGGTTGCCGCAACTGCAAACGCCAGCCATGGAATGCGCGCAAGCCAAGCTGCATCGCGTTTCGACAACTGCAGCCGTCGCTGCCGTTGTCATCGTGTTCCCTGAGGAGCTTGTTGGTGCTGACAACGACTCTAATGCAAAGCCGAGATCGTGCGCTGAGTGAAACCTTCGCTCGGTTTTCTTTTCGAGACAGCGGGACACGATCCTTTCCAGCGCTGGATTGATATTGGGATTTGTTGCGCTTAATTCTTCCGGCTCTTCCTTGAGAATCGCCGTCATCGTCTCGGCCATCGTTTCGCGCCGGAAGGCACGGCGCCCCGTGATCATCTCGTGCAGGATTGCGCCGAATGAAAAGATGTCTGAACGGTGATCCGTTGTTTGGCCGCGCACCTGCTCCGGCGACATGTAACCAACGGTTCCCATTACAACGCCGGGATTCGTGATCGCTTTTCGCGTCGCGTCCTCTGAACTGCTTTCATCACTCTTGGGTCCGCGCAGCTTAGCAAGCCCAAAGTCGAGGATCTTCACCCGGTCGTCTTTGGTAATAAAGACGTTCTCGGGCTTCAGGTCGCGGTGGACGATTCCTTTTTCGTGCGCGGCCGACAGACCGCTGACGATCTGCTGTGCGTATTCGACTACTCTTCGCAATGGGATCGGCATTTCATCGAGACGCTCGCGAAGTTCCCCGCCTTCAAGCAGTTCAGAGACGATGAATGGCGAGCCTTCGTGTTCGCCGATGTCGTAAACGCTCAGAATGTTTGGATGATTAAGAGCCGAGGTCGCTTTAGCCTCCTGCTCAAATCGGCGTAATCGCTCCTGGTCGTTCGCGAAATCAGCCGGAAGTAACTTGATAGCAACCTCACGATCAAGCCGCGAATCGTGGGCACAGTAGACCTCGCCCATCCCGCCCGCGCCGATTTTCGAGACGATTTTGTAATGCGAGATGGTTTGGTTGACGAGGGTCATTTCTTCAACTGCGCGGTCCAATTTAGCACCATATTAATCGGCGGCGCGGATGCCTTCTCGGTTACCACGCTTACGAGGAAGCGCTGTCCCTCTTTACTTGACGCATAATTGGTTCCTTCGATCTCGAAGAGCAGTTGTGGCGAAGTGCCGTGACTTGTCGCCGCTTTCTATGCCGCCAAAGGAAGAACCAACCGAACCGAAAGCCTAATCCTAAGGCTGTCAACCAGCTTGAACCCATTGCGCTGGCGCAGTGTATCTCAGTTGATGAACTTAGTCGCGCTCAAAGGGCAAGACACGAGGCGGTGCCACCTCATGGATTGTGATGATGTGCGGATGATGCAAAGCCCGAAAGTGCTCTTGCTTCCGAGCGCTGCAATCGCTGTTGGTGCGAGGCTGGAGCTGGAGGAAGAATCTTGATTCGCGACTGTCTGATCCAGATCCCTATCAAGCGCTAGACACACCCATTTCGCCCATGCCGAGCGGGCGATTGGATTTCGTAGCGGCCGAGTCGTGTACCCTCACTAAGGGTCATTAGCGAGTTATTCAGCTAATTCACTAGAGAGAGGCGGTCAAATCCCGCTCATTTTGTTTCCGCTAGTCCGAGGACGCTAGAGCCTTCGACCGATACGGCTGACGAGGCCTACGCATTGCAGTACTTATAAAGACAGAGTAACGAACTTCCGAGCCTGCGTTGTTGATCCGAATGGTTGAGCTAAGACCAGCAATCAAAAGCTTTTCAAGTTCCCTTCCCCGAGAAGGAAATCGCTTTCTGCGGCTTGAGCTGTAATCATTGATATTGTGCGGGATGTTGGTAGCGGGGGGCGGGATCGAACCCCGACCTTGGGGTTATGAATCCAGCAACGTGATAGCGCGCCTATGACGTTGTAACCACATCAACCAACGTTTACGCGGATCGCAGCCCATTTTCGTTTGCGCCTATGCGCGCCTAAATCAGCCTGTTTCAGTTCAAGACCGACACAATTTTCCCCACGGTCAGGGGCCTTGGGGCTTCATCACCCACGGTCACCCATTACTAACAGTCCTCGCTTCGCCAATTCAACTTCGAGTGCGTTCCAAGCGACAATATACACGCCCTGGTAAGTCTCTCCCAACGATCGCAAATCCGAATCCTGAGTAACAAGAAACTGCGCGTGCCCATCCACCGCGCAGGCTAGATAGACCGCATCGTCAAGATCGCGTTCAGCCGCTCGCGGCGCTTGCAATATGCGACGGCGAGCGTCGCGCATCGTCTTGACTGACACAGCGACCGCTGGTTCAAGTTGCAGCGCAGCAAGCAGTAGTTCAAATCCGACGCGATCAAATTCTGCGCGCCGGATGATACGTTCGTCAGCCTCGACCGCGTTTGCGCCGCGCTCATAGTCGTCGATAATGTCAGGACTCCACGACCAGCGAAAACTTGGTTGAGTTAAGAGATCCAGTAGGTGTCGCTTAGGCGAAGCCGCTTTCGGACGGTCGCGGCGCGTGAGAAACATTGCGAGAACAATCTGCGCATCGACAACGATGCGTAATTCATTCTCAATGGTGTTCGTTTGATCAGGAGCAGGCGGCATGCTCAACCGCGCGATACCTTACGAGAAGACTTACCATTCCGCTTTCGCGCCTTCTTGACGGCCTCTCCGACTAGAGCCTCTAATTCCTCTTCGCTGGTCGCAGGAGTATCTCCCCTTTGAGATCGCGCTCTCTCCTGAGAACGCTCAAAGCTTGCGCCCATTTCCTCAACGAGTAGATGTAAGAGAGCACGTCGCATGTCTTCGAGGGTAGTGAAAGGCACAACCGCCGCCTCTGGCTCGCCGTGCGTGGTAAGAACAACGCTTCCCTTTGTAACTAGATCTAGAGTGCGACGCATCTCCGCCCGCGCATCCCCCACCGGCATGAACTTCTGCGGGCGGCCAAGATATGAGGCCACTCGCAGCAACGCCGCCGCTTTGTCGTCTGTTGTAGTTTCTTGTTTCATGTGCCTTGATCAAAGTTCATTGTACAGATTTGCGTACAAAAAAGGAAAGGCCACTCATTTCGGTGTTTGGGCGATTTGCCTCAAGTAAATAGACTTGATCACTTGAATGCGCACAGACGAAATCATGCACCTAAAGCCTCGATCCCATGACGGGCCGGTTTATTCGTGGCAGGTGCATCGCCTCGTGACAACGAGGTGGGCACTTCAGGTGATCAGAAGCAAGCGTCTTTTCTTGCACTCGTCCAATGCGGGGTATAAGTTATTTCGTCCAGGCTCTAATCCACTCCGTTCACCCAGGAGTCTCTATTGAAGCGTGAAGCAAAGATTCTTGACGGCACCCCGAATAAGCGCCTGTTTTGGTCGATCATTCAAGACTACTCGTTAGAGACCTCAATATGCGAGTTAGTTGACAATGCGTTAGACCTCTATCTTCGAGGGAAGCAGGCAACCCCTGTCTTCATAAAGATCGATCTAGATACCGACCGCCAAATCATCCGCATTGAAGATAATGCCGGTGGTGTTCGGGAATCAGATTTGGAGCTATTGGTGCGTCCCGGTGGAACCGGTAACAGCCGGGATGAGGACCTTATCGGAATGTTTGGCGTTGGCAGCAAGCGCGCAGTGGTAGCTTTAGGGGAAAATACGACGATCCGCTCTCGTTATGAAAAGGCAAAGTCGTTTCAAATCGACATAGATTACGACTGGCTAGAAAGCGAGTCATGGGAGATTCCGGCGTACGAGATCGAGCCGATCGCTGAGCGAACTACCATGGTTGAAGTTTCAAAATTGCGCAGGCGGATTACGGCAGAGGACGAAGACATTCTTCGAAATCACTTGTGCGCCACTTATGGTCGGTACTTGGCTAGTCGGAAATTTCAAATCGTTCTGAATAAGAAGAGTTTGACTTCAATAACGTTTGATACCTGGGCGTATCCTCCGAATTTTCTTCCAAGGGACTTCAAATTCGACTTGCCTACGGATGACGGCGGAACGGTTGAGGTCAGCATCACAGGTGGACTGGTTAGGACACGCGAAGCCGGCGGTGACGAATATGGGGCGTACTTCTATCGCAACGATCGATTAATCGCCAAAGAACTCAAGGATAGAAGCGTCGGGTATATTTCAGGTAAAGCAGGGATTCCGCACTCCGACGCCTCGCTCTGCCGAGTTATCGCAAGGTTGAGGGGTTCTGCCAAACACATGCCTTGGAATAGCACAAAATCCGGCATTGTCTACAGTCATCCTACTTTCATCGCCCTTCAAGACGGTTTGATTGAGGTGGTCTCCGAATTCTCTAAATTGTCTCGCCGACTGCGAGAGGTCTGGGACAGTGAGGTACTCGCGCATGAGACTGGCAAGCCCTTACAAATAAAAGTGAAGAACGTAAGAGCAATAAAGAAGTCCCATCTACCTCCATTGCCGAAAGTTCTCAAGCACCGAATTGATCATTTGAGGGATTACAACCTCAAAGTGATGAGGGATCAACCGTGGCTGGTTGGTCCGATCGAGTCGGTCGCGGCCGTAGATCTGATACGGCGCCAGAAGTATCAAACTAAGAACCGAATCGCACTAATTCTGTTGGATAGCACTCTCGAAATATCATTGAAAGAATTCCTCGTTCATACACCCTCAATAACTATAAGCGACAATGCCTTGCAGAAGTTATTCGACCGGCGCAGTGATGTAATTAAGGAGGTTCAGAAGGTAATTACACTGGATCCAGTTCACCTAGCAAAAATTAACCACTACTACAAGCTTAGGAATAAATTGATTCATGAGCGAGCGACGGCAAGTGTGACGGATGAAGACATTGATATCTATGCTGAAACCGTTCAGCACATCCTAGCGCAGCTATTCAACCTCCAGTTTTAGTCAACACGAAGGCCCTGGCCGGGCCTGCGATTCTGCGATTTTCAATAATCAGTGTTCCGAGTTTCTCGGCATGAAGCGGAATTGATCTCTGCCGTCGATGAATCCAAATCCTGGCCGAGAAACTCTTAACGCATCGCAGCGCTGTGTAACTTATTGGCTAGAAGGAATTTCTCAACTGAGTTGAAGGCATTCAGGAACAGAGGGCTCCCGGAAAATGATAATGGCGTAACTGGACCGATCGTCATGAACGAATACTGGCGACTAGCCGCGTCGAAAGCTGAATGTGGATCGCGAAAGAGTTGATATAGATCCAGGGCTGTTCCCGACGAGCCGACGAGCTGCCGAAGCGAAACAAACTCTTGACCAAGCGCCAAACCGAAACCAAAGAAGAAGATTCGAAGTTGCTGAATGATTTCCGAATCGAGGCTCGAAAGTGTCTGGCTGATGAAGAGCCAGCCCAATCCATATTTTCTGGTTGTCCGAGCAGCATCTACCAGTACGGCCCTAACTCCTCTCGCCGCGTCGTCGTCCCTCGGTAATTCACGGGGTGCCAATCTGTGTGCCTCATCGATAACGACCAGAGCATTGAGACTCTGCCCTTCTTTGTAGAAGTATTCTGCGCTTTGGCTCAGGCCATCCAGTAGCCGCTTAATGACAAGCGCTTGAATCCGGTCATTCCAAAATAGGTCTTTTGCCTGTTCCTTAGATAAATCGATTACTAGGATTGGTCGGTTTGCGGCATCGGGATTAAGAAGCCAAGACAATGCGTTCTCTATGCTCTTGGCACCTTGCCGATCTGCCCGGAACAGTTCTGTCACGCCCTTCCAATATTGGGAATAGAATTCTTCTTGGTCCGCTTCCTTGAGGGCGCTATCAAATCTTGCCCTCGAACCCTCTGTACGGTAGAAAACTTTCTGAACCTTTTCATCGCAGAGAATTTCCCAAGCCTTATCGAACGAGCCGCGCGTGTATAAATCCTTTAGCTTCACATGCGCCTTTCGTAATTTATCTGCGAGGATACTGCACGCGAGCTGCCGGTTCTCTCCCTTGGGTACGGTCAATCGCTCGAAGAATAGCGATTCGAAGAGTATTTGTTCAAGTAGCTCCCATGTGTCCAAGACCAGATTGCGAACCGTTAGAATAACTGTTTGCTTTCCGAGTTTCTTAGCAACATCTCCCACAGGCAACGTGAACTCACCAGTGAAGCGGCCCTGTATGTCTTTTGCAAATTCGCCCTGAGGATCAACAATAAGTAATGCCATTTTCGGATAGCGCGCATAGGCCAGAAGGATCATCTTGGCCAGGACGGACTTGCCGGAACCAGTTTTGCCAAAAACACCTAAGTGGTAAGCTTCGCCCGCGCCGTCTGGCCCTCTATCGAAGTGCTTGAACCAAAGTGGTAGCTTTGGCTTAGACCCATATACGTGGCCCAGATAAAAGATCTGTTCTTGATATGGGCGTAGAAGTTCTTCGAGCACCTCGTCCGTTACTAGATGGATAGTCGTACCTGTAGACGGAACGGTGCCCAGAATGCTGGGCTCATATCCGCCAGGACCACCCTTCCGAAAAACGGCACTGATTACCATCTTGCCAAGGTGTGTATCTTGTCGTTCGCTTACGGCATCCACACGCCCGCGCTGACGAATGAGACTACGCATTGTAGGATCCTCATGCCAGATGTTACGAAGCTGAACCTCAGTGATTTGCCCCAACGCGTAGTGCGGAGACGAGTCTTGGACGAATCGAAATAGTGCCAATTCACCCACGAGTTTTCGCGACACCGCTGAGCCAAGAATATCGAGGGCTAACTGCGACGTAGACGATGGTGAGCCAATTACTCCGAGTCGCTCTGTCGCATCTACGAGAGTGTCTAAGTCGCTCTTGTGGTCCGTCATCGTTAGCCTCCTGTTTCGCTGCGGTAGCCATGCATAGCAAAAAATACTTCGCCGATATCGCCTTCATACTGATCAGAGATTCGTTGAGTTGTCACTTGTCGGAAGCTTGGAAGCGCCCTAGCCAAGGCCTTTACTGTCCGATCAGCAAGGTAAAGCGGATACGGTTCAAGCATTGAAGCAGTCGCACACTGATGCTTCAAGCCCTGAATTATGGAGCCAAGTCTATGTTTGTTGGCTCCGACATTGCGGGCTAATTCTATTCTAAGTGCCGGCAACCATTCGTGTGGCTTGTAGTAGAAAATCTGGAGGCCCCTGAGGCCCTCAACAATCTCCGACGCCAAGTCGTGAACTCTATTCCGAATCGGTAGCGGGACCCGAGAGGTGTTCAGGTGCCATTCTTGCGGTGGCTGCTCTATATCCATCGGACTAGTCAACTCCCCGGGTTGCAATATTAGTGTCAGAAATCCTCGATCGTCGTGAGCTCCCGGCCATCCAACAGCGCGACCGATCTCGCGACGCGTAGAGTACTTTGGCAAACCCACATAGTTTCTGTCGGAACGCTCAGCGCGAAGAATAGAATTATAGGCTTCCAAGTAGTCGCAACAATTCGATAGGAACTCTTGTGAGCACTGAAGCATTGAGGCTTCCGCGGCTTGGTTGAGAGCTTGATTAAAATAAATGATCGGGAGAGTGAGTGTCATATCGAGCATAACGAGATCGTGAGGCGCGCGAACCGCGAGCAACAATTCCCGCCCTAACATGACCGCCCGTAATACGGTCGCAGTATCGGCGTGATGAACTTCCGCAACCACGTACGTCGAGTGATACGGCCTATCCCAATGGCGCTTTTCGGACGGCGGAGTAAGGCCTTCAACGGCAACTGCCGCTGCAGCTGCTAGATCGACTGTAAGCAGACGGTCAATAGCATAAGAGCCGTCTGTGGCACATGTCGTTGGCAACGGCGGGTAGCCCAAGGAGGACTCGTGAAGAATAAGGTTTCGATCTTTAAGTGCTTGGCGGTAGGCGGCTCGATCCTGCTTCACTTCGCGAAAAGTCTTCAGCAGGAGATCTCCGACCGCCGCGGTCTGTTCCAACACTTCCTCAACCAACGCGGCGGGTAAGTCGGCGAATGGCGCGGCCTCATCCGCCATTGTTTGTCGCCTTTCCCCAAAGCCTATAGCTGGACGGAATGAAATCTCTGTACCTTTGATCCCGGCTAGCACGTGGAAGTAACCACCTTTCACGAAACGCAGCAAACAAGTCTGAGGCAGGTTGATCAAACCACTGAAGTCTTGAATGCTGGCCAGCTAGGAATTGTTGTGTATTTTTAGCCAGAGGAACGACGAAGACTTCGCGACGCACTCCGTGATAAGCCCAGTTCGGTGAGAGCCCGATCTTAGCCAAGCATTTTCTAACGACTTCCCGCCTGTTTCGGAATCCTGTTCCCCATCTTTCCTGTTTGGCGGTTGGCTGACAGTAGCGCACCGTATACTGGCAGATTGAGTCGTAAAGCCCATTTGCAAAATGGAAATCGCCAGATCCCTCAGTAAATCCAACGCTCTTAAAGAGTGTACGACCCTCGTATCGGATCCGGTTGTACACTGAGGATCGCCCAAGCGCTGAGGTTGTCGTAATTAAGGCCAAACGTCTATCCAGCTTTCTTTCACCAATCAGTGATTTACGAGCTCCATATTTGCGTTCAAAAGCCGATCTCACTTCATTACTCGACGCCAGCATAGCGATTAGCTTGCCACCTAGAAGCGCCGAATAGGGCGGAACCGCACCGAGGACAAAAGCATCCAGTACGTTAAATAGTCTTTGCTTTCGTCCGTGCATATCCCATCCAACCCACTGATCCCGTGCTCCTAGACTGAAGATCGGATCTCCTAATCCAATGAGGCCGATGAGCTTGCCATTCTGCTCGTCGAAAACAACAAAACGGAGGCGGCGCCCATACCCAGAAGAAACCGGAATACTCCAATGTAGGCTGGCGTGTCTAAATAACAACTCTTCTTCCGAGTCAGGCGTAACTTCGACCATCTGCGGAAGAATCATTTCCGGCTTTACTTCTGAGCCAGCCGCTATGTATTCAAGTAAACGGTCCTCGTGTCGTGAAAGGCCTCCTTTCGATTTCTCAATGCGATGTTTGACCGCCATTGAGTGCAACTTACGCAATCTTTCCTTCGTGAGATTGCGGGGCGGGAGTATTTCAGCTCCTCGCAAGCGGAAGCCCTGCGACGAGAGCGACTCAGTGATCAAGGCACGAAGTTGGCTGCGGTTCATTCGGAATCCAACACTCCTACTTCCAGTGAAATGCCCTCGATGACCTATCGAAGGAGTTTTGAGTTGTGCACCAGTCTGAGTTTTCGTCTGGTACTCTTCCGATGACCCATCCACCGCTCTGTTATCTACGAAGTTCCGCTTATCAGGCGGCTGACGCTTCGTAGTTAAAGGAGGGTACTTCGTTGAATCTTGGAGTTTCAATGAAGTCAATAGCTTCTTGAATCTTTGTATACACCGTACGATCGCTACCCGTGATTGGCTCGCCTTTCTGAAGCGGGAAATTTCGAAGGTTAGGGAATGGATCATTCTTCTCGAGCCAATCAAACAAACGGCAGAAACCACGACACATCGCTACTACACGTCGGACGCGATCATCATCAGCAAAAAAATTGAGTTCGTTACAGTCCGCATATAGGATCAACACCACTTGGTCTTGTGGACCCAAGAAGGGGACAGCGAGATAGGACCATGCTACTTCTGACGGTGCTCGCTTATCGCCCGAAGCGGGCATCGATTCTCGCAGGTCAATCTGGAATTCAGGGTTTGTCTTATAGGCCTTCGTTCGCCAGATACGACGATCTCCAAAGGCCGCTCCAATGATTCCTTCGTCTACTGGAAAAACGCGACCGACTCCACGCGGGTCAGCCTTTTCGCCTTGCACGTATGCACAAACTTGCTGAAGGTAGCCCTCGCCTTGTCGGCTGATTGCACGATGCACGGTAATTCGCAGACTCGGAATGTTTAACTCCTCTCTTAGTAACCCATCAACCGCAGCAGCGAACGGTAAAACTGAGAGTTGACTCGCTGGTGGCACGGGCTCTGGATTCAGGTATGGTTTTGTCATTTGGGGTTGTCCTTTAAAGGTGGCTGCCGAAAGGTGCCCGGTTCCCAAAAAAGTTCGGGCTTCTGTTCCTGATTCTCCTTGAGTTGCGTTAGACGGGCGGCAATCTGATCCATCTCCACAAACATTAATGACAAATGCGCGAGTGTATCGGTGCCGTATCGGCAAAGAACGTTGGCTTTTGGGATCCGAGACTCCTTCACCGCAGTTTCAAGATTATCGAAATTAGGTGAAAAAGCGCCGCAGCTATAGAGAAGAAATGCCATCATCCGATTCTGAAATGAACTAGAAGCTCCAAATATATCTGAGATTGACTTCACTTTGCCATGTTTACCAGCGATATGTAGCACAACACTCGCATCCTTTCGTATCCTCTTCAAAAGCTCCTCTCGCGCTGGTTCTAACACTTCTTTAAGTTCGCTGAAGAATTCAAAGAGATTTGCGTCTTGATCCAGTTTGAGCCGCTCTGTCGCCAAATGTTTCTCAACCTTCTCTAAATTGCCAGAGAACAGCTCATAGAGGATCGTGTCTTGGCGATACTGCTCAATTGTTAGGCGGCAGAGGTCTATAAGAGCCCCATCGCCGAAACCGGAGACGAGGAATGTCTGATGTTTACCGTCCAACCTGGGCTGGCCCAGCTGCTCGTTTCTCCAATAAGAGTTAGTTTGGCACTGCGCCAATTTCGTCTCTACACCAAAACCGGCTGCGAGCACGATAGTGTTGAAAACTTCGTTCTTACCTAGCTTGTCTTTGATAGGATGAAATGCTCCGGCCCGCTTCGATTTACTGGCAACCCATTCAATCTTGTTCTTTGCTGCATCTATCCGAAAGTGCTTCAAGCCAAGGTAAATGGTGAGCCGCTCTTCTGATTTGTCGAAAGCTTCGCTGAATCTACTGAACTCGCGTACGATTGTCCGTGCAACATCGGATGCCCGCCCTTCTGACCAATTGAGAACAGGTAACGACGCACCGGGTGCCCTGCTGCCATCAGCTGGCCAATCATAGATCTTTGGGTGCAACCAACGATTGTCAGATCCTTGCTGAAGTGGACACAAATCCCATAGCTGTTCGAACAGTGTTACTTTGACATTCTGATCGAATCGCGACAAGAAACATGCCGCAGCAGTCAGCCCAGAAATTCCCCCACCCACAATCGCCACGTGATCAACATTTATTTCTTTGCGCCTATGTAACTCCCACAGCGACCAAACCAAATTGTGCGCACGGATTTGCTGTTTATAAACAGTAAGCCCGCGCTCTAAACTTCCGATCAGATACAGACCGGTCTTGAGACGGAAACTTGGCTCAACGACCTTTGCTCGGTTAGCGGCTTCCACACAGAGAGTACACGGTTTTCCATCGGGCGAGACTATGCGTTCGCAGTAAGGGCAAGGAAGGAGTGTTGAGGTTTCCATAGTGCGGGAGTTTATTCCCTATGCGCTCGCCGGCGCAAATACTTGTCCTGAACAAAAACCTCAAAATCAAGACACACTTCCGCGAATGAGGAGACCATCACGGCCCCCGGCTAGCTTGGTGTGGTAATCGCAGTAGTCGATTGATACCAAAACTATCGAAAGGCACAGTAGGTGCTACGCACCTGAGATGTATTTGACACGTCACCCCCTGAATTCGGGGCTGAGATGTCTACGTTGTAGACATCCGTGTCTACAATGTCTACTTTGACAATTAAAGGAGTTAGCGAATTTTTGTAGACATTGTAGACAAACGTGTAGACAGGGTAGGGGCCTGTATACAAACCCTTTTTTCGCTTACTTGGAGAATGGAAATGGACGAAAGCCAGGAAACTAAGAAATCACGAAACATCACGTTCCGCCTGACGAATGAGCAGTATGAGCAAGTGGAGAACGCGGCTCTGGCAGCCGGCGAAGACCCTAACAGTTGGTGCCGGAAGGTCGCACTCGTCCAATTGACAGAAGGCTTTGGGCTTACGAAAAATGACCGACTGATCTACGAAGAGATCGCGCGCGTCCGCTATCTTGTCGGGCATGGATTCAGGATGCTAATCGGAGGGCAAGATGCAACGGCTGAAATGTGGAAGAAGATGACTGCGGACGCCGATTACCACAGAGAGGTAATCGCTGACGATCTACTTTCGCGGAGGCAGAAATCCGGCTAGGATTGAACTTTTCCGCGAGCTATCCTGGATCCGAGTTCCAGTCTCGACCCCTTTACCGTCTGGCTTTGGTTGCACCGCTCTTTCGCCGCTCGCTTCCGCGCCCTGCCGCCTTGGGGCTTTTGGCCTTGCGCTTAGTCTTGAACCTCTCAAGCGCGCCTTCAAGCAATTGTCGCGGCTCGTCCCAAGGTTTCAGGTCGCCCGACAGGTATATCTCATACAGTTCACGCGCGAGTTTGTGTTCTTCGGTATAGGGCCAGACCATTCTGATTCCGTCTTCGAGTGTGTTGATGACTCTCATGCTTCCTTCCGGGCCGCTCGCGATCGCTTTCTTGAGGATGAACAGCAGATGAGCCAGACAGTCAGCCGCGCCGGGGTCATTACAGAATGCAGGGTCGAAAATGATTTCCCAGGTTTCCTGATCAGCAAGTAGCTCTCTGCAATTACATTGAGGTTCGTTTTGGTCGCTCATGTTTCCCCCAGTCTGACCAGAGTTCGGCAGTAATAACGGCTTGTCTTAAGACAAGTCATTATACGCGCTCATAACCTCTTGTCAATAGACAAGTGGTTAATAATCTCTTTTGGATCGACAAGAGGTTTGCCTATAATCCACGCGTGGCGAAGGCTAACCATGACTATATCTCGACCCCAGAGGCCGCAGAGATTCTGGGTGTCAGTCGGCAGCGAGTCTTGCAACTGATTCATCAGAAGCGACTGAAGGCAACAAAAGTCGCCAGCGTCTATCTCATCAAGAAATCGGATTTGGCGAATATTGAAGCCAGGAAGCCAGGCCGACCGTCCAAGAAGAAATCTCGCAGCAAATAGCCAGGCAATCCATCCCAGTCGCAAAAGATCGAGAGAGATTTTTCGGAGTCTCAACCTCAATCATTCAATCGTCAATCGTGTTGTGAAATACATACTCTGAAGTGTTTTACAACACGTCCTGCTTCGCGCTTTCCGTTTTTCGGTAGTTCTGTCTCGCCTTCTCACGTTCAGCGAATGTGAAAATCGATCCTTCCCTTTTCTCGCAGCGAAACCGGCCAGAAGAACAGCTTGGCACATTGCTTGAGAGACAACCGGACTCTGGCGCAGCGCACGTGGCGTCGGTGTTGAAGAAGAAGTGCACGACATTGTTGAGGTTAAGTGATGAGCAGTCGAATTGAAGTAATGAACAAAGGTAAGGATGCCGGAGTGAGCCGTCCGAGGTTTCTCGACGTGAAGGAGCTTGCCGAGATGTTACGGCTCAAGACACGGACTATTTACGACATGGTTAGCGAGGGACGTATTCCCTATCGCAAGGCAGGAGATCGCACGATCTTTCTGCTCGACGAAATATTGGATTGGACAAAGCCGGATCGCGAAAGGGAATGAACAAATCTGCAACTCAAAAGATGATCTCGCCTCAACCCTCTTGTGCTAGGATTGCGCCGTTCCTTCAAACGGGCTGCGATCCGCGAGAAAGGAACAGCCATGTCAGTGTTCAAGAGGGGTAACAAATGGCAATACGACTTCTGGGTAGACGGCAAGC
>DATNNY010000182.1:0-14014 GCA_035601635.1 Pyrinomonadaceae bacterium
GCACAGGCGAGAGTTGAATCAACGGGACATGCGGCGGCAGTTGCGGACTTTAAGAACCCGTCACGGCGTTGGGTGATTGGCGCCGGTGTTTTGTCAGCCGAGGGCGACTTTAGCATCTTTGACGCAAACGCCAATGCTGCCAGAGTCTTTGTCGATACCTCAGGCAATGTCGGTGTTGGCACGAGTACTCCGGGGTACAAACTCGACGTCGCTGGCATTGTTAACTCAAGCGCCGGAGGATTCAGATTTCCTGACGGCACCGTGCAAGCCACCGCCGCTTCGGGTGGTGGAGGGGCGGTACCGTCAGTATTCGGCCGCACCGGAGCAGTTGTCGCCGCGACGAACGATTACACCTGGGCGCAAATAGACAAGAGCACGTCGTCGCTGGCCAACCTTACGACTCGCAGTGCCGGCGATTTATCGTCAGGCACCCTTCCGGATGCACGGTTTCCCGCAACCTTACCTACCGTTTCCGGCACGAATCTCACGTCCCTCAACGCCTCAAGTCTCGCCAGCGGAACGGTCTCTGCTGCCCGGCTCGGTAGCGGAACCGCCGACGCCACTACTTTTCTGAGAGGCGACAATACCTGGGGAGTGCCGAGTGGTGTTAGCCAATGGACAACCAGCGGCAGCAACATCAACTACGCAACGTCAGGCGGGAACGTCGGCGTTGGGCAATCCAACCCCACTTATAAACTGGATGTCAACGGAGCTGCACACGTTAGCGGCAACATGACAGTTGACGGAAACCTCGCGGCCAAGTATCAGGACATGGCCGAGTGGGTGCCATCGTCAGAGCAGCTTCCTGATGGCACGGTCGTCGTTCTGGATTCCACCAAATCGAATCATGTGACTCAGTCCACAGAGGCCTACGACACTCGCGTGGCCGGCGTAATCTCGGCACAACCGGGCATCGCCCTGGGCGAGAGCGGCGCCAACAAAGTCTTAGTGGCGACCACCGGTCGTGTACTGGTTAAAGTCGACGCGAGTCGCGGACCCATTCGTGTCGGCGATCTGCTGGTCACCAGCGACACACCCGGAATGGCGATGAAGTCAGAGCCAATCAAAGTCGGCGGCCGATTAATGCACATGCCCGGAACATTGATTGGCAAGGCCCTCGAACCCCTCGAAAAGGGTTCGGGAAAGATTCTGGTGTTGCTGAGTTTGCAGTAGATCCGAAAAACACACCGAAGACCCGTGAGAGTTTTCCAATACAAAGAATTGCCATCAATGACTTTGAATTACAGGAGCTGTCAGTAAGAGCTGGGAGAAAACATGAATTTCTCTAACCTGTTTCGCACCGTAACCATGCGCGCGATTAGCGTGGGTCTGACACTGAGCCTGCTTGTTAACTCGACGCCAGCCGCACCCGAAACAGTGGTTGGGCTGGGAAAAGAATCAAGTAGAGCTTTCCTCTTTTGGTTTCACAACAGTGGAATGAGCAAATTGATTCAGGAACGCGGCGCCGGCAGCGTTCGTCGACAAGAGAAGCAACGCGATCGCGATGCGAAGATTGTCCGGATTAAGATCTTCCCCGAGGCAGCCACTGTAGATTTGGGTGAGCATGTCCGGTTCTCCGCCATCGCTTATGATCAGAAGGACGATGCGGTC
This sequence comes from Pyrinomonadaceae bacterium, assembly GCA_035601635.1. GTDB lineage: Bacteria > Acidobacteriota > Blastocatellia > Pyrinomonadales > Pyrinomonadaceae > UBA11740. The sequence continues at coordinate 1,612 of DATNNY010000182.1, forward strand.
GGCGGAATCAAAGTGAAGTGGAGCGGTCAGGGATCAAGCACGGGTCGGCGTGCGAAAGTCTCTCGCGAGGGAGAGTTCGAAGCGTTAGGGCCCGGCTCTTTCACGATCACAGCAGAGGCAAATGGTCAGAGTGCGCAAGCGACCGTCGTAGTGCGTCCCGGCATACGTCGAAATATGAATGAAGTTCCGCAGAGGACGAAGTCCGTTTCGAGCAGAGACCTGCCGACCAACACAAAAAAGATCAGCTCAACGGGAAATCCTGCAACACCAGGCACCGGAAATCGCGTTGCTGCGGGCAAAGACCGCGTTGCCAAGAGATCGCACGTAAGAAGTGTTACAGCCACTCCACCAACTCAAGATTTGCCCATCGAAGGGTGGGGAGATGACAACTATGGGTCGGCCGACGATCCGGGAAATCGCATCGGCAATCCGCCCGGCACTCCCTTAGACGACGGGGCTGGAAGCGGAAATTTCCAGTTTTCGGCCCCGGTTCTGAGTCTCGACGGGCGCGGCATCGACTTGAGGCTTGCGCTGTCTTACAACTCCCGTCTGTGGAACAAGTCAGGCACCCAAATAAACTACGACAACGATCGTGGTTGGCCCGCGCCGGGCTTCAGTCTGGGTTTTGGGAAGTTGTTGGGCATGGGTGTCAATGGCGGCGGCATGCTAATCGACGCCGATGGCACTCGTCACGCTTACACCGGCAGTATCACGTTTTACAGCGGGGGTACTTCCGGTGTCATGCATACGGCTGACGGTTCATTCATAGATTACACGTATTCGACCGGGACCGGCGGCGGCTTGACCTATGCGTTTGCTAGACTCGCCAACGGAACGATGATCAGTTTTGGAGCGCCCGGTCCGGGAGCTATATATCCCACCAGCATCGAGGACGCCAACGGTAATTTCATCACCATCACTTATGTAAATAACTCCGGCCCGCGAATTCAGACAGTCACGGACACTCTTAACCGCACGATTAGTTTCCACTACGACACAAATAATTTATTAACTGCGATCACCGCGCCGGGCTATGTTAGCGGTACGCGGACCTTGGTCAGACTGCATTACCATCAGCTCACGCTGGACACCACTAATGCATTCAGCGGTCTGACTCCTGCCGTTCGTGATGCGAACCCCTGGGGGGTTGATGCAATCTACTACCCCGGCACGAGCACCGGTTTCTGGCTTAATGATTCAGATTCGTATTCGAGTTACGGGATGCTGAACAAAGTCGTCGAGGAGCGTGGGATGGGATTTTCGTCGTCCGGACTCAATGACATGGGCAGCGTGTCGCAGGGCTCGGTCAGTCGGACAGAGGCCTACAATTATCCACTCACTCCGGATTCCAGTCTCACCGACGCGCCGATTTATACGACGAAGACGGTGAGCTGGACTACCGACGGGACCAATTTCGATTCTGCGATCACAACCTATGAAGTCCACCAGAATGCGAACCCTCGGAGCACTCTGATTACCCTGCCCAGCGGCTTGAAGAACAAGCAACTGGCTTATAACGCGCCCAACCAATGGAATGACGGTCTGGTCTATCACGACGATACGTATGTCGTTGAAAACCAGCCGCTGCAAACCAGCACTTCGTCCTGGCAGCAAGGGGCGTACGATTCGCCGCGTCCGACGCGCATCGAAAAAACGGATGAAATGCAGCACGTCACCGCCGCGGAGTTCAGCTACGGAAGTGTCTACAATCAGGTGACCGAGATTCGTGATTTGGATTACGGCGGTACTGCACTGCTGCGAGCCACGCGCAAGACATATCAAAACAGCGCCAACTATACCGCCCGGCATATCTTCAACTTACCGCTGACAGTTGAGATCTATGACAGTGATAACGTGACTCGATTGTCTCGCACTGAATATCAGTATGACAGTCAAACGATGACCGCAGCGCCGGAGGTCGTCCAGCACGATCAGAGCTTCAATCCCTACGCTGTCGATGAAGGTTTCTGTTACTGGGATTTCGATTGGAGCGATCCGGATTGCCAAGGCTCGTGCAATCCGGAACTGATGAGCTGCGACGGTTATTGTCCGCAGATCTATTACTGCCCTTACGACTCGTCCACCCACTATCGCGGCAACGTGACTCAGATCACGAAATATGCGAACGCCGCAACCGAGCCCGCGACCGGAGCGACATCGGAAACGAGGCACTACGACATCACCGGAAATTTGGTACAGACGAATGCTGACTGCTGCACGCAAACGACGTTTGCCTACGATATCGACACTCAGTTCGCCTTCTCTTTGTCACAGACCCGCGGCTCGGCGACTGATCCCTATGCCCAGGTAAAGACCAGCAACACCTACGATTTCAACACCGGCTTCATCCGTTCGGCGACGAGCGCCAATGGACGCCAAACCATCACTGATTACGAATCCGTCACCCTGCGGCCGTCGATCATAACTGCGCCTACCGGGGCCCACACCGACCACTCATACGATGACGCGGCCATGACCCTCACCCAGACGACTTATTTGGCTGCGGCCGACGGCGGAGGCATTGCCGCTCAAAGCGTGAGGTATTTGAATGGCTCGGGACAAGTGCGCCGAGAGACCGCGCGCGGGCCGAACGCCGGACAGAACCAAACGTGGGATGCGGTAGATACTACCTACAACAATCTGGGCCAGGTGTCTCAACAATCACGGCCCTACAGAGTGGGCAGCGAAACACCGGCCTTCAGTTCGGTAAGCTACGATGTTTTGGGGCGAACTACGCGCCTTACCTCGCCTGACGGCAGCGTTTCCGAGAACTATTACAACGAACAGGATTTTGACACTAGTGATGGCTATGCGCCACAGCGACCGAGCGTTGCCAGCAATACTGCCGGAGATACCATCCTGGTACGGGATGCATGGGGACGTGAGCGATGGGGCCGGACGGATGCGACCGGTCGATTGGTTGAAGTTGTCGAGCCCAATCCGTCGGGCAACGGCTCTACGGCGACCGGCGGTTACGTGACCACATACAGTTACGATGCGCTGGACGACCTCACGCAAATTCACCAGGACACGCAAACCAGACTCTTCAAATATGATTCGCTGGACCGACTGATCGCGCAGAAGGTTGCCGAGATGAATGCCACACTGAACGACTCAGGCGTGTATCAATCGAGCGGCGGAGTGTGGAGCGATTTCTTCACTTATGACGGGCGCTCGAATCTCATCTCACGCACAGACGCACGCGGCGTCAAGACTGTCTATAACTACAATAACGATCCGCTGAACCGCCTGCAGTCAGTTTCCTGGGACACGAGTGGGTTTGGTGACACGGCGAATCCTATGATCGGCGCCGCCACGGTCACCTATGCCTATCGCACCAAGAGCACCTCTACCGAGCTAAAGGATGTGACCCAGCTCAGCAACATCACCACCTCAGGGGTGAGCACCGAAGCCTATAGCTATGACGACGGCGAGGGCCGGGTGACTGCAAAAACGCTTACGCTCAACGGCCGTTCAAGCTATCCGTTCGCGACTGACTACGCATACGACACCTTGGACCGCGCAAAGAACATTACCTACCCGGCGGAATATTCAAATGGCAGCGCGCCGCGGAAGGTTGTGCATTACGATTACGACCTCGCGAGCCGCTTGAGCACGTTGACCTACGATGGTCAGTTGTTCGCTTCGAACATCGTTTACAACGCAGCCAGCCAGGCGACTTCGTTGAAGGTCGGCGTTGCCGGCGCGAATCAGATCACTGAAAACTATGGCTATGATTCGCAAACCGGACTTCTTGCCGGCCAAAACATAGTACGCGGCACCGACACTATTCACCCGCTGTTTGATCTCACCTATGACTATGCCAATGCCAACGGCAAGCGCACCGGTCAACTGACGAAGATTCTCAACAACTGGAATCACGCCAAGGATCGCGGCTATTCGTACGATGCATTGGGCCGTTTGACCCAGGCGACCGGCGGCGCCAATGGCGCGCTGTGGACGCAAACCTACAGTTACGACAAGTTTGGCAACCGCACCAGCGTATCGGCCAGTGGTTATTCAGCTAAGGGCGAAATACCGCGCAGAGCGGTGGCGCCCGTCGAAACCGCCGATGCCAAGAGCCCTAAGCCCAACGAGGGCTCGGTTCCCAGTCCCAATCTTCCCGACGATCTCCTCGCGAAGAACAACCCCGAATCCATTAGACGGGGCCTCGATCCCACGGTCAGTGAAAGCTCAGAGCCGCTCTCTGACTCTGCGCCGACATTGCGCCGCGCAGAGAAAAATAGCAGTAATCCCAAACCGGTGACTCCACCTGTTGACCCAGTCTTTACTGACGATCCGTTGAGCGCCGGAGTCAACATCAGGGCGATTCACATCACCGACTTGCGTGACGCGATCAATCAGGCACGCGTGCGCGCCGGAATCGGAAACGCGAGCTGGGCCGAGTCGGTGACAGTCGGCGTGACGGTCAAAGCGTCGCACATCACCGAAATGCGCTCGCGCCTCGCTGAAGCGCGCAGCGCTCTCGGGCTGTCGGTCGCCACCTACACCGATTCTGGTCTCACCTCAGGCTTCCTCATCAGGGCAGTACACATTCAGGAATTGCGCGACCGTGTCCGTGAGGCGCTGGTATCGGTGCCGATTACCACTGACGGGTTGGCGGCGCTCTCTTACGATAGCGCTTCGAATCGCATTACGACTGCGGGCTTCGCTTACGATGCCGCGGGAAATCAAACCCAGGTCAAACGTGTCGATGGTTCGACCGAGAAGTTCCAATACGACGCGGCTAACCGTCTGATCTACACTCGAGATGGCAACAACAATGTGTTGGCGACCACCACCTACGGCGATTCGAATGAGCGTCTGATCGTTGATGAGGGAGGACTGCGTACTTACTTCGCCGGCGAAGACGGCACGCCGACCGCGGAATACACCGAAAGTGGCGGCGCGGTCATACCCGCATGGTCAAAGAGCTATGTCTTTCTCGACGGGCGTTTGTTGTCAACCTTGACGCCAAACGGCAGCGGTGGAGAGGCGATTCTATTCCACCATCCGGACACCCTCGGCACGAGACTCGTGACCGATCCGGCAAATGGAACCTCGTTCGAGCAGGTTACCCTGGCTTTCGGCACGGCCCTCAATGCCGAATCAACCACCGCTACGAATCGAAGATTCACAACTTACGATCGCAGCAACGCGACCGGGTTGGATTATGCAGTCAACCGGCACTACGACCCGCAGCAGGGAAGGTTTACTCAGGTTGATCCTGCGGGGATGAATGCCGTTGATCTTTCCAGTCCACAGACGTTGAACTTGTACGGCTACTGCGCAAACGATCCGATCAATCACACTGATCCGAGCGGCCTGGGATTCTTCAGCTTCCTGAAGAAGCTATTCAAGTGGATTCTGTTGATAGTTACTATCATCGTCGCGGTGCTGATCGTTGTCTACACGGGTAGAATCGACGCTGCTATTGGACTTCTCAAAACAGTGCTGACAGTTATTGGGGCCATCGTCAGCGCAGCCTCACAAATAGCCGACATGGCGGGGCTAACAAAACTCAAGCAGATTTTTGACATCATTGCGGCGGGCACAGCTTTTGGTATCTCGCTTGCCAATATTGCCGGTCACTCTCTGGCATTAGCGAAGACCATCTTCAAAGCAATTCAGGATGGCGCTACTTTCGTAAGTAAGATTCTTACGGCTTACGCCAGTAAGAAATGGGGCCAGATCCTGGATCTTGTTAGCACCGTGGCAGGATTCATCTCAAGCGAGATCTCCCCAACAGGCATTCCAGATCCGAATCCCGAACATAAAGGGGAGATCATCCACGAATGGAAGTTCAAGAAATGGGACATCTACAAATTCATCCGGTCAGTAATCGAGAAGGTTGCAAATCTGGCCGGCGCGGAAAGGCTGAGCGGATTCGTGAATGTGCTGGGTCTCGTGGACGACGTTGGTGATATTATAATGGGGATTCATCGCTTCCGAGATCCGTCTAAAGGCGGCGGACCGCTATCCAAGAGTCCGGGGATTCCGCGGTGGGCCGGCTGGTTTGATAGGAGCGTACTGATTCTGAAGAAAGTCAACAGCGCGTTCGGGAGAATTGATAAAGCGATCGCGCTGGCACACTAACAAGTATTTGCGATGGCCCCGACCTGGTCGAAGTGGCACGGGCGTCCCGCCGTGAATCGCACGTGCCACGTGGTTTGAATGAAAGGACGAATTAAGTCGCCATGAAAACGCTCGGACTGTTGCTCTGCTGCTTCTTCTCGATCTTGAGTTCACAGACACTTGCTCAGACGGCGCCTAAACTTCCGTCTCAGCTGAACAAGGGTTCAACTCTATCAGAAGTTGTGGACTGGTTAGACAAGAGCAGTTTCTCGCACGCGCGGATTGGTCTCGAGTCCGACGGTCCTGAGTCTTATACCGACTCTTCCGATCCAATGAATTCAATAAACCTCTCGCTGGGCCAACTTTCCGAGGCGCTGTTCTTCTCTTCCGGATTCCGGCTGGTCAGGACCGACGGTTGCGGCTTAACGCTCAGGAATGATGAGGTAAAGATCCTCCGCTGGTCGACCAAGAGTTACGATAGCAACCAAATGAGCTTTGCCAATTTCGTGTTTGGGGGAAAGAAGGGAGAGAAGAAACTAACAGCGCAATCAGCCGTCTTGTTTATCCCGCTCAACAAGATGCGTGAAAGCAAGAAGCCCTATCAATATACGAAGAAAGCGGAGGAAGCTAAATTGCTCGGAACGTGGCGGACTAAATTCAAAGAGAAAGCGTTCTTTCTACGGTTTGTCTTTCAAATGGAGATCACCGCCGCTGAAGACCCGGAACTGAAGGGCAAGATGCGGGCTGAGACGCTGACCTTTACGTTTGATGATAAGGATGAAAGTGAGAGGTTCGACGCCGCCTTTCGCCAAGCCATCAAACTGTGCTCTGCCAAATGAGTGTGTTCACAAGAACGATTGAGGGTTATGAACTTTGCAAGTTCAAAGCTAACTTCTCGTCTGCTGTCGAGCGCGACCGTTAATTCCTCTTCTGTGATTCGTCCGATACTGCCAAGCTCTTCGTTGGCGATCCGTTGCTCGGTAAATGGCGCTCGAAACTGTACGCGATCTCCCTGTGACAAGGTGCGATTCGATTTCCTATAGACATCTACACCGGAGAGCCGCGCAGGGTTATAGGTGACCTCACGCCCGACCACCGATTGCACATAGTCTCATTTTTCCGGTTCATTGCGGTGACTTCGCATATTCTCAGTCGATCAAAAGAGTAGACCTTTGCTCATAGTCGTTCGTGAACGAGCAAGCGCTGTGAGCGAATAAAGGTTTTTTACACTTCGGCAAAATGTCCGGTACGATTTGGTCCGGTGGAATGTCTGGTTTCACTGGGGGTTTTGGCCATTTTTGTTCCATCGTTTGCCCAAGTCAGCGTTGTCTTGCCTAAGGTTGTGACACAACAGTGACCCAAACGGAAACGGTGAATTCAAGCTAGCATCGCAAACTACTCAATTTATTAAAGTTTTGGAGGCGGCGATCGGAATCGAACCGATGAATAAAGGTTTTGCAGACCTCTGCCTTACCACTTGGCTACGCCGCCCGAATGCAGGACACGATAAAGGCGGAAGGACGAAGAGTTCCCGAGGTTTCGGTTTGCAGTCTTCAGCCGTAACCGCGATTTAGCGGCCACAACACTGAAAACCAAAAACTGAAAACCGATTCTTCATGCTTCCGCCTTCGATACGCTCGAATTTGGAGCGGGAGACGAGATTTGAACTCGCGACCCTCGCCTTGGCAAGGCGATGCTCTACCACTGAGCTACTCCCGCTTTTTCAACGAGTTTCGATTCTAAGGATTCGCCATGGCTTGTCAAGGCAGCAGTGGCGCCGAGTCGCGTGCTGGTTTGATTACAGGTGTTCAGAGTCCCGACTTCAGTCGGGCTCTTATTGAGCGGGAAAGGGCCCAACTAAAGTTGGGGGAAACTCTGAACAAGTCATGACGCATCTTTTTCAAAACCCGCGAAGCAGGTGGAAGCATGAAGCCTGGGGTGGAGCGAAGCTGTCAATTATCACCACATGCTTTATGCTGTCGCCGCGCTTCGCAGGCTCAAGAAAAGATCATCAACTTATTCAGAGGTTCCTTGGTACTCTAAACGCTCCTATGGTTGGAGCATAGGGGTCGCCAGCACGCCCGCGATGAACTGGTTCAGACCGGCGTCGGAGTTCTCGTGTCGAAACTTGTAGAACGTGGTCAGTTGTTTCATCCATTCAGCCTTACTGGTCTGATATTGCGGATTAGTTCCTGCGAGAGCGATGGCGCGCGCGTAGGCGTCGATAATTCGATCCACGACTCTGTAAATACCATCGAGCGCCGCTTTGCCTTCCGGCGACTCTGGTTGGTTCGCGAAACGCTTGCTGTAGTCGGCCGACAGCCTTTGATAGGGCCCTTTCTCATACGCCCCGGCGAGCAAAAGGTAGGGAGATGGAGTTTTCCGCAGGTCGCTATCAATCTGGATGACTTTGATGAAGTGGCCAATGGCTTCTTCCGGACGGGGCTTCAATTCGATAAAGCCAACGGCGTAGTTCAGAGAGGCGACGGCGTCCTCGCGACTCTTGAAGGGTTCCCAGGCGTCCGGCGTTTTGCCGCTCTCGAGCAACTGAATCGCTTTCTGAGCGTAGCGAACTGAGTCGGCATTGAAGGCCTCGTTCTTTGCGTTGGTGGTGGCCAGATAACCGCCATAGCCAAGCGCGATGAGCGTCTTGATGTCTTCGGGATCATCAGCCAGGACTTGTTTCGCTAATCCGAAACCAGCGGCGTAGTTCTTCTCGCCATAGATCGATCGCAGAAGTGTGTCCTGTCGCTCGTCCTTTTCGAAGGCGCTCATCCACTGTTTCAAGTAGCGAGTGTACTGATCGTCTTCTTTGTTGTAGCGCGCCATGTAATCTTTGGCGGCCAGGTAGGCAGCAGTGGGATTAGGCTCGCGATTTTCCACGAACCTTTTGTAGGTGTTGACCTTGTATTCGTCCTCGGTTTCCTGAACCGCGGTCCCGCTTCTGGGTTGCGCCGCCAGGCGCGTGGACGTGGACAAGACTAAAGCCAGACCAAAAAGTAGACCAAGCGTTACGCTATGTTTCATCAAATCGAAATGCCTCCCGAAGAGTAATCGCAGCCTTGGATGCCGATATCTCATAAAACGTTGAACTGAATTGTGATTTTAGCAGACAGTTCGGCAGGTTCCGTAACCGGAGAAGGATTTCGAAGAGGGTCTGGCGCTTCTTTGGCGCCTTCGGCATTTTTCTTAGCGCCTTTGCGTGAAATCTGGGCACGGTTAATAGTTCACGCAAAGGCAGGAAGGAAGACGCCAGGACAATTTGTAAGAACGAATGGTGTGATTAGGCGAGCGCAGGCGCGTTAGCTTCTACGGAGGCAGGCAAGTCAACAATCTCCCAGGCGGCGCGATTCCGCAGTAATGACGCCATCAGCGCGGCGTGCAGCAAGTGACCGCTGCGCTCTGCCGTCACCCGGCCGAGCAGGGGCATACCCAGCAGAGCCAGGTCGCCGATAATGTCGAGAATTTTGTGGCGCACAAACTCGTCTTTCCAGCGCAAACCCGTTTCATTCAACATGCCATCCCGCGTCAAGACGATGGCGTTATCGAGCGAACCGCCGCGAATCAGATTCGCGCGTCGCAGCGCTTCGACTTCTTCGATAAATCCAAACGTTCGCGCGGAAGCAATCTCGCGGGCAAAAGAACCGTTATCCAAAGTAACCGAGCGATGTTGCACGCCGATCAGCGGATGCTGAAAGTCGATGAGGCAATCGATTTCATAAGCATCAGCGGGCTCAATCGTAATGCTGCGATTTCCAGCTACTGCCGAGACCCTTTCTCTAACCAGCAAAGCGCGGCGTGCGGTTGGTTGATCCACAAGGCCGGCGCCTTCGATCATTTCGGCGAATGCTTCGGCTGAACCATCCATGATCGGGACTTCGAGGTTGTCGACTTCGATGTAGGCGTTGTCGACGCCACACCCACGTAAAGCCGACAGCAGGTGCTCGACTGTCGACAGCATCACGCCGGTACGCATAAGCGTCGTCGCATAGCTGCAATGGGCAACCGATTCAACCGTAGCAGGGATCTCAAATCCACCCAGATCCGTGCGCCGGAAAACGTAACCAGTGTCCGGCGGCGCGGGCATCAGACGCACCTGGACCGGCACGGCAGTGTGCAAACCAATGCCGCGGGCTTCGACCGATTCGGCCAGAGTTGTTTGGCGGGCGCTTGTGTGATTCGACTGAGTCATCAGCGAGAACTAAGATCTGAGCGAGATCATAGTGCAAGGCCTATGCCCTTTAAGAGTAGAAGAAAACTGAACCATTGGGAACGCGTGTGTGGCGGAGCCGCTACGACTGTGCGCACAGATCGCGGCAGCGATACCACGCGATCGCTGCACCATTTGTTCTTTCGCGCCTACGTAGTGGTCCTTGCGCCTTTGCGAGAACTACTAAGTTGAACCCAAATGAATTTCGCGCAAAGCAAAGGCGCGAAGAAATGCAGAAAGCGCAGAGTAGATTAGACCGTCCGATCGAGGCTGCAAATTGACACCCTGAAAGCACACCCCTATGATCGATCTCATAATGCCACAGAAGAGTTCCCCTGCCGGGACCAAGCCGGCCGAACGAGTCTTTCTCATCGACTCGATGTCGCATATCTTTCGCGCTTTTTATGCACCGATGGCGAATCGGGCGGCGCCGCTGTCGAACTCAAAGGGTCAAGTGACCCAGGCCGTCTATATCTTCACCAACATGCTGCGAAAGCTCATTCAGGACGAGCAGCCGAAGTACATTGCCGCGATCTTTGAATCGAAGGAAAAGACTTTTCGGCACGAAGCGTTCAGCGATTACAAAGCCAACCGCGAACAGATGCCCGACGATCTGGCTTCGCAAATGCCGTACATCAAGCGCCTGTGCGAAGCCTACAACGTGCCCATGATCAGCCTCGCGGGATTCGAGGCAGACGATGTGATCGGAGCGCTGGCCATACAGGCGGCTGACCAGGGCCTACAATCAGTGATCGTTTCCAACGACAAGGACATGTGCCAGTTGGTCCGCGATCCGCTGATTGTTTGCATGCGACAGAATTCACAGGTCATCAAGCGCAAAGAACCCGTGCCGCAGATTGAATGGTGCGATGAAGCCCGGGTCTTGAAAAAGTTTGGCGTGCCCGCGAATCAGTTGGTGGATCTGCTGGGACTGATGGGTGACTCGATCGATAACATCCCGGGTGCTCCGGGCGTTGGTCCGAAGGGCGCGGTGCAGATAATTCAACAATTCGGTTCGATCGAAAACGCACTGGAACACTGGGAGGAAATCAAACATAAGAGTTACCGCGAGTCGCTCCGCAGCAATGCCGATCTGATTCGCAAATCGCGCGAGCTGGCTCAAATCAAGACCGATCTCGATGTGCGGCTTGATTTGAATCAACTGGAACGACGCCCGCCCGATCGCGCTGTGGCGTACGAGTTATTCCGTGAATTGGAGTTCACTGCGCTAACCAATGAATTTGCTGACGGAGCGGTGGCTACGCCAAAGGTTGCCGGCGAGCGCAACTATTCGATGATTCGCAACCGCGCGGAACTCGACGCGCTCATAGAGCAGTTGTGGCAGGCGGAACATATCGGATTGGCGATTTCGAATTCTTCACCGCCCGGGGCCGGCCAGCAGCAGAGCATGCAGAATGGCCAAGCCCACGGCATTGCCTTCGCTCAGCAATCGGGCAGATCCGCGTTCGTCGATTTCGAAAATTTTGCTGAAGGAAAAGAGGCAGCGCTCCAGGCGATGCGTGAGTTACTCAGCAACGGATTGATTGAGAAGTCGGTGCACGATCTGAAGCGAGCCACTGCCTTGCTATCCCCCCACGGTATTGAGCTAGCGGGCGTCACTGACGACACGCTGATCGCCGCTTATGTCATCGATCCCACGCGCAGCAAATACGAATTGACCGATTTAGCGCGTGAAACGGTGGGTGCTGAAAGCGGCGGCCCGCCGTACGACGGCTGGAGTGAGACTGGCTGGCGAACTGCCGAAGTGGCGGATTTGACAGCGCAGGTTGCCCGCCTGTTGCGTCAGCGCATCGACGAGAAAGATCTCGGCCGCATCTATCGCGAAATTGAATTGCCCCTGGCCCCGATGCTTTATCGAATGGAACAGGCCGGGATTCGCGTCGATCTAAACGTGCTGAATGAGTTGTCCCATCGTTTGGGCGAAGAGTTGGCCAGACTCACTGATAAGATTTGCGGGCTAGCCGGTCGCGAATTCAATATTAACTCGCCAAAGCAAGTGGCGGAGTGTTTTGAATCGCTGAATATACTTTCCGGGCGCAAAACTTCAACCGGTCGAGTCTCGACCAGCAAAGCAGTCCTTGAAGAGTTGGCCCTAAC
>DATNNY010000183.1:0-9375 GCA_035601635.1 Pyrinomonadaceae bacterium
GGCTTCAAAACCGTTCTGGTTTTTTCGATGTTGTTCGCGGTGCTGGGCGCCGTCATCGTCTTCGCCTACTTTGCCACCTTCCGGCGGCCTATCACTACAGTCATTCTGGTTCGTCACGCAGAGAAAATGATCGATCCCAACAACACGGATCCTGATCTCAGCCCGGCGGGACAAGCGCGCGCGCAGGAGCTGGTGCGCATGTTCGGTGACGCCGGCATCAATGCGATTTATGCGACGCAGTACAAGCGGACCCAGCAGACGGTAAAACCGCTCGCTGACAAACTGGGATTGCCGGTCAACCAGGTTAATGCGAAGAGCACCGCCGATCTATTGGCTCAAATACGCTCGCGGAATTCCGGTCAGGTCGTCTTTGTGTCGGGACACAACAACTCTGTGCCGGAAATTATCGCGGCGCTGGGTGGCCCAACCTTTCCGACTATTCCGGAAACTGAATACGATAATCTTTACATTGTCACTGTGTATCGAACCGGAAAGGCCAGGGTGCTAAAGCTGAAGTACGGAAGCCCTGTGCAGGACGCCGGCGCGGGCAAGATGCAGTAGGCAGGAGCCAGAGGACCGCGAATGTTGCGGGGCAGTAGCCCGACCGCAAGGGAGGGCTTAAACTTTGTTGAGGACATTTATGAAGAAACCAGAAAGCAAGCTGCGAAAGAAATCAGGGCTAGATCGCCGATCTTTCGTCAAACTTCTCCCGGCGGCCGGGGCCGCGGGGCTGGTTGTATCCAGTTCTCCTTTGAAGGCGATCGCCCAGATGCCAACGCCCACACCAACCCCGATGCCATCACCAACGCCCTTGCGCATCACCAAAGACATGATGCACAACGCGGAAAAAGTGATCGGGATCGAGTTGACGGACAAGCAGGAGGACATGGCTCTGCCCGGCGTTAATCGCTCGCTGGATAGTTTTGAAGTATTGCGTAAAATGGATGTGCCGCTCGATACTGAGCCGGCCATCGTCTTTCATCCCGCGCTGCTGGGATTTCATATCAAGCGCGCCGCCGCGAAAACCAAATTCAAATTCGGCAAACATGAACCAGTGCAATTCAAGTCAGTTGATGATCTGGCGTTTGCGACCGTGCCCCAACTGGCTGAGTTAATTAGAACCAGGAAAGTTTCTTCGGTTGAATTAACGAAGATGTATCTGGGACGGCTGAAGCGTTACGGCCCGAAACTTCTGTGCGTCGTCACGCTAACCGAAGACCTGGCGATGAAGCAGGCGCAGGATGCCGACAACGATCTGAGGCGTGGCAAGTATCGCGGTCCCTTGCACGGCATTCCCTGGGGGGCGAAGGATCTCTTTGCCACAAAGGGAATCAAGACGACCTGGGGAGCAGAGCCCTATCGCGATCAGACGATCGACTATGACGCGACTGTAGTTGAACGTCTGCGCAATGCCGGGGCCGTGCTGCTGGCGAAGCTTTCAATGGGCGCGCTGGCCCAGGGCCCAAAGTGGTTTGGCGGCGTCACTCGCAATCCCTGGGCGCCGAATGAAGATCAAACCGGTTCGAGCGGTTCGTCGGCTGGTCCCGCTTCGGCGACTGCAGCAGGGTTGGTTGGATTTGCAATCGGCACTGAGACGCTCGGGTCGATTGTCTCGCCTTCTTCAACCTGCGGGGTGACCGGCTTAAGACCGACCTACGGCCGCATCAGCCGTTACGGGGCGATGGGTTTGAGCTGGACGATGGATAAAGTCGGCCCCATCTGTCGCGGCGTGGAAGATTGCGCCGCTGCTCTCGACGCGCTCTATGGTTCGGATAAACGAGATCTGACCGTGGGAGATGCGCCGTTCAATTGGATGCCGGATGTGCCTCTCAGCAGTCTGCGGGTCGGCTACCTGAAAACTGAGTTCGATGGGGCTGGAATTCAGGCGCAGAACGAGCAACAGCGGCAGCAACTCGAGCAACGGAATGCGATGTATAAGGAAGCGCTCGCGGCTTTGGAAAAAGCGGGCGTGAAAATGACGCCCATCGAGCTGCCAAAATTCCCGACTCAGAACATTCGCTACATACTGAGCGCCGAAGCAGCCACTGCCTTTGACGACATCACGCGCGATGGGCGCGTCAATCAGTTATCGGGGCAGGCGCCGTTCGACTGGCCCAATACGTTTCGTACTTCGCGTTTCATCCCCGCAGTCGAGTACCTTCGGGCGCAACGCGCGCGAGTTTTGTTAATGCGTGAAATGGATAAGTTAATGACAGATTGGGACGTTTTTGTTTCGCCGGCGCCGGGCAGCGCCAGCTTGACGATCACGAATCTGACCGGCCAGCCGGCGATTTGCGTACCTTGCGGCTTCGTCAACAAACTGCCGCGAGCGATCATGTTCACGGGCGGCTTGTACGACGAAGCGGCGCCACTGCGCGTCGCTCTGGCGTTCGAGCAGGCGACGAAGTGGCACACGATGCATCCGAGAGTGGATTGGGCTTAGGAGATTTCTTTAGTCCGCACAGAAATATTAAGTCCCATTCTCATTGACTGACTTCGTTGAAAACGAGATCGATCGTTTCGATGACAACTAAGGTCTTATCAACCAATGTCATATTTATCTCGCGAAAATTCAAGCGAGGCGCGGATTCGCTGAAACCTCCGGATTGCTCAATCGATGCCTTCCGAATTGCGAGCGACGGTCGAATCAGCAGACATCGCGTCTTTGTCGGAAAAGGTAACTTGTCCCTCAATCATTAAGCCGACCTGTTTTCCGGATTCATCTCGATTCCACTTAACCAAGCCGGCATCTTCCATGCCGCGCAGCATCAAGTCATTAAGCCTTCGCAATGCTGCGCTTTCTTCCCTTAACTCTCGGCTAGCGCTAATAAAGTAATGCCGCGCAACTAGCCAAGTGACAATTCCTCCGACGAGGACGCTTATTAATGTACTTAAAAATTACTCATCGACGACTCGACAAGATATGATCTGTTGCTTCTCACACAAGCTGGTTTTCTACCCGCTTTAACCGTTGTTTTCTCGCCGCTGGTCAGTAAGCCTCACGCCGCCTTTTCACGAAGCGGCTTCAGCCGATCATATTCCTGACGATTAGCTTGCAAAGCGTCCCAGATGTCCACGGCCTCTTGTAACCGCAGCCAGAACTCAGGAGTTGTCTTGAAGACGCGGGCGAGGCGGTGCGCCAAATCCGGGGTTACGGCGCGACGCTCGTTAAGCACGGCATTAATTCCGCGTTGAGATACGCCAAGTCGGGCGGCCAGCTCGGACGGCGTCAATCCGGCGGCAGGCAGTGTCTCCTCGCGCAGTAACTCGCCAGGATGCGTCGGTCTTCTTTTCACTTTAGACTGCATCGTCCTCTCCTAGTGGTAGTCCTCTAAATTAACATCGATGACGTCGCCTTTGGCAAATCTGAAAGTGATTCGCCAATTGCCGCTAACCGATATCGCCCACTCGTTATATCTGTCACCCTTGAGTCTGTGAAGGTTGAATCCGTGGGCGTCAATGTCACTTAACACCGTGGCAACTTGGAGCACATCCAGGCGTCGGGCGATCCGCGTTGCGAGGTCAGATGATATGCCACGCTTACTTCCTGTCTCAAGAAATTCTTTAAGTCCCTTGTGACGGAAGGATGCTATCATGCGGGCGCAGCGTAGCGCGAAATTATCTACTCTGCAATCCAACGATCCGCGCTAAGAATCGCTCGGTCTATTACCGCTCCTTCAGCGGATTCCGCATCGTCAGGTTCAACTCAACCGGCACGACGCGCTTGAAACTCAAAAGGCCCTTCTTGAATTTGCCAAAGACGTAAACGCGGCCGGTCACGGGCCAGGTCTCTTTCGAGTCGCTCCAATCTCCAAGAGCGGCCAGCATCGCGCTGGGCAGATAAATGTAAAAGCGCAGCGGTTCGCGCAAGGTCAGCGGTTGCTTGTTGGGCAGATCGAAGACGCGATGGTATTCGTCGATGTTGACCGACGTGCCGTTGACGATCATGTCTTCGAAGACAAGAAAGTCGACGTGCCCGCTCTGTTTGACCGGCGAGACGACGATTGGGACTTCAAAGGTAATGCCCAACGGGGTGACGCGCGCGAGTTGCGGCTTCCCCAGTTGAATCAGCTCGTCAACATCCCCTTCAGAGTTTGCCGCGCTGTTGGATTGATCGGCCCCATCGCTTCGGTTCTGCCTGTCTTTGCCGGACTTTTGTCCTTTCGTTTCCGGCTTTTTGATTTCAACGACCGTACGCTCAACTTTGTAGCCGCGGATTTCTCTTGGGTAGGTCGAGGTCTGGGGCGAGACCATCGCTACGTCACCAATCAACGTCAGGATCACAATTACTATTACGAGCTTTGTTCGGCTTTTATTTTGCATCGATTCAGTAGCATATTGCGGATACAGTCCGGCTCAAGTTGAGCGGCGCTTTAGTGAAGATGTGACGCCTACGGAGCCGGCTGCTGCTCAATTCGTGCAGACGATGTCCTGATCAGCTCTTCGATATCCAGCATCAGGACAATGTGGCCGTCGAAAAGCTCAGCAGCGCCACAAACGCCTGCCCAACGCGAGGCGTGCCGGCCCAGACTGCGCACTAAGGTTTCCTGATGTCCCTTAACACTGTCGACGACCAGCGCGTAGCTGCTCTGGTCTTGATCGTTCTTTTTATTTACCGCCACACCTGCGCCATTGCTTTGAGCTCGCCACACAATCGTGGTTCCTTCCGCATGGAATTCGCTCTGCCCAAGTAATGAGCTGAGATGAAGGACCGGCAAAGGCTCTCCCCGAAATTCGAAGCGCCCGTCACGTTTAGTCACTTCGCCTTCAGTGACGCCGGCCGACTCGATCGCGTAAAGCTGATTACCGGATTGCACCAATAGACACTGCACCAGCGCCAGCGTTGCCGGCATGATCATCGCGAACGTAGTCCCCACTCCGATCTCGGTCGCCACTCGCACTTCGCCACCGGCTTGTTCCATGGCGCGATCAACTACGTCGAGCCCGATGCCACGTCCTGATAATTCCGAGAGCCTGTTGCTGGTTGAAAAACCGGGTCGAAAAATCAGCCGCAGGCATTGGTCCGCCGATAGATCCGACGCCTTGGGCGTGATCCCCTGGGCTGTTGCCGCGGCCGCAATTCGATTCCAATCGATGCCGCGGCCGTCATCGGTCACCGTGATATGAATGCGGCTGCCCTCGTTGAAAGCTGAAAGCCGTATAAGTCCCACCGCGCTCTTTCCGGCGGCCTCTCGTTCGGCCGGACTCTCTATGCCATGAGTGACCGCGTTACGCACCAGATGCAAAAGCGGATCGGCGATCGTGTCAGCCAGCGATTTGTCGATGCCTACATCGCCACCGGCGATTTCAAAGTCGACTTGTTTGTTCAGACGGCGCGCCGCGATACGCCCGCCGCGCGAGGCGGCGCGTCCCAGCACTTCTCCGGCCGGCACCAGGCGCAATTTGAGCAGCCGTTCTTCCAGTTCGACAAACCGCCGGCGCAAATGTCTGGTGGCAGTTTCGAAGGGCAGCCTGTCGCCGGATGCGTGCAGTGAAGCCAGAGCGTTTGTCGAATAACGAAACAGTTCACTGGCCCCTGAGATCAATTCATCCAGTTGTCGTAAGTCGACGCGAACCGTCTCTGTGCTATCGGTGAGTGGTTGAACGGCCGGCAAGGCATCAGCGGAAACCTTCGTGCCGGCGATAGTTGAGCCGGTCCGAAGCTCGCTGATTTCGATTCGGCCAAGCACACTCGCCTGTCGCAGAATGTCGCCAGGCACCAGCTCAGCCGCATAGAGCAACCTGAAGTTGATTTCGTCCTCAGTCGAGGGTTCCCCGGGACCAGTGGAAATTATTTCGCCACTTTGACCCAAGAGCCTATTAAGTTCGCGAAAGTTCTGATCGAAAGTCTCGAGCCCGAAAGCAGCCGAGACAATGAAAAGCTTTGCTCCTTCGCGCACCGCTTCCCGCGTGTGCTGAAGATCGTATTCACTCAGCGAGCGGGCAATCTCAGGCGGCAAGGTTGAGCGCAAGCTGCCGGCTATGGCGCCTTGCTTCTTACTCTGCGCCGCCAGCGCCGCGAGCCGTTTGATGACCGCAGCAGCGCTGGGGCTGGTGTCTTCACTGGGCTCTGATTCCAAAGCGCGCGCGATCGCGTCAGTGCCGTCTTCGAATGCGTCGAGCACCGCATCGGTAATCTCAACACGTCCCAGTCGCACGCCGTCGAGTACTCCTTCGAAGTCGTGAGCGATTCGGCCCACAGCTCCCAGGCCGAACGAACCGGCCGACCCTTTCAGCGTGTGCACTCGGCGAAAAATTCGCGCCGCCAGCTCGCGACGTTGACGACCCTGCGAACGTGCGCTGCGCAGTTGCTCGAGATCGCTATAAAGCTTTTCGATTAATTCGCGCGCCTCGCTAATAAACTGGTTTTGCTCTTCGTCCATGCCGGGGGCAGTTTAGCTCAAGTGCGTCATTACTGTCTTAGTAAAAGCGCCCTCTAAGCGCGGCTCTGCCGTCTGATGTGCGAAAAGGCTCTGCCTCTCCGACCAGGATCTACTAACCTTGAAGAGGCTGTGGCTCTTCTCTTCACATGAGATCATGATTGTCTTCAGGAAATCGTGTGCGTGTTGAGGCGAAGCCTCAAAATCAAAGAAACCACTCAAGGGAAAGGCTGAGCCTTTCCGCACATCAGGCGGCAAAGCCGCGACGGATCGAGCCTATAGGTGACTTCGTCGGCTTTGCTTCAAGAAACTAACTATGGCCGATCAGCATCAGCATGTGAAGCATCAGCTTCGGTCTCTTCGTTCGCTACAGTCTCAGTTTCAGGCGACTCCTGATCGAGATCGCGCTTGATGGCGTCGAGGATGCCGTTAATGAACTGCGTTGCTTCGTAGGTCGAAAAGCGGCGAGCGATTTCCAGCGCCTCGTTTATGGTAACGGTGTGTGGGGTAGGTTCCTTTAGAAACTCGTATACTGCCAGTCGCAGGACGTTGCGATCGACCAGCGCCATCCGCGTGATCCGCCAGTGTTCAGCGCGCGAGCGAATCCGCTCGTCGACCTCTTCCAGATTAGCCAAGGTGCCCAGGGCCAGCCGCGTGGCGAACTCCTGAGCTCCTGGTTCCAGCTCGCCATCGGCCAACTCAGACCAGAAGGTGCGCACGAGTTCATCCCCGCGCGTTCCGGAAGCATCAGCCGCAAAGAGCATTTGCAAGGCGCATTCGCGCGCCTTACGACGCGAACCCATAATTTCTAAAAGAGCGCAGGCATCCTTGCCTGCGGTTCGCCGGCATCGGGCCGGCAATTAGCCACGCGCTAATGCGCGCGGTTCTTTTCCAAAAGCCTTCCGGTAAAGATTAACCAATTCCACTGCTGCTGTCGCCGCCTCGAAACCCTTGTTGTCCTGCTTTACGCCGGCGCGATCGATTGCCTGGTTCACATTGTCGGCAGTGATAATACCAAACAGCAAAGGCACGCCGGTTCTCATTCCCGCTTCGCCGATGCCTCGAGCCACCTCACCCGAGATGTATTCAAAGTGCGGTGTTTCGCCGCGGATGATCACACCGAGGCAAATCACGGCGTCGAACTTTTCCGATTCTGCAGCCTTCAACGCGCAGAGGGGAATCTCAAACGAACCTGGCACGCGAAAAATCTCGACGGAATTCTTATCGACCGATAATTCCGCCAAAGCCTCGAGCGCGCCTTCAATCAGCCGTGACACGAGCGAATCATTCCAACGGCTGGCGACGATCGCGAAGCGAAAGCCGCTGCCGCCGGCCCTCTCCGACCTCGGCGCCGATTTCACCAGTTGATTGTCATTATATGAAGGCGTTGACAAAGCACTTGGAGTATAGGTGAAGCGTCAGAACAGTGACAAGGTGAGCGTCATTTGGGTAGCGGCTTAATCCGAAATTCTCTCTGCGCTCCTTGCGTACTCAGCGCCTTTGCGGTGAATGTATTTAAAGGTCTGTGCACCGACGCAAAGCAGAGATCGCCGGGATTGCGCGGAGATTGACCTTCTCAGCATTGAAGCGGATACCAATGTATGATGAGAGCCGGTTTGATTTCATCAGATGATGAGGAGCGATTCAGAGTGCTTACTGACAACTGCAAAAAGTTTTTACCGGCCGCCCTGGCCCTAATGTTAATAGTGAGCCTGGCTGCAGCTGAGTCACGGAAGACTACGATGGTCTTTGCCGTCTCAGCAGAGCCAGGCGCAGGATCGATGGATGCCGTCGTCATGATTGACGGCAAGCAATTGCGGGTTCCATTTAGCGACGAACAGAAAGACCGGCAGAAACGGATTGCGGAAGAATACTTCGCTGCCGGCCGAACGTATCGTCTGATCTTCGGCGGAGGTGAAGCCGGATCAGTGACCGTGAAAAGTGGAGCGAAGGATGCAACAGCGTGCACGCCGAAGTAACGCCGTCAACTTCCGTTCACCTGGGCGGTGAGGTTAGAGCTTTGGCGACGAACTCTGACACGCTGGGGAAACATGCTAGCGCGCGACGCGCGCCGACTGAAACAGAACGCGCCGCCGTGATGATTTTGGTCAAGAGCATCTACAAACAAAACCGCACGCCCGCTAATTTAATCTCGGCTATCAAGGTCACAAATCTGACCGCTACCGACCTCGATGGCGATGGCAAATATGAGTTAATCGGCAGCTTCACGTCGTCAGCGAAAAACAAATTCGAGCGCGATCTGTTTCTGATTGCCAAGTCGCAGGACGCCGCGATGCGCGCCGATCTGGCGAAGTTTCAGGCTTACCAGCCACCGCCTGAAGGGTTCCTGCACGGCATCGATTTTATTGATCAGCTGGATCTGGATGGCAACGGCACAGGCGAAGTCTTTGTCGTTCAGGGCGGATTTGACGGTTACGCATACTTGATCTTCAAGAAGGTGGCCGGCCGCTGGCGCCAGGTCTACGACATGATGGGCGACGCGTGTTAATCACAATCGGCAATTCGGGGCAGTGGCCCGACCGTGAGGGAAGGGCGTACTAGTTGTTTCAGATATCTCCAATGGAGCATCAACATGTTCGCTTGTGCGAGCGGTGCCGTGCCACGCCCTCCCTCACGGTCGGGCTACTGCCCCGAATGCTAACCGGCTCAATTCCTTCGATCACGCCTCGGCTGTTGCAGGTTGTTCGCCTGAAAGTGTTTTGCTTTTCTTTCGCAGTATCAACGCCGAGATCAGCGTAATGATCAATCCGACTGGAAATGGCTCAGTGAATGTCATGGCCGCATTGATGAAGGGGTTGTCTAAATACTTCAACTGATTGAGCTCCGTCTGGATCACTTCCGGGCTGGCGCCTGAACTCTTTACGTGCGCGACGCACATGGTCATGAACCTCTCACCAAAGCTGGGAATACCGAAGTACATGATCTCCCATGTGACTACGTACAAAACGGATGAGATGAGGGTGATGAGAATGCC
>DATNNY010000184.1:0-6123 GCA_035601635.1 Pyrinomonadaceae bacterium
AAGCACGCCGCGGAACTTTGCAGACGTTCCGGAATAGCCCGGGAAAACTGTATTCAGGTTCGTAGTGCCGAGATGCTTCGTGGCAAGCTCGCCAAACACGTCGCGGAAGTCTGTGGTCAGCGCGAGGTCGCGGCCTTCGTATAACTGATCGCTCTTCAGGCCCGGCCAGTCGCCGTAGACTTTTCCACCGCGCACGCTGTTGCCAACCACGAACATCGCATTTGCATGTCCATGATCAGTCCCACGGTTGCCGTTCTCTTTTGCGGTGCGGCCGAACTCAGACATCGTCAACACGACGACGTCGTCCATGCGTTGGCCGAGGTCCATATAGAGAGCCGCGATCCCCGAGCTGAATTGTCTTAGCAGGTTACTGAGTTGGCCCTGCTGATTGCCTTCGTTGACGTGTGTGTCCCAACCACCGATGTCGGTAAACGCGACTTCCAGACCCACGCCGGCCTTGATCAACTGCGCAATCTGTAAGAGCGCGTTACCGAAAGGCGTGCGCGGATAGTTCGCGCCATTCTCGGCTTTGTACTGCGAAGGGTTGACCTGTTTCAGATAGTTGACCGCTTCGAAAGTTTCTTTGCCCGTGCCGTGCAGAGCGTCGTTCACTGTCTGATCGTACATCGCTTCAAAGCCGCCCTGCATTGACGCTGAACTCTGGCCCGCGCGAATGTTGAAGTCCGCCAGGTTCGAGATCGCCAGCGTCGGCGCTTTGCCCTGCATCGCGCGCGGCATGTTCTGGGTCATTGAGACGGCGCGGAAGAGAGACTTCTGCGGATCTGCCTTTGATTGGAGGTAACGATTGAGCCAGCCATCCTGAGTCGACTTCACCCCGGGAGTCGCCGACTCCATATAATCCTGTGCGTCAAAGTGCGAACGCGTGCTGTCGGGCGAGCCCGACGCATGCACGATTGCCAGGCGCTTCGAATCCCAGAGAGGTTTGAATGACTGCAGCGAAGGATGCAGACCAAAGTAGCCATCAAGATTGATCGCCGACTCAACCCCGCCATCGGGTTTTGGAATCGCGATGTTTGGCCGCAGATCGTAGTAGCTGTGCTCGCCATACGGCACCACCACATTCAGCCCATCAACCGCGCCGCGCTGAAAGATCGCGATCAGAGTCTTGCGGCGGCCGGCGGTGACTCTATCGATTGTTTCGGCCAGTGTGCGGCGGAGAAAAGTCGGCGTTGAAGTCATTAGGCCAAATGAAGCGAGCGCGATGCCGCCACCCTTGATGAAATATCTTCTGTTCATACGCGTAGTCCTTTGAAAAACTAATAACCTCAGACTTAGTCGGGCCAGTGCTTACATCCAACCGTCGCGGTGGGTGCCCAACTTGTTGGTTGCGCCATTGTGAATAGACACTGGTACAGAACCCGGAGCGGTAGCGACGGGATCCAGCCATCCAACTTCGTTGGTCGAGTAATGTGTCGCATTGGAATCTCCCAAACCATCCCTCGTTTTCAATTGCAATTCATTGCAAATGTTGAGTGTTTGACCCGGTCGCTACCGCTCCCGGTTCTGTACCAAGGCACCCCAAGGTTATCCCCGTTTCACCGCATCAAGATAGGTTTCTTTATGCTGAAGCGACTCTTGGACAAAGGCGTCCGTAATAACTACTTGCCGACCATCAAAACCGATGCCGTCAATACACTCAAGCGCGCGACGATCTTGCGGTCGACCGTGGGCTACATATTTCAGGACATTTTGAAGACATCGCAGCCGGTCAAGGCTCGTAGTGGCGGATCGAAGATCAAGTGATCCCTCGTCCGTTAGGTAATTGTGATAACCACTTAATCCGGAATTTGGTTCAGCTTCAATATTCTTTTTGTGTTTGTGATATTCGCAAAGTCCAGCCAAACGGGACTCGACTTCGCTATTAATTTCCCAAACGCTCTTGATATTTGGATTGAGAGCAGAAACGGTTAACTCGCTTGAGAAATTACTCATGGCAAACGATGTGTCAGTGTTGTGCGACATGTCTCCTCCAGTAAGGGCATAACTGGATCTTAGATCTGAGTATCAAACTCGTCCTTATCACTGCCTTTGAAATTCCGGCGATCCCAGAATCAACCCGGCGATCCTAACCAACGGATTGTCGATCGTGGCCGGATCAACTCTCGCAAGTTGCTGTTGCTGCGGTCCGCCAACTCCGCCTCCCAAATTACCTCTCTGAAATGCCGTTTCAAACGGATTCGCAGGAGCGCTGGTTGCCGCCACCTGCCGCTGCGGGGTCACCGGCAAAGTTACCCGATCGTTTAGTTGCTTCAGAAGCGTCTCGCGTGTCTTCGGTGAAATCTCGCCGCCGACAATCAGGGTCACAAATCGATCGAGCAGTTTTGCCTTGTCGACCGCCGCGCCTTCATTCATGTCGCTGACGAAGCGGGACAGATCCACTCGCGTCCCCGGAATCCGGTTACTGACCAGCGCCAGACCAAAGTTCATCCGCTCAAGCAGAGCGCCGGTGTTCACCCAGTTCTCAGCCACGTCCGAATAACCATTCGGCGTCTGAAAGCCATAGAGCGGCTGGCCCATGCGTGCAATCCATTGATGGAATTGCGGACCGCCGTTGGTGTCCGCGCCCAGGGTGCGCACTGCGCTGACGGCCAGTTCAAACGGCCGCTTCACTTTTGCCCGATAAGCTTCCGCTGAGTTGAACTCCGGTGAAAAGAAGATCGCTTTCAGAACTTCGCGGATGTCGCCGTCAGTCTTCAGGAAAGTCTGCGCCACGCGATCGACTAAAGCCGGCGGCGGATCGTCCGAGACAAAACGTCGCACAAGTTTGGTCGCGATGAACTTAGCAGTCGCAGGATGATGCGCCACGATGTCCAAAACCATCAGGCCATCTTTGATTCCGCCGCCGGCCGGAATCTTGTGACCGAGCACAATCTTTTCGCCGTTGTCGTGCACGGCAGGTCGGAAAATGAACTTACCGGCGTTGTCCCCCGCGTCTCGTCCCATCAAAGCGGCTGCAGCCGCGCCACCGCCGCGCGGTTGAAAGATGGTCCAACCGGTGAAGCAACGCGCTACTTCCTGCACGTCCTTTTGCGTGTATCCGCCATCAACACCGAGCGTATGCAGCTCCATCAATTCGCGCGCGTAGTTTTCATTAATGCCGCGTCGCTGCTGTTGCTGCTGTTGCGGTCGCTGTTGCTGCGGGTTATTGCTCATCAAGATCGCAAGCGGACCACGGGCCGCGCTTGGTCTTTGCTGTGGCAATTGTGCATTGGGACTGACGCTCTGAAAATTGTCGAGATAGAAAAGCATGGCCGGGCTTTGCGCGTCAGCCAACAACAGATCGTAAAACTTTCCCAGCGTGTGCGGCCGAATCGTGTCGCGGTCATAGGAAGTCAGCAACCAACGATCCGCGCCTTTGGCCGCAAACACGTTGAAATGGTTCGTCCAGAAATCAACCATCACTTCCTGCAATTGACGTTCGCTGTAGACGGCCCGCAGGATGCGCGACATCTGCAGCTCGCCGATCAGAAATTGCGCGGGTCGCAGGTTGTTCTCTTTGAAGTACGCCATCATTGCTTTGCGATACTCAGGATTGTTCATCGGGTTCGCATCATTGTTCGCCTGCGTGTTCGTCTTGGCGGCATCGTTGGTCCTGGCCATCTCAGGACCTTGCATTTCACTGGTCGACTGAGTCGACGTAGAATCACCCTTCTTCTGTGTGTTCGTAGCCGGCGCAGCGTTAGCGCCGCCCTTCACACGATCGTCCCGCGCCTGAGCGAGGTCAGCCGGCAGAGCCCCGCGCTGCTGAAGCTGTCGCAGCAGTTGGCCGGGTTGTGGATACTTTTCGTAGAGTTCGGCAGTACTCATCCGCAGGGTCTCGAGGTTCTGAAGCTTGGCCTCGGACGCTGAATCATCGATCTTTTCCGGAGAGAGCTGTTGCGCGATGTAGTTATCGATGCCCATAGCCTTCACCCGTTCGACATCACCCGGCCGCGCCCCAAACCCGAGACGGTTCAGCACATGAAGGATGCGCTGGTCTTCGCTTAACTTCGCCGCCGACTTGTGGGCCGGCATTTTCATGCTTTGGGCACTAATACCGGCCGCGAACGTGCTGGCGAGCAGAGCGGCCAGGCAAAGAAGCGCGCCCGCGCGGCGCATCATTGAAACTTGCGCGATAGAGTGACTTTTGTTTCTCATAATCATAGTTCCTGGTTGAATGGCCGCATACGAAATCTTTTCCGAACCTTGTTTGCCGTTCGTTTAGACGCGTCTAGTCGGGTGTTGGTTGAGTAAATCTTATAAGGCGAGGCCAGCCAGCGCAACCTGCCGTTTTGGCTGCTTCGAGCTCAGAGCCGCTGAGAAATAAGGACAACGAGGTCCTCACGACATTCGCCATTCAGCTCTTGTCGTCTGTGAACGGTGCCGACTTACCTGCGCGACTGCTCAAAAACTGGAACCCGCAACAAGTCAATTGCTTCGCCCGTTATTGGCATTGTCCGCCATCAGGTGAGTTGCTACGGCAATCGATCGAAGATGCCTTCGGAGCAAAGCGCATTCGCTCTCAGTGGATTCAAAACCCACAAGAGATCATGAGATACAACTCGGTTTGTAAAGTTCATCCGGTTTACTCACTAGCGACTTCTGTCGCCCATTAATGGGGCTCGGGGATTATGAGGGTCTGCAGTATCTATAAATATTGCGTCCCTACGGGACGCTTCGACTTTCTCAAACGACGACTTCACTCTGGAGCTGGTGTTGGTGCAGGAGTACCCGGCGGACGTGTTCGCGCCAGCGGCCGAGGATAACTCGCCGGGCTGTGGTTCCCTTCCTTATCCACGGCGCGCACGCCGAAAAAGTAGTTGTCTTTCGACATTCCTTTCATCGTGAAAGTGTTGACGTTGCCCACCGCGCGCGAGTGTGTCCAGATCGCTTCCGTCGTATCTCGCCAGACAATTTCATAGCCGGCGAGGTCAGGTTCTTTGTTGGCGTCCCACCTGATTTCAGTATCGTCGGATAAGGCCGTGGGGAGGACAACGTTCTTTGGCCGCGCGGGCGCCGCAGCCAGGGCGGCCAACGCAGCGGCATTAACTCGGGCGACGTTCGCGATGTAGTTGAAGTCGTCGAACTGCGGCAGATCGCCGTACTGAATGCCGCTTTCGATGCGCACGTTCTGATGTTGATGATGATAGTTCTCGTTCGGTTCAGTGAAGCGTACCGCGGCATAGCCCCGTTCTAGGAAGGGCTGGTGATCGCCGCCCCGGCTGTAGCGATCCCGGCGATAAATCATCCAGACTTTCATAGAGGGCACGTAATGCTCGCTGGTTTCTTTGATAAAACGAGCCAGCTGACGTGAAGCGGAATCATTCTCGCCGCCCACGCTGCGGCGGGTAGTCGCCTCCTGTGTGGTTTCGTTCGATGGCACGCCTTCGGAAAACACCCGCACGGTGTGTGGATCGCGCACGCCGTTGCCGCCCAATGAACTGCCGATGATGTCGTTGGTGAACATCGCCTCGATGTCCATGTTGCTCTTCTTCGCTTCCTCGGCGAAGTGCGTCGCACCCAGCAGTCCCTGCTCTTCGCCCGGAACAGTCATGAAGATGATCGTCGCATCAAAGCTGTCCTTCGCCATCACCCGCGCCATTTCCAGGACCGCCGCCGTGCCCGAGGCATCATCGTTTGCTCCCGGCGCGTCGCACTTGGCATCGGTGGGACTGGTGCACATCGAATCATAGTGACCGCTGACGACATAGACGCGATTGCAAGACTCAGGCTGAGTCCCTTTCAGCGTCGCTACAATATTAGTGAGCATGGTCGGCTGAGGGACGCGTGCGGCTTTGGGTTGCTCAAACGTTTGCTTCTCAACTGTCATTCTCCCGCCTGAACTCTGCGCGGCTTTCATAAATTCGCCATAGAGCCAATCGCGAGCGGCGCCGATGCCCCGATTCGGATTGTTCTGCTCAGACAGAGTATTGCGGGTACCGAAACTTACCAGTTTCCTAACGGTGTTTTCGATGTTGCGCGGATCGATCTCCATGACGATCTTTGCAATTTGCCCGTTGCGCGCCACCGCGGCGTTCCTGCCGCTTGGCTTCCGCGTTCGCGCCTGCTTGCCCTGACTGGCTGGCGTCGATTTTGTCGGACGCGGCTTATTAGTTTCCTGGC
>DATNNY010000185.1:0-6437 GCA_035601635.1 Pyrinomonadaceae bacterium
CACTCAGAATTGCCAGCGTCGTGGTGTTCGGCTTAGGCGCCTCTCCGCCCTTCTTTTGTTTGGGAAGCGCTCCCAGGAATCGATCAAAGACAAGACGGTCGGGCGCGAGCCAGTGTGCGCAACCGGAGGTGTTGGCTGCTCGCTCAGGGAGCGAGGACTGACTGATCTCCGCAAAAAAATCTTCCCATATCAGTTTCGCTTTTCCATCCAGGTCTGAGACGTAGAGCTTCGTTGTCGCCCCAGCATCGCTGATGGATGCTTTCTCGTTCGCGTGCGATTGCTGCTTATAGCTAAAACGATTGCTGTCCGGTGCCCAGGCGAGGCAATAGCTCTCCCCTTTGACTAATTGTTTGACGGCGCCGGTGCGAAGATCACGCAGCAGAATTCCGTCTTTGGTAGTGTACAAAAGCCGCGTCCGGTCGGGACTTGCCGCGGCCTCAAACACACCGCTGGTAACGATGGAATAGTTGTAGGTTGAGGCGGTTGAGTCTGCGCTCACTTCAAATAGGTTTGCTCCGTTCGTGCTTTCCCCGGCCAACAGCAGCAGGCGGCCGCTGAACCTGGGCCCGACTGGAGGAGGTTGGCGAGTGCACGCGCCGATCAGTCCGCAGGAGACTATGATGATGCCGATGCAATAGCGTCTGAGTGTGTGCATGATGTTTTGCCCTGGCGAAGTATCGGTCTTGTATGACAGATCGATCGTATGAGTCAACACTCAAACGTAGTGTCTCAACTTGATGGATGAGGTCAGTACCGGGAGCGGTAGCGACCGGGTTAGGGCCGCGTCGACCCCGATTTCTGGGGTCAACTGAGACCCGGTCGCTATCGCTCCCGGTACTGACTCGATGCCGTCTGCTGGTAGCCAAGACACTACTCTTTCAAAACGGCAATCGGTTCGAGGTTGCGGGAACGTTGTTTTCGGAGCCGCTGTTTCGCGTGCTAAACTCCATTCGATCATGACGGGAAACGAAATTCGCGAAAAGTTTTTGCAGTACTTCGAGCGCCACGGCCATACCCGCGTGCGCTCCAGTCCACTTCTGCCGGCAAACGATCCCACGCTGCTGTTCACTAATGCAGGCATGAATCAGTTCAAAGACGTCTTTCTCGGCACTGAGAAGCGCGAGTATGTGCGCGCTTGTTCTTCGCAGAAGTGTCTGCGCGCCGGCGGCAAACATAACGATCTCGACGAAGTAGGAAAGACCGCGCGGCACCAGACTTTTTTCGAGATGCTCGGGAATTTTTCATTCGGCGATTACTTCAAGGAGGACGCGATCAAGTTTGCCTGGGACTTTCTGGTGAATGAACTGAAGATGGATTCGAGGCGTCTTTGGTTCACGGTCTTTGGTGGTGACGAAGAAGTTGGGCCTGACGAAGACGCTGAAAAGCTTTGGGAAAAGGTCGGCGTGCCGCGCGACAGAATTTTGCGCTTTGGGCGTAAAGATAATTTCTGGCAGATGGGCGAGACCGGACCCTGCGGCCCTTGCAGCGAGATTCATTACTATCTCGGCGACGACCCTGACGACCCCACGAAGAATCGCGTCGACCTAGTCAACGGTCCCGGCGACACCACGATGGAGATTTGGAACCTCGTCTTCATGCAATACAACCGCGTTGAGGGTGAGCCGGGCAAGTACAACCTTGAACCGTTGCCGAAGCCTTCGGTTGATACCGGGTTAGGGCTGGAACGCACGGCCGTGATCATGCAGGGCGTGAAGTCCAACTACGAAACCGATCTCCTGCGGCCCATCATGAATTTTGCGGCAGGATTAGCGGTCGGGAAGTAATTCAGTGGCGACAATCCTGCAAGAGTTTACGGACTTTGTCGCAGCGCTCAACCAGCGCCGACTTGCTTACGCCGTGTGCGGCGGTTGGGCAATGACGATTCACGGTTGCCCACGCGCTACGATGGATATTGATGTCATGGTCAGGGCGGACGATCTGGCCGAAGCTTGGAAGGTTGCGATGAATTTGGGTTACCACATCGAGGGGCGGCCTATGCATTTTCACGATGGGGCAATCGAGATTAGGCGCCTTTCGAAGGTCGACGCCGAAACGAGAATACTCTTCACTATAGACTTCTTGTTGGTGACAGAGTCCACCCAAAAGATTTGGCTGGACCGTGAGACGATCGAGTGGGAATACGGCGCTATCTCTACGGTATCGCGCGAGGGTTTGATTTATTTGAAAAGACTCAGCGGACGGTTGCAGGACCTGGCTGATATTGAGAGGCTGGAAAGTGAAAGTTGATATGTCGCCCCAGGCGGTGACGCAACGTTTGAAGCTGCTCGATCAGCTTTGGGCGTTGAGCGTTAAATTGATGCGGGCGAAGCGACTGAAGGTGACGAAGCGCCGGCGTCGTGAGCCTCTTTCTACCAATTAGCATTTATGAGCACTTACGACAATCTTGACGATCAGAAACAATTTGCCTGCCGCGTGATTGCGGATCACGCGCGCGCGACTGCGTTCTCGATTGCTGATGGAATTCTGCCTGGGAATGAAGGCCGCAACTATGTTCTGAGAAAGATCATGCGGCGCGCCATTTATCAGGGACGGCACGCGCTGGGCTTTGATGATCTCTTCTTCTACAAGGTAACCAACTTCGTCGTCGATCAAATGGGCGAAGCCTATCCGGAGTTGGAGGCTTCGCGTGAGTTCATTGAGAAGATGGTGCGGTTGGAGGAGGAGAGGTTTGGATCGACCCTGACGGTTGGGTTGAAGAAGCTGGATGAGAAAATCAATCGATTCATCAATCAAGAGTCATTGACATATGAGTTTCCGGGCGTACCCAAAGAGATGATACTTGACGCGAGAAATATTGATTGTGTTACACCACGCGACATAGCAGTTCTGTATGACACCTACGGATTACCAATTGATCTGGCGTACCACATCTTGGAACGGACTCCGATGCTGATCGGGAATAGAACGTGTCTTGATCGGATGTTGGGCAAGTCCGTAAGCGAAGAAACATTCAAAGACCTCGTCGAAAACGAGTTGAGGGAGCTTCAGTCTGACAGCAGAGTTGCGAAGCCTGAACCCAAGCGCAGCAATAAGCCAGTATATGTTGCCTTGTCCCAACGGAGAGATACGAAGTCTGAGTTTAGAGGCTACGAAGCAACTCTAATCGATGACGCAAGAGTTGTCACAATAATCAAATCAGACGCTGAGGTCCAATCGCTTAACGAAGGTGATGAAGGCGAAGTCGTTCTGGATCGAACGCCGTTCTATGCCGAGGGTGGCGGGCAGGTTGGAGATGTGGGTCGAATCATTAACCCGGTCGCTACCGCTCCCGGTACTGACCTCACTGCGCCGGTCAGTGGCGATCTCAAACACGCGGCTCGCGGCGACCTCATCGCGACAGTTGAAGATACTTACTCACCTGCGCAGGGCTTAATCGTGCATAAGATCAAGATTGAAAAGGGGACCTTGAAGCTTGGAGATGTGGTCACGGCGCAAGTCGACGTCGAGAAGCGCGATGCGACGCGACGCAATCACACGGCTACGCACTTGATGCACGCGGCTTTGCGCGAGGTTTTGGGAACGCATGTCAAGCAGGCCGGTTCAGTCGTCGCGCCGAACTATCTGCGTTTTGACTTTAGTCATTACCAGCCGCTGACCACAAGCGAGATCGAAGAGATCGAACGCCTGGTGAACTATCACATCCTGCGCAACGAACCGGTGCAGACTGACGAGATGGCGGTCGAAGAGGCGATGCGTTCGGGCGCAATGGCCCTGTTTGGCGAGAAGTACGGCGAGAAGGTCCGTGTGCTTTCGATCAAAGGCGCGGAGGGTATCTTTTCGAAAGAGCTTTGCGGCGGGACTCACGTGCGCGCGACCGGCGACATTGGCGTCTTCAAAATTACCAGCGATGAATCCATTGCTTCGGGCGTAAGGCGTATCCGCGCAGTGACCGGCGTGGATGCTTACGAACGTTTTCGCGAAGACGAAGAGATCATCTCTCAGGTCACGAGCAACTTAAGAACGTCTCGCGCTGAACTGCCCGCGATGATAGGCAAGCTGCAGGACGAACTGAAGAAAGCCCGGCGCGAAGCCGACGAATTGCGTTTGAAGATTGCCACCGGCGCCGCCGGCTCTGCTCCATCAAATGGTGACGATGCCCGCGAAGTCAGAGGCGTGCGCGTGCTCGCTCGTGAAGCCAGCGGTTTGGATGCCGCAGGGATGCGCCAGCTCTCTGACACTCTGCTGGCTCGCATCAAATCAGGCGTAGTCGTAGTCGGGCGCAGCAATGACGGCAAGGCTTCGCTGATCGTGCGCACCTCCGACGATCTCACAAAGAAAGTTCCGGCCGGACAGGTGATCAAAGAACTCGCGCCGATTATCGGCGGCAAAGGCGGCGGCAAACCCGACATGGCCGAAGGCGGCGGCAACCAACCCGAGAAACTCGCGGAAGCTCTCGAGGCGAGTTATGGCGTGGTGGAACGAATGCTGAGCGGAGCGGGGCAGTAGCCCGACCGTGAGGGAGGGCGTTGATCTCGAGGGGGAAACGCCCTCCCTCACGGTCGGGCTACTGCCCCGATTGCCTACCGCTCGCATCCGGCGTCCGCACATGCTCGGGCCGCACACCGATGCCGATCAAACGCGCTGGAATCCGGCGCAGCACTGGATACTTTTTGAATAAACGGATTGGCCAGGGAGCCGCAACCGGTTGGTTGCTCCCGAGCACGCGGCCAATCACTCGATTCTGCACCTGGACCTGCGCCCATTGCGTCAGGCGCGTGGGCAATTCGCGTCGCCACTGCACCTGCTGCAAATGGCTCGGTGAAATCCAGCCTTCAGACAAAGGCCGAGCGAGAATATTCGCGGCCGCAACGGCATCCTGAATCGCGAGGTTGATGCCCACGCCGCCGACGGGCGACATCGCGTGCGCCGCATCGCCAATGCACAGCAGCCCAGGCCGATACCACTGGCGCAAACGATCCACCATCACCGTGAGAAGTTTGATCGGCTCCCAATCCGTTAACTCGCCAACGCGATCGCCGAGGAACGGCGCAGTCGAAGTTATGTCAGCGCGAAACGCGTCGAGGCCGCGATGCTTTATTTCTTCAAATGCGCCTTTGGGAATTACAAAGCCGCATTGCCAGTAAGTATCGCGATTGAGCATCACCATGATTTTGCCGCCGACAAAGCGCCCGAGGACCTGTCCTGGATCCGTCGGCTTGCGCGTCAGGCGAAACCACAGCACATCTATGGGCGCACCCAATTCCTGAACCTGCAAACCGGCTCGTTCGCGCACGACTGACTTTCGTCCATCAGCGCCGACAGTCAGATCCGCGTGAATCTCGAGCACGCCTTTCGGTGTCTTAGCTCGCACGCCGACTATGCTGTTTCCGGATTCGATCAGGTCGGTGACCTCTGCTTCCATTAGCAAAGTGAACGCCGGATAGCGCGCCGCCTGTTCCTTGATGAAATCAAGAAACTCCCACTGCGGCATGAAAGCGAGAAACTTGCACTGCGTCGGCAGATGCGTAAAGTCCGCGAGCGGAATCATCTCATCGCCAATTTGTCCGGCGATCTCGCGAATCTCTTGATGCGGCCGTTGGAGAAAGTCGGAGAGAATGCCCAGTTCATGCATCACCTCCAGGGTAGAAGGATGAATCGTATCGCCGCAAAAGTCGCGCAAAAAATCCGCATGCTTCTCGAGTACGATCACTTCGACACCCGCGCGGGCCAGGAGATACCCGAGCATCATTCCGGCCGGGCCGCCGCCGGCGATGCAGCATCTTGTTTGCAATCGTGTCGTGCTATCCATGGTCGTTGAGGTCTAGACGGTAGCGACCCGTGCGCAAGGCGTCAAGAGCAATGAAAACGGGTGAGGTCAGTACCGGGAGCGGCGGTAGCGACCGGGTCATCGTCCTGCAAACTCGACGTCGCGTGGATTGAGGACCCGGTCGCTACCGCCGCTCCCGGTACTGACCTCATCCATTGTGATTGACCTCAACATCTTTCCCTCCTTTGATTTTTCATTAAAAGAAAACTAAATTCTTCACGGCAACGTAGTAAGCAGCGGAACAGCGATCCTTTAGAAGACGGCGCCGGTTTCGTCGTCTTCCTCAATCCGAATAGTTTGTCGAATAATCGAATAAAACAGGAGAAAGTATGAGCAATTCAATCAAGGCTTTCGTAGCCTGCGGCCTCGTTATGGCGTTGTGTGTCGCCGCGAGCTTCGGCCAATCTTCACATTACGACGTCAACAATATGGACACAAAGGCGTCTGCCTGCACCGATTTCTATCAGTATGCAAACGGTGGCTGGCTGGCGGCGAATCCGATTCCGCCCGCCTATCCCGCCTGGGGACTCGCCAATATTCTTAACGAGAAGAATCGCGATGTGCTGCACGAGATTCTCGAAGCTGCCGCTAAAAATTCGAGCGTCAGTAAAGGAAGCAACGAACAGAAAGTCGGCGACTACTATGCCAG
>DATNNY010000186.1:0-4077 GCA_035601635.1 Pyrinomonadaceae bacterium
CGCATCGCTCCCCAAAACGCCGGCGCGCAAACTATGACCGCGATCAGATTGCCATAGATCGCCGACGAAGCGCGGTTAACATCGCGCGCTTTTGAATGACGCAGCAGCAGGAAATAGAGCGCGAAACAAACCCCCGAAGCCAGCGCCACCAGGTTGCCGGTCACATCCTGGGGCCGCAACTTGCCGACAAAAAACAAAGACATTCCGGCCACGCAAACTCCCACCGTCAACAGGTCGCGCCGGCGAAACCTTTCTTTATAGAAGATCGGCTCGAGGATGAGGACATAGACCGGCGCGGTGTATTGCAGGAAGATCGCGTTGGCTGCGGTCGTCAGCTTGGTGGCCAGGACGAACAGGATCAGCAGGGCGGCATAAAGCACCGCCGCAATCGCGCTGACGCGGTTAAGGCCAAAGCCTTCGTGCCGAGTGACGATTGCAATCGTGATTGCCGCCAGCAGAGAACGTCCGAAAGAGAGCTCGAAAGCAGACAGCGAAGTTGCTTTGATGAAGAGGCCGCCAGTGCTCCAGAGGATCGCTGCGCCGAGAACGAGCAGTAACGGAGAGACGCTCGTATGTTTGATTAGTGAACGAGCTTGGGTCACCTGGTTAGATGGCCGAAGAGCCTCGAAGAGGCGAAATAAAATTGCCACGACCGTGAGGTCGTGGATCGAATGCTACCAGCGGCTCTTCGCGCCCAAGGCTTCAGTTACTGAATTACCTCGGGCCTGGCTTTTTCGTCCTGACTAGACAGTGATAACGACTGGGCCGCCTCTGCCTTCAGAGCGCGCAGATATTTTCCGAACTGTCCGTTCCAGGGCGGAATTACTACTGAGACTGCGCCCTGCGCCTGGGCCTGACAAGCAAGACGAATCAGGGGTTTTGGCTCGGCGGTGTCGATGTAACCGAATTCTTTGATCTTTTTTCCTTCGCGGGCCGCCACGTCGTTCAGCCTATCAGCACCTCCCAGGACTCCGACCCAACAAGTGCCGCAGGAAGCCGACCGGCATTCGACCGGAATCGGTCCTTCCGTCCGCCGCGGATCGATGGCTACCCAATCACGGGCCCGATCATCGGCCGCGCCCCAGGCCAGATCCTGACCATCGTTCAATTTGTATTTTGCTTTGTCGTCGTTTTCGTCATGCGTAACGGTGAACTGTTTGTTGATTGTCTTAAGAAAGCCGAGCCAACCCTGACTGTCGACTTTAGCGCGATCGCGAAGAATCTGCTCAGGAGATTTCTTTACGTGTTTGCCGTCAATACTGATCGTGCCGGGCGCGCCCTTGAAAGCAGCCACACCGGTCTGCTGCACGGTCATGAAAGCTACGGCGGTGATGCCCATGAAGAGCGACTTGTCTTTTCGCGCCTGTTGAGCGGCGTTCTGCGCGACTTCAAGAATCTGATCAGCCAACGAAGTGCGCGACGTTTGATCAAACAAGTCCGCGTGTCGCTCCACTGCAGTCTTTACCTGGGGCCAGAAGCGATGGCCGTAGAGAAACTTGTGCGACCGGTCAACCTGATCTTTCAATTCATAGTCGCCCTGGAGGAGCAAATGCTGCGCCAGCTTGTCACGATCGTCTGCCTGTTGCAGCGCGCGGAACAAAGACAGCGGGTAGAAAGCAAACCAAATCTGGGTGGCGTTGCGATCAACTTCGTGGATCGAGCGCAAGAGCGTGGCCAGCACGGCTGACCAGGCCTCTTCGTCGTGTTGATTCAGGAATGTTTCAAAGGATGTTTCGGTATTCATAGCGTGTTAGATCGGAATTCCTCCGTGAATGGAAACGCTTAGTGTAGCAGCAAGGTCAGTGAGTCTCAACGTGATGCTGGGAGCGCGGGAGTCTCACCCGCACTGAGCGCGAAGCGCGAAAAGACTTCGCGCCTCTGGAGCGGTGCGGACGGGACGTCTGCGTTCCCAGCAATCGGTTGAGCCTTACCCAACATTTCCTCTGACCCAATCGTTGACAAAAGCCGGCCGCGCGGAGTAAGAATCAACTTAATCCAATTAAACTCGTTCATGGGGGAATGAAAGATGGAGGCGAAGAAAGTTGCCATTGATGCAGGTTCCAGGCGTACCTTTGATAGCGCTTACGGCTTTTCGTTCAGCATTGCGGTGGGTCTGTTTTTGTTTATAGCCGGCCTAATCATCAGTCTCACGCTTGGCGGAACGGGCGGCATGGGTTTAATCTTCGGCATTCCGCTGCTTACTGCCGGTCTGATCCTTCCCCTCTTCATGATGCGCGATCTATTCAAAACGAGTGAAATCCAGGAGGCTTGCCCTAACTGTGGACATACAATTAAGACCTCGGATGCTACCTTGCAGCTCAGATGTCCCGGATGCCAGAAGGTGATTGATGTGCGCGAAGCGAAGTTGTTTCTAGCCCAGCCGTAACAGGAGCTTAATAAACGCCGGAGCAAACCCTACCCCGATCTCTCCAATCTCCTACTTGAAACAATCTGGTTCAATCGTTTGCGGCTTTGCCGCCTGATGTGCGGAAAGGCTTTGCCTTTCCGATAGGATCTTCATCACATTCCCTGCGAGGCTGCGCCTCGAAGAGACGCATAGTCTCACCTCATTAATGTGATGCCTCCCGGAAAGCCAGAGGCTTTCCGCACATCGAGCGGCAAGCCGCAAAGACCGAACATTACAGTGGCGGCAACCACGTACGCGTCCAGTAGTCGCTGATCGTCAACGCGAACATGATCGCCAGCCAGAACAGCGCCGACCCGATCACCAGCCAAATCAAACGCGGACTGTAACGCACATGCATGAAATAGAGGATCACCAGAGTGGCTTTAACGACTGCGATAGTCAGAGCGACGATTGCGTTCAATGGACCGGGAAAATCGGTGAATGCCGCCAGCACAGTAAGTCCGGTCCCCACCATCAGGGCGAGGAAAATGGCGACGTAAACCCGCGGCTGGACTATGTGCTCGCTCATAACAGAGGTCAGAAATCAGAAGTCAGAGATCAGTCAAATCCACAATTCGAATTTCGCAATTCGAAATCCCTATCCCGCGTGTCCTTCCAGGTGACGTCCCAACAGGTAGAGCAACGGGAACAGAAAAATCCAGATGATATCGACGAAGTGCCAGTAGAGTCCTGAGATCTCTACCGGCGCGTGATACTCCGGCCCAAATCGTCCGCGCCACGCCATAATCGTCAGCACCAGCATGATCCCGATGCCGATGATCATGTGCAGGGCGTGCAGGCCGGTCATCGCGAAATAAATCCAGTAGAACAACTCAACGTTGCGGACGGTGGCGCCTTCGATCAAATGCAGTTTGTGTTCATCCGGGTCACCCGGCTTGGCAACTTCAGGATGAAAGGGGCGTCCCGGAATTAGCTGGCCGGGAATCAGATGGTCGTTGTACTTGTCGTGGTACTCGACCGCTTTGATTCCCAGAAACGTGGCGCCCAGAATCATCGTCAGGATGAGACAGATGATCGTGTTGCGTTGTTTTCCCAACTGAGTGCTATAGACGGCCATCGCCATCGTGAAACTGCTGACGATCAGGACTACTGTGTTGATGGCCCCGAGGCGGATGTCCAGATGGTTGCTGGCGCTCGCAAATGCGGCTGGATACTGGTAACGGTAAAGTGTATAAGCCAGGAACAACGCGCCGAAGAACATGATTTCGGTGACGAGAAAAACCCACATGCCCAGCGTGCCCGCCTCCCGCTGCTGCTCCATGTCTTCGAAGTGGTGCTGCAGCGCGCGGTGATGCGCTTCGTGTGTTGTAGCTAGTCCTTCAGCCACGTGTTCGTTCACCTCAGAACTCCCACCATAAAGTCACAAAGACACAAATCAGTTTCTTCCCTGATTTGTCTTGGTGTCTTAGTGTCTTCGTGGTTAGCTCGTCCATTCGTCACCATCCAAATTCCCACCTAAATCTTCGTCGTTTGTTGCCGCTCAAACTTACCCACTACCGATTTATGTTCCGGTCCGGCGAACTCGTAAGCTTCATGCGTCACGATCGGCGTGATTAAAAAATTCTCAGTCGGCGGCGGCGAAGCAGTCTGCCATTCCAGGCCCGGCAGGTTCCACGGATTGGCTTTCGCTATCGGCCCGTAGCGCATCA
>DATNNY010000187.1:0-9264 GCA_035601635.1 Pyrinomonadaceae bacterium
TGGCCGATGGTCGAAGACGTCTCGGTCGAAAGATTTTTTCCGCACATCGAGCCGGCGCCATGGGCCGGGAAGACCTCGACCGCGTCATCCAGCCGCAGAAGTTTTTCGTGCAGGCTGTCGTACATCATTCCGGCCATCGTCTGAGGCGTGCACCCTTTGGCGCCCGCAAGATCGGGACGGCCGACATCTCCTATGAACAAGGTGTCGCCCGTCAGAACTCTTTGCGGTTGATCTGAAACTTCAGTATCAGACACCAGCACGCAGATACCTTCAGGGGTGTGTCCCGGAGTTTCCAGGATTCCCAGTCTTACACGGCCAATCATCAGCTCGTCGCCATCCCTGACGGCCTGATGCGGGATCGTCGCCTTCGCTTGCGATCCGAAAATGATCTGCGCGCCGGAGCGCGCGGCCAACTCGCGATGCCCGCTGACAAAATCCGCGTGCAGGTGTGTTTCGATGACGTATTTGATCTTCAGGTTCTGCGCGGCTGCCTCGTCCAGGTATTGATCGACGTCGCGTTGCGGATCTACTACAGCCGCTTCACCGTCTGAGCCAATCAGATAGGAAGCATGAGCGAGACAGTTGAGATAGAACTGTTTGAAGTACATAAAGCTCCTAAGGCTGAGAGCGTCGACGTCCCGTCGGCTGGAGCGAGCGGATCTCGCTCAATTCTCTGACCTAACCCAGCCGCTGACGGTCACTATAGAGTTCGCGCTTCGCGCTCAGTGCGGACGGGATGAGCATAGAATTGTTGGCAGCACATTTGCGCATTGCACTCAGAAGATGTCGCTGATTCTGGAGAGGGATTCTCTCGCAAAAACTCCGGTACGGCAAGAGGTCTCGAGTGGGAATGGGTGGCGACTAATACTCCACGTTGAATCGACCGTTCGCCGAAACGTTGGGTGAAATGGTTTGCTGGGCGATAGTCATGTATACATCGATGCGAACGTCAATGGGATGAATCCTGTCCGCCGCGGCCCTGGCCCGGTCAAAATTAATCAATGCCAGGCTCCCCAATGTCATCGCCAGCTGGTTCGCGGTGTCGGCTACGGCATTTCCATTGTGCGTAACCATCTCGCCATCCTGATAGTACTTCTGGCCAAAGCCGTTGAGGGTCACCGCCGCCGCGCTGATGTCGTTAAATTGATCGACCAGGGGTTCGATAATTTCAAAAGCACGGGCCGAGTCATATTTAGAAAAGGCCCGGCCAATCGCTAATAGCGCATACATTTGCTGTTGATCTTCTGCCTGAGCTGAGGGGCCCAGCATGTTGCGGGCTTGCTGCAGGTACTGTATCGCCGTTGCGCTCTTAAGACCGGGACCAATCTGATTTACGATCTGACTTAGTATTTGTGGTCGTTCACTGGCTGGGCGGAAGGTGCTCAGGTTTCGCAAGGCTTCATCAATCTTACCTTTGGCAGCCGCGCCAAAGATTGCCTGCTGATCGAGCATTCTCTGAGCTTGCTGACGTTGCGTAGGATTCGTTAGGTGGTCGTTTATTATTTGCCGGGCCCGGGTAATGTCTCCATCGGAGGCGATCTTGTTGGCCAACTGTTGGTAGAGTTGAGGCCGCATTTCTCGCGGCGCAGAATCTACAGATACAAGGGCGGCATCGGGTGGGCCACTGTTAATCGTCGTTTGCAGACGTTGCCTTAGCTCGGCTTGCGGATCACCCAGACCGTTTAGTTCACTCCATTTCTTCTCTAAGGCGGCCGCGCGCTCGGGAGCATAGCGCTGCAAGTCAGCGCTCATTTGCTTAAGCGTATTGAGGAGATTCTGCACTACATTTCTTTCGGTCGTGTAGACATTCAGCCCGGGGGTTGAATAAGAGAGTGCTTCCGAGAGGACTTTTACAAACAGATCTCGATATTCGTCTTCAGAAATCAGACTCGTGTTGGCCGCGCCGTCACCGCCACCCGGCTGTGTCCTTATCGGTGACCGAACAACCCGAAAAAAACCACTCGCCAGATAGCTCGCTTCAGGATTTTTAAGCAACTTCTCATTGGCCAGCTTAGACGCGATGTCATGGGCGAGTTTCGCCGCCAGTTCCGGATCCTTCGCACGTAGCTGCTGAAGCGTGACGATCAGACTCGCTGACGCACCTCTCTTGAGCGTGTCCTCCGCCATTTGAAACGCCCGCTTGGGATCGGCTGCGGCGATCTGCGTGGCCAACGAGAGTTCTAATTGCAGCTCCCGATCTACCCCAGATCTTTCTTGGGCGCCCTCAGGGTTCTCGAGGGTGCGGGTGGCGCGAAGAAAGTTCAGCGCCATCTCAGGATCATGCGGCCCGAGCGCCTGGACCAGCTGCTCCCTGAGCTGCATCGCTATGTCAAAACTCTCGTAGTACTCCTGCTCGCTGTTATCGACGTTGGCGATGAATTCCTTGACGCTCTCGATTGCCTGTTCGATCATTTTCGCGGCGCGCTTGTCATCAGAGTTCCACAAAAGTTGCGCGGCTAGTATCTGGAATCTCGCGCGTGTCTGCGGGCGGCGCAATTGTGGGAAGTTCAGGATGGCCTCGCTGAGCAGCGCCAATCCTTTGGCTTTGGACACTTCCTGATTTGTGCCCGCTTGCAACTCCTGTTCGGTCGCCTTTCTTATTTCAAGGATCTTGATCTCGTAACGTCCCGACGGATTCTCAGAGCCACTTAACGGCGCCACTTCAATGCGGTACGCACCTGAGGTCGCAGCAATCAGCGTTACGTCTTCAGGACCGCTTGTTCCATTGGGCGAGTCAAACTCCCCGAGTTGACGGCCCGCGGGCGAAAACGCGCGCACGACGACATCAATCCCGCGTTGATCAACTACCAGATGCAGAAATTGATCCTGTTCGAGGCTGATGTTGTAAGTGTGTGATTGTCCTGTCGCCAGAGTTCGTTCGATAGGAGTCCCGGTCTGCAGAGATGTGGGACCCGTTTGACCATTCGCGAATTGTACTCCGAGCAGAGAACTGGAAAGCAGCACCGAAAGAACCAGGTGGAAGGACCCGCGCATAACAAATTCCTTTTCTTCTTCGAAGGATCAGACTGGTTTACTAATACGGCCCGATATTGGTCCCGGCCTTAGCAGGATCTAGGACGCCGAATCATGAAAAAGGTTCCAAAGACTGCGGACTCGGTGAGTCTTAGGAGAAAATCGGGGGGCGAAGGTTGCCCTGTCTAAGGTCAAAAAGGTCGTCTGTGACCTATCGGATCTATTTATTGTTTGGCAATCTATAAAACTCACGCGCCGGCTTCAAAGGCCGCAGCATCCAGTAAGGCCGGCGGTTTCCGTCCGGTGAATGCTGGTCCGCAGGCCGAGTCATCCGAAGCCACTTCCGATAAACCTGACGAGACTTTTCAGTGTCCACGTGGACGTCGCCGTAGCTATCTGTGCTTTCAGCTTTGCGGACCCGCACGGCCTGGTGCCAGCAGTGCATTCCTGAAATCGGATCGGGATGGACGGGAAAAGTCAGGTTTTGATGCACGCCGACGTCGCTCCACCAGATGCGCAAGCTGTCCGCATCGGTCGATTCGTAAGGGCCGGTCCCACGTTCGCGCTTCATCCCCCAGGCATCGCCTTCGTGATCCAATCTGACAGTGGCAGTCAATTGTTTCTGTCCGCTCTCATGCGTCTTCCAACGTCCCATGTGATGGCTGCACGCGACAATGCCGGGCTTAATGCCTTCGGTGACCCAGGCCTTGACCACGAAGTAACCGATTTCAGTTTCGACCCGCACCAGATCGCCAGTACGCACGCCCAAAGTTTGTGCGTGAGAAGGATGCAGCCACAGCGGATTCGTATGCGCGATTTCATTCAGCCACTTCGCATTCGCGCTGCGCGTGTGAATCTGAATCGGCAGGCGAAACGTCGAAATCAAAATAGTCTGATCAGGTTCCAGGTTGTCCGGATGAACATGGCTCTTGATGTAGGTGGGGATCGCGTATTCACGCCAGCCCCAGTCAGCGAGGGTGCGGGAAAAGAATTCGAGCTTACCGCTCGGCGTAGGAAAGCCCCGTTTGATTTCGCCGTCCACCTTCACGCCGACGAGGCGGCGGCCTTCTGCGTCTCCGTCAGGACTTGGAACCGGGACGACATTTGATGATGCCGGTTTTGATGCGCGAGTGAACACGCGACCCAAACGATCTTCGCAGACATCTTCGAGCTCTGCGCCCGGCACGGTCTCTTCATAGATCGCGCCGATCTTTCGGCTGATCTCAAACGAGCCGTAGCGGCGCATGAATTCCAGCGGCGTCAAATTCTCTGCGGCCGCTTTCTCCGGCAAGCCCGGAACCGAGTTCTCAAAAATGAAGCCGTAGTATTCATCAACACTGAGTCTCGTGCCGGGGTTCTTCTTCGATTCCACAAATTGCCGAATGCCAAGCGAGCCCGACGCGTCGATGCGCCAGGTCAACTCCATCCAGAATTCGTTTTCTTCCCAGACTTCGCCGGGATTTACTTCCCGTGTATCGGTGATGTCTTCGCCATCGCGTGCGCGCGCTGCGCGCATCACCGGCTGGCGAAAGCCAAGCCACTGCGAATCGTGTGTTTCGTATGAATGCAAATCGTGGCGTTCAGGCCCGAGCCCCATGGGTAAGATGTAATCCGCAAAGTAAGTCGTCTCGTTCCAAACCGGCGTTAACGCGACATGACAGCCAACCAGCTTCTCGTCAGTCAACGCTTCAATCCACGAGAAGCCGTCAGGGTTCGTCCACACCGGGTTATAGACGCGGGTGAAGTAAGTATCGAGCCGGCCGCGTCCTTCCTTGAGAAAGTGCGGGAGCAGAAACGACATCTCGTTCATGGCGAGCGGGAACTCGCGCGGCCAGGTCTTTTCGTTCCACATCTTCGGATGCGGCGGCGAGTAGATCGGCTTAGGGACAAACTTGTTCCAGGCATTCGGGAAGACGCCGCCCTCGGTCGCT
The DNA here is from genome assembly GCA_035601635.1 of Pyrinomonadaceae bacterium. GTDB lineage: Bacteria > Acidobacteriota > Blastocatellia > Pyrinomonadales > Pyrinomonadaceae > UBA11740. The sequence goes on from DATNNY010000187.1 coordinate 4,905, forward strand.
ACCGCGCCGAGCAGAGAATTGAGCATGAAGAGCGCCCGCGCGACTGACCAGCCATGACTAATTCCCGAAGTCGCGCTGCGCCAGTTGTGACTGGAAAAGCGCGTGCCGGCGGTCGAGACAAGTTTCGCGACCTCTTCCAGGACTCTCGCTTCGACACCGGATTCTGTGGCCGCGAATTCGAAGGTGTACTCGGCGTAGAGTTCCTTCAGCATCCGCTCGAATTCGTCGAAGTTCGGGTTGTCTTCGCGCCGTAGGCGCGAAATGTTTATAGAACCGTCTACCTTGCTTGAATTTGTTTCGCGAGCAGCGAAATGCTCCGCGTTTCGCTGCTCGCGAAACATGACTTGGTCCGGCCTCGTGGCTATAAACATTTCGCCGCTACGCGGCTCTTCATCTGTCTCTGACCTCTGACCTCCGACCTCTGATCTCTGTTCCAGGTATTCTTCCCAATTCCACCAACACCGCACAAACTCCCGATTGTAAAGATTGTTCTGAATTAAGTAATTCGCGATTGATAACAGGATTGCCGCTTCCGATCCAGGGTACGGCGAGATGTAATGATCGGCGTGCGTCGCGGTGTTGGAAAGACGCGTGTCAAAGACGATCAGCTTGGCGCCACTCGTCTTGCCGTCAATGATGCGTTGCGCGTGCGGATTGAAGTAATGGCCGGATTCGAGATGCGCGCTAATCAGCAGAATGACTTTCGCATTCGCATGATCGGGACTGGGACGATCGAGCCCCATCCACAACTGATAACCTTCGCGCGCGCCCGAAGAGCAAATGTTGGTGTGCGAGTTGTGACCGTCAACACCCCAGGCCGCGAGGATGCGCTCAGTAAAACCATCCTCGCCCGGTCGCCCCACGTGATACATGATCTCGTCACGTCGATCTTCGACGATCGCTTTCCGTATACGCCCGGCAATGGTGTCGAGTACCTCGTCCCAACTAACGCGCTCCCATTTTCCTTCGCCGCGTTTGCCCGCGCGCTTCAACGGATAAAGAATCCGATCAGGATCGGTAACCTGATTCAGCGTCGCCGGACCCTTCGCGCAATTGCGCCCGCGGCTCCCAGGATTCTCCGGATTGCCTTCAAACTTCTGAATCTGCTTCGTGTCTTTGTCGATGTAGGCCAGCAGCCCACACGCCGACTCGCAGTTGAAACAAGTCGTCGGGACTAACGAGTAATGCCGCTCTTTGCGCCGCGGCCATGCCTGCGAATCAAGCTCAGTCCAATCATCCCAGCGTTCCTTTGGCGGGAACGCCGCGAGATGGATGCGCGAAGGGCCGGGGTAGAAGGTTTCGTTGTGAGAATCGATGTCTGTCGACCCAAGAGGCGCTTGATTATTAGATTCGGTAGCCACCATGTTCGTCCTATTTTGCCGGGGCTTTTCGCGATCTCTTCGGTGGTTTGCTAATCGCCCGTTCAAAGTATCTGTTTAGAATATCCGGCATTTCTCTGATCATCATATAGGTTTCTTTGTCGCGTATTTCTTCACCCAACGGCCCATGTCTTGTCACATCAAAAGCGATCATCATAGACCTATGAGCTTTCTTCATCTGGGCGTGGTTCCCACTCTTGATCGCTCTATAGAACTCTAGGCCCACCTCGTATAGCCACGGCAATTCATCACGAAACAGTCCGATAAGAATGAGCAATCCGATCGGATCGTCAAACTCTTTGGACATGTGAAGAAACTCTTCCATCACCATCATTGGGTGAAACCGATGACGTTTCCGACGCATCGGATCGAGTCTTCCCTCGATTCGCGACGGTAAATCTTGAAACATCACCTTTACTTCCTCGAAGAGCTTCGCGACGGATGTCTCATCAATCGCTGGTTGAGGCTCCTCATCGGCGCTCTTATCCAGTTTGTCCAGCACCGACTTCGCCTTTTCGATAAAGCTGCGTACCTGCATCGCGATCGCGTCACGATCCGGCTCTGAGTTCGGAATGCGATCGACGAGCTGCATAACCAACTTAGTCAGATCGTCCTCTTTAGCTTCGCAGTTTTGAAACTGCGCAAACGGTCCCGTTGCAGCGCGAGAAAGAGGAATGCCAAGCGCTATTCCGAAAACAGGCGTGCCCAGTTTTCCTTTCGCGACACCGGCTTCGTATAGTATCCAAGGGCGCTCAACGCTTCGTTGAGTCAGAAGACACACGACATCCGACGCGGTACTAAGCCTTTTCATCAACTCGGGGTACCACTCAGTTCCGTATTCGATTCCTTGTGAGCCTTTTCGATCTGACGATCGAAAGGATTTTAAGACACCGGCGCTGACACTACTCAATAGCTTACTGAATGCCTCCGCGAGTTCTGCGTCGCGAGAATCATGACTTATGAACACAAGTGAACCTGTTGAAGAGGACAACAGTTCAGCCGGTTCTTCGGGCTTAGCTTTCTTTTTTGTAGATGAGGCCATGGAGTACTCCTTCTGATTAAGGGCGAAGTCTAAGTCCGATGCTTCCAATAATTCGGTTCGCGATGGAGGTGCATCACCGCTAATATTCGAATCTCGTCAGTCTTCACTCGGTAAACAATACCGTAAAGAAAAGTTCTCAATACACGGCGGCGGGTGTTTTGAGATAGCCGTTGCCAAGCGTGTGGAAAGTCGAGGATTCGCGAGATTGCCATTTCAGTCTCAGCGCGAAATCGATTACCTAACTCTTCACGAATGCTATCGTAGTAATTCTCGACCTCCTCAAGTTCCTTCTCCGCGTCAGGATGAAAGGAGTAGTTCATCACCGGTATCGAGCACGCAGCCTATTCATTACTTCCTCGCCCGGAATCGGCGCGACCACTCCATCTTCTATTTCTTTATCACGTCGCTCGGCCTCGTCCGCCCAAAGCGCGTCAATCCTCTTCTGATCCTCGGCGTCCAAGCTTTCGAGCAGATGCTCCGCCAGCATCGCCCGAGTGCCCGGAGGAAGGGACAAAGCGGCGCTAATTATCTCTTCATATGTGCTCATGTTTTTCTCCACTCTCAGGCATCAATGTCTCCAGGAGTTCACCGTAGATATCGTCCTCTGAATTGTCCCAAATTGCGTCGAGCGATGATTCGCTGGCCCTCAACCAGAAATCGTCACTCCTCGAAGGATTAGCTTCATCAAAGTCGTCAGACATATCTCACCCTACTCGTAACAAGGCGTTCAGCTTTCTTAACGCATCATCAGTCACGGATGACGGCAACTTGCAGATCAGCTTAGTATCGCGCACCTTCCAATCGAGATTCTTCACTTGATCGGCCAAAATTGCTCCCGTAACTTTCAAGCCGTGCGGGATCACTACCTCGAACGGGTAGCCTTTGATCTGATTCGTAATAGGGCACAGGACCGCGAGGCCAACTTTGCGATTATAGGAAACTGGAGACAACACCAGGGCGGGCCGTCTGCCAGCCTGTTCGTGACCAGCCTGGGGATTGAAAGTAATCCACACCACATCGCCTCGGTCGGGGGCATGAGCCATTTACCACACCTCTTTTCCAACCGGCGCGCCGAAATCAATTTCCGAGTGAAGATTGTTCTTTGTTACTCGCGCCAACAACTCCTCCAGCGAGTATTCTTGCTCTTTCGCTTCCACAATCATTCTGCCATTGTCCAGCGAAAGATCGACTACCGAGCCTTGTTCGATGTTTGAGTGCGCCGCGAATGATTTAGGAATCCGCAGCGCCAGACTATTGCCCCACTTTTGAATCCGAGCTTTCACTTTAGCTTCCTCCTTCGTGTCTACAAAGAGGATACTACAAGGTCATCAACAGATTGAAGCATAACGCCAGGCTGTCCTGTATCGTTTGATTACTTCACGCTCGCCGAAAAAACTTCCTCCATCAGGTACGGTCTCCGGCATCCGCTGGACGGGGTGAGCTGGCGGCGGCTATCGGTCCAAATTGGATACGAGAAGCCGCCAAACGAGACCAGCCCTTCATAGTCACCTTGTTGATTCCCGTAGTTGATGCCGTCGCAGGGAAAGATTCCGTTGCAGTCATGTTCGTTCGAGCTGACGGCGCTGACGCGAATGTCCGCGCCGGGAAACGACACGCCGCCATCCGACGATCTTGCCAAATAGTAATCCGTCTGATAGCGAAAGCCGGTCGTGTCGTTGCGCGTATCATAGAACGCAACGTTCACGTCGCCGTTGGTCGGATCGATCGACATCCAGTGATTGAAACGATCGACCTTGGAAGCAAACTGGTCCGGAACATGCGCCGGGGTTGACCATGACAGACCGTTGTTGTCGGAGTAAGAGAGAAAGATGTCGGTAACATTCGCGGGCGTCTGATCCATCCACGAACAATAAATGCGCCCGCGATGCGGCCCGTTGGAGCGATCGACGCCGAGAGATGGATAAACCAGTGCGCCGCG
>DATNNY010000188.1:0-6697 GCA_035601635.1 Pyrinomonadaceae bacterium
ACTGTCGCGTTTCGAATTCCCATCGCACACGCCGTAAGCACGATGATCGAATACAATTGGAACGAACTCCCCGACGAATCACGAAAATTGATAGCAGCAAGGGTTGCGACGAGCAACAAAGCCGATTCCAAGCTTAGGGCCGTCGTAATCCAGCTCGGTGTCAAGACCCCTGAAAGAGAAGTCGCAACGCGGCCGCCAATCAAGGCGCCGGCGAGAAATGCAACGAGCGCCGTGAGCGAACGCGTTATCGAAAGCCCAGGTGCGCCGGCCACAGCGAACGCGAGGAAAACGACGTTTCCAGTCATGTTTGCCGTGAATACATGGCCGAGGGCCAGGTAACTTATCGCGTCGATCAATCCCGTGATCGCCGTGGCAATATGAAGCAATAACGGCAGCGAGGGATTGAGGCGAGTTTCCGGCGTCATGAGCAATTCAGATTATCCGGAAGAAATCCGCCTGTCTTGCCGACGATTGCTTGTAATTGCGAATCCTTGCTATCGAACGTTGGCTTCCAGCAGATCGTTTCGAGAGGATGAAAGAAATCAGGATCAAAAAAGCAGTTGCATTAACGATAAGGTTGGCGAAGTATTCGAGGTGATGACCGATCGTAAGTATGCTGCATTCAGTATTCGGGCGGCAGAAATTCTTGGGCCAACTGTCACGGCGATGCCGGCTTCACGAAGAGCAGCCACGCCGCGCCCGTCAACTCGAGGGTTCGGATCTGTGATGCAGCACACGACCCTTCTTACTTGAGCTTCAATCAAGGCGTCCGTGCACGGAGGAGTCCGCTTGCCATTCCCTCGGTGGCAACATGGTTCCAGATTGACATAGACACTTGCGCCTTTCGCAAGCCGACCGGCCTCTTCGAGTGCCAATACTTCCGCGTGCCAGACTCGATCGTAGCGGTGAAAGCCCTGGCCCACGATGATCCCATCCTTCACAATGACAGTACCCACCAGCGGGTTTGGCTTTACGTGACCTTCGCCTTTGGCCGCGAGTGCCAGAGCCAAATCCAGGAAACAGAAATCAAGATCGCCGTCAGATTCGGCTTTCGTCAGACGTAAATTGTCGATGAAGCTGCTTACCATAGATCCTCAGACTGCCACCAGCGTTCGGTGCCATTTATCGAGTCCATGTGCAATTTCAGTAAACATATCGGCACTGGCGAAGTCACTAAACTCATTACTGATATCGATTGCACGCCGTGCGAGTTCTGCAAACGAGCCCAGCGTTGTCGCGAGAGTCAAAGCATGAGTGCGGCACAACGCATCAGATGCGCATAACAGGTGCGACCAGGTAGGCACCACCCTCTCAGTTGAATTGGCAACTCCGCCAATCTCAACCACGCGCTCGGCAATCCGATCCGTATAAACGCCGACCGACTCATTTACCTGATCAAAGAGCTGTCTCAGATCGAGGGCCGGCGTATTCCAGAAAGCGTGTTTGCATTGCAGCTGCAAATCCACGGCGTCCGCCAAACGATCGTTACAAAGCTTGATGAGACGATGACTGCGCTCCGATGAATTGTCACTGCGAGTAATTAACATTTGAGTCCTTCCATGAAATCCGTTTTATTTCATCGGCACAATTTCGGATCTCGGGCGCGGTGGTGCAAGTCGGGCGCGAATTGGAATCGGTGACTGAAGCGTTCGATGAACCGGGCACTTATTCGCGATCTCCATCAACCTTTGTCTTTGACTCTGAGATAGCTCACCAAAGAAGGACAGCTCCATTTCGATTCCGTCGACTAGCGTTAGCTCCTTGTCGCATGCAGTACAGTCTTCCGCATGGACTCTGGTGTACGACATTTCAATATGCACCCCTTCAAGCGGCCACTGCCTCCGTTCGGCATACATGCGGACGGTCATGCTCGTACATGATCCCAGCGCCGCCAGCAACAGCTCGTATGGGTTTGGTCCAACGTCACTGCCACCGGCAGAGACAGGCTCATCTCCCTGGAGCAGATGAGGGCCGACCGAGATGTTTTGCGCGTACCGCAATCTTCCGGCTTCGACGACGACACTTCTGCTCACGACTCTCCCTGGCGTCACCCTACGGCTCGTTTCTGATCCGCCCAAAAACGCTCGCGCAGATTCCTCTTGAGGATCTTGCCCGACCCATTCTTCGGTAACTCCGTTTCAGAGAACTCAACGCGGCGCGGAACTTTGTAATTGGCGAGCGACCGCCGGCAAAATGAGACTAGTTCATCGGCGCTCAGAGCTAACCCCGGCTTAAGCACAACGGAAGCCATCACAAGTTCTCCCCACTTAGGATCAGGTACGCCGAAGACTGCGACTTCCTTAACCGCCGGATGCTGGTAGATGACGGCTTCGACTTCGCCCGAGTAAACATTCTCGCCGCCGGTAACAATCATGTCCTTCAACCGATCCAGAATGTAGATGTAACCATCGGCATCCTGGTAGCCGATGTCACCTGTGCGGAACATCCCATCACGAAATACCGCGTTCGTTTCTTTCAAATTGTTCCAATAGCCGCGCATTACATTTGCGCCGCGGGCAACCAGCTCACCATGTTCGCCGGTCGCAACCTCTTTCTCCTCGTCGTCCACAACTTGCACTTCAATGCCGGGACAAGGGCGCCCGCAAGATGTCAATCTGTTTTCTGTGTGTTCATGATCCTGCAACCCAGCAAGAAAGCCCGTTTCACTGAGACCATAAACCTGGACCAGTTTTGTGCTGGACAGAATCTTCCTTGTGCGGTGAATAAGTTCGGGAGCGATCGGTGATCCTCCGTATCCCAAATACTCGAGGCTTGTCAGGTCATACTTTTTCAAGTCCGCAAATTGGGTCAGTAAATTGATCATTGTTGGAACCAGCACTGTATGCGTAACCCCTTCGCGCTCCACGGTCTCGCAGAAGGCTTCCGGGCTGAACTTCGGAATCGTGACCTGACAAGTCCCGAAAGCAGGCGAAGCGAACATGAACGGAAAGTCGGCGATGTGAAATATTGGCGCCGCATGGAGATAGACACCGCCTTCTCTGTAACGCATCCAGTAGTTCACATGGTCCAGATTAGCCAGAATGTTGGAATGAGTGAGTGCCACACCTTTGGGCCGGCCTGTGGTCCCACTGGTATAGATAAGTGCAAATACAGCATCCGGGTCGTAGACATCCGCGGGAAATGAATCATTCCCAAGGTCGAATGGTTCTTTGTCGATGATCAATTGGCCAGGAAGCGCAACGCTTGGAGCAGCCAGCGACGAATGCCGAATCAACCCATGCGGAGCTGCATCAATCAGTACATGATCGATCTCCTCCTGAGACAACCGGGTATTCAATGGCACTGCAATTACACCGAGCCATGCGCACGCGTACACCAGCTCGACATACTCGCGTTCGTTCGGGAGTAATAATCCCAAACGGTCGCCCTTCCTGAAGCCGTGATTCGTAAGCGCTGCGGCAATGCTTCCGACGCGATCGTGAAACTCACGAAAAGTCGAGCGTTCGCTCGATGCGAATGCCATCCTTTCCGGATAGTAGCGAACGGCCCGCCCAAGTGAATGCGTGTGGATCATCCGATCAGCTCCGCATTAATGCATGGCGTGTTGGTGGCGTAGATGCTATCTGGATCAGTCGGAGAGATTGTGTTACATACGGGAAAGACGCCATCGTATGCCGCCAAGGACCCTTCATAATCGCAATCGAAACGATAGCGCGCGAGATCTGCGACCGTTACCATCAGCAGATCGTGCTTCTTGCAGAATTTGATAAGGTCAGGCAAACGAGCCATGGTGCCGTCGTCATTGATGATCTCGCAGATCACCCCGGCGGGCTGCAGGCCAGCGAGACTCGCCAGATCGACTGCCGCTTCCGTTTGGCCGCGCCGTTCGAGAACGCCGCCGGGCCGAGCACGAAGTGGAAAAACATGTCCGGGTCTGGCGAAATCTTCGGGACAACTGTTTGCATCGACAGCGGCCTTAATTGTTTGGGCGCGATCGTAGGCCGAAATGCCTGTGGCCACATCGTCGCCTATGACATCGATCGACACGGTGAAAGCGGTCCCACCTAATGCGCTGTTGTCTGTCGACATCGGATGAAGCTCCAACTTATCAAGACGCTCACCGGTCATTGCCAAACAGATCAACCCACGACCATGCGTGGCCATGAAGTTGATTGTCTCTGGCGTGATCATTTCTGCTGCCATCGTCAGGTCGCCTTCATTCTCACGATCTTCATCGTCGACTACGACGATCATGCGGCCGGCGCGCAGTTCGCGAAGTGCGTCGTCGATGGTGGCAAAGGAAAAACCTTGATCAGTATGACTTACGGGACGAATAGGACTCATAGGACCTATTTGTTCCTCGGTTTCGAGCGATAGCGCGTGTCCCATTTTTTCTTTCTTGGTTGCTAGGTAAGCCAGTGAGTGTGAGTTTGGCACTGCTTCGCAGGAAAGCTGTTCGGCCTCGATGCCTCCATCAGCCAACGCACGAACTTTGTTCGGATTATTCGTGAGTAGACGCACGCGACCGAGTCCCAGCTCACGAAGAATAGCAACGGATAGACCAAAGTCTCGGGAGTCGTCTTCGAATCCCAGAGCACGATTGGCTTCAACTGTATCCAGACCTTCATCTTGAAGCGCATAGGCCTGCAACTTCGCCATCAACCCAATGCCCCGCCCTTCCTGGTGTTCGTAGATGACCAACCCACGACCTTCGCCGGCGATGGCCCGCATGGCAAGGTCCAGCTGATCATTACAATCACACCGCAGCGATCCAAGCACCTCGCCGGTGAAGCACTCCGAGTGAATCCGCACCAGCGGACTCCCGTCGGCCAGATTACCCAGGATGATCGCAACCGCGGTTTCGCGCCCTCCGCTTCCGGGCGAGATGTCCCGTTCGAAACCGATGGTCTCGAACACTCCCCATTTGGTCGGCAAGTGGGTGGTAACGACGCGTCGAACTGTGTTTTCTTTTGCCGCTATCAACATGATTTGCGCAACTCTTTCTCAGATCATCCCACCTACCTCGGCTTAGTCTCACTCCAGACAAGACTCCCGGTTCTTGCCTCCTTTTGGGTCTCAGATTTGGGCTGAGCCAGAGCCGCTGTCATCGGTGATTCACGCTCTGGCCAAACTACCGACATTGCCACCGCGACGACGATGCCGATCGAGACCTCAGAGAAGCGGTGAACCGCAATTAACCAAGCGGGATCGGGTCGCGGAATCAGCATTACGATAATCAACGCAATTCCCGCATAGCGGTAGGCAGTTCTATCGAGACGATTACGCAGGTACGGATGGGCATAACCGAGCGCCCCACAGATCAAACCAAGTAAAAAGATGCCGGCGCCAAACGTCAAAACACCTCGACCAAAGTTCCCGGCTAATACTGCACCCATGCTAACTCCCAGGGCGGTGCCCAGAAATTCGCGTCCCGCAACCGGCAAAGATGTGCCGAGGGCTGATTGCATTACGATCAGCGTGGCGATCGCTGCCCAGTAGCTTTCCGCAAGACCTGATAGATGCGCCACCAACACCGCTGCTACCGTCGCCACCGCAGTACGCGCCGAGAGCTTGAGCACCGGGTTAGTTAGCCGGGATCGAAGCCAGTTCCTGAAGCGCGTGGCCATCACAATTCGTCATCTCCCAGGTCGGTTATTGCTGCGGAGCAGTTGCCTTTATTTTCGTGAAATCCGGGCGACGCTTCTCAATGAACGCCGTGAACGCTTCCTTTGCTTCCGCCGAGCGCACTCGCGAAGCGAACTCTTCGTTCTCGACTTTTATCGCCTGCGCGATCTGCTCACGTTGAGAATGCTTCATCAGTCTCTTGCAAGCTTGCAGAGCGCCAGGAGGTTTCGCCGCCAGCTTTTCAGCTGTTTCGGTCGCGGTGGCCAGCAGTTTTTCGTCGGGCACAACACGGGTGACTAATCCAATTTCGGCCGCAACCTTTGCGTCAAAGGGTTGACCCAACAAGATCAACTCGGCAGCACGGATGTGTCCGCTGCGCGCCGGCAAGGACCAGGAAGATCCGAATTCCGGGACCAGCCCAAGATTGACGAAGGGCAATTGAAATCTCGCACTCTCGCCCGCGAAGACGAAGTCGCAATGTGTCAGCAGAGTAGTTCCCCCTCCGATAGCGACACCCTTCACCGCGGCAATCAGCGGCTTGTCAAAGTTCAGCAACGCGTTCGCCAGTCGAGCTTGCGGACTCTCACCCGGCCCTGGTGGATGCTTCAGGAAATCTTCGATGTCGTTGCCGGCGGAGAACGAGTCTCCGGCGCCATCCCACAACACGACAAGTACGCCATCGTCCTTCGCTGCGTCATTCAGGATCTCCGCCATGCTCAGGTACATGCTCGAAGTCATCGCATTCTTCTTAGCAGGTCGATTCAATGTGACCCGCAAGACAGCGCCAGAACGTTCGGTCAAAATCTCACTCATCGTTCACCTCACTTGTGCGTCAATTCTCGATGCTCTGTTACTGTGCCACTCGCAAGAAAGCTGTCGATTTGTTTTGTGTCGAATCCCAGTTCCTGGAGAATCTCTTCATTGTGTTCGCCAATTTCCGGCGCGCGCTTGGCCGCCACTTTGTCCACACCGTGTACTTGAATTGGACTACTGATTGTGAACTGCAAGTGACCACCGGCGCCTTCCAATGGAACCACGATGTCGTTCGCTCGTAACTGCGGGTCTTTGACAACTTCACTCGGTGCACGGACCACGCCGAACGTGAGGTGGC
>DATNNY010000189.1:0-2277 GCA_035601635.1 Pyrinomonadaceae bacterium
TTACGGCTTTTATCCTGATCGACGCCGCTCCCTTCGAGGCAGGAGGCGAGAAGAGGGGCGTACTCTATCCGGCCTAAAGCGATTCGCGTTTGCGCGCGATCGTCAGGCACTTTCCACACTGCGGAGACGGAAATGCGATTAACCAAACGGGTCCGTGAGGTGGTGATCCTCGCCGTCGGCTCCGTATGGAAATCGAAGTACGAACTTTATGCTCATGGTGCGGTAGCCCGAAAGGCCGGTATCGCAGAGGATGCAATCCGAATGCTGACGGTCGGTGACCAGCCAGATGAATTGAGCGAGCCGGAGAAGATCGCGCAACGTTATGCGCTGCAACTTTCAACTGAGCACCATGTTGGCGCGGCTCTTTACAGTGAAGCGGAGCAAGCTTTCGGTCAGCGCGGATTGGTCGAGATCACGTATCTGACCGGTATCTACCATATCGTCTGCGCCCTGCTGAACGCATTTGAAATCCCTGTTCCTGGCTCGCAGGCCGATCGATGAGGCGGCGCTAAGCCGTGCATGGATGATTCAATTGTCGATGAGGAGAAACTCAAATGCCTCCAGAAACTTTGTCGCATGCCGAACCCGCTGTGGCTCCGTTCCCCGAGAATTACTTCCTGGACAACTTTGCGCTGCGCACCGACAAATCGGCACTGATCAACACGGTGGCTTCTTTCCCCGCGAATTACTTCCTGGAAAACTTAGCAGTGCGCGCTGACAATTCGGTACTCGTTACAGCAATGAATCAGAAGGAACTGTGGTATGTCCCGGCAACCGCACGCATCGGAACGGTAACGCCCATCCTTCTTCACACTTTTGAGGAGCTGACGTGGAGCTTCAATGAGATTGAGCCCGATGTTTTTTACCTGACCACGTCGAATGTCTACACCAATCACGAATCAAGCCTTCACCGGATTGATTTGCGCAAGTGGAGCCCGGGCGAAGCTATACAACCGCAGAAAGTCCTGGATTTCCCGAAGGACGCATCCTTTCTGAACGGCAGTTGCCTGATCGGTCCGCGCACGATTCTGGTGGCAGACTCAGTTGGTCTGATTTGGAGAGTTGATCTGCCCAAAGATGGCAGCACTCCCTCAGTTCGCTCCTGGCTGCACCACGAGAGCATGGCGAAGTATCCGGGAGAAATGAAGCCCGAACAGCCCGGCATCAACGGTGTGCGCTACGCCGCGAAGCTTGGATATCTCTACTACACCGCGACGGCAAAAAAGCTCTTCATGCGTGTGAAGATCAACCCGGAGACTTTGGACGCAGTGGGCGAGCCCGAGCATGTTTCAGTGGGGCGCATGGCGGATGATTTCTGCATCGACGAGAGTTCTGGTGTTGCGTATTTGACCACGCACCGCGAAAACACCATCGATTGCGTCTCTTTGGATCCGGAGCGAAACAGCCACCGCTTCATCGTTGCAGGAGATCCATTCAACGAAGAATTGATCGGGCCCTCAAGCGCCGCATGGGGCAGGCTGCCTGATGAATACGGCAAAGTTGCCTTCTTCACTAGCGACGGCGGTACCGCTTCGCCGCTGCCCGATGGAGTGCGACGGCCGGCCAAGCTGCTGCGCGTGGAGCTACCGGAGCCGCCGGCGGCCCTTCGATCATAGTTTTCACGTTGGAAGATTTGGCAGTTCATCGATCGAGCACGACCACGCCAACGAAATATCTATCACAAGCCAGGCTCAGAGCGACGGAGCTAGCTGATCCCGCCTGAGACTCGATGTCCGCTTTGGCCCGAAAGCGCCGGCCGCGGCCGGGCCAGAACGGAATTTCCGCGGTCTCGCCTGAAGTCAGTTTCAAGATGCAAATTTGCGTCTACCTGTCGTGGCGCCCAAATATTCGCAATTTGCGAGGTTTTCCTTGGGTTCTTGCGTCAAGCGCGGAAGCTAATCGAATCTGACGAAGTATTCGCTCTTTTCAATGTGATCGGAACAGCCGGCAATTCCGCGATCCAGAAATACGTCAATTCGAAGAGGGTTCCACACCTGTTCATCTCGAGCGGCGCGGCGAGGTTCGATGATCCGGAACACTCTCCCTGGAGTATGGCGTGGTGGCCGGGCTATGTCAGCGAGGCGAAGATCTACGCAAAATACATTCAGCAGGAGTATCCGGGAAAAACAATTGGAAAGCCCGTCGCTGCCTTGATCATGAGACCAGCGCGGGCCTCATCGATACAAAGACGTTGGCCCACGTTTTCGAGCGCCTTCCAGCCAGCGCAAAGATTCTGCGGCGTGTTAGACAATATGGCCGGGTCTCCACCCGCTTCGT
>DATNNY010000190.1:0-6275 GCA_035601635.1 Pyrinomonadaceae bacterium
GCAAAGCGCGAAGATTAACTTGTTGAGACCTGCCCCCAGGAAAGCCACCAGCGCAATCGCCAACAGCAATCCGGGAAATGCGAGGAACACGTTGAAGAGATAGCCGGAGAGAAAACGATCAATCCAACCGCTGTAGTAACCAGCAACTGCGCCGATCGTCGTACCTACTAAAGCCGAAACTGCGACTACGACGATGCCGACCTCCAGCGAGATGCGGGCGCCAAAAACTACCCGCGAAAATATGTCGCGTCCGGTAGAATCAGTGCCGAACCAATGCGCGGCCGAAGGCGCCATGTAGCGCAGCGAAAGATTCGTCGCGCCCACGTCCTGGGTCGCGATCCATGGGGCAAAGATCGCCACCAGCACAAAGATGGCGACGATGGCGATACCGATGGTGGCAAGTCGAGACATTTTCAGTAAGTTCGGTGTGGAGACCCCGGCGCGGCAAAAGCCGCGACTAAAAAGTGAGGTTCAATTAGCCCGCGCAAGCGGGTTCGTTGAGCGGTTCTACTTAAGAGACTCTTATCCTCGGATCCAACCAGCGATACATCATATCCGTTAACGTATTCGCGACAATATAGGTGGTACTGATTGCGAGCACGCAACCCTGGACTACGCTGTAGTCTCGTTTGCCGATTCCGTCTTCGACCAGCAGTAAACCCAGACCCGGCCAGCCAAAGATCTTTTCAGTGATTATTGCTCCAGCTAAAAGAACGCCCAGTTGCAGGCCGAGCACGGTAACCACGGGAATCAGCCCGTTTTTCAGCACATGCTTGTAGACGACGGTTCGTTCACTCAGGCCCTTTGCCCGGGCGGTTCGCACATAGCCTTCGTTCAGCTCTTCAATCACTGACGAGCGCACCATGCGAGTCAGAATTGCGGAGAGCGCGGCGCCCAGGGTGAAGGCCGGCAGAATAATGTCGTTCCAGTCGAACCGTCCCGAAGGAGCCAGCCATCCCAGCTTGACCGCAAACAGGTAGACCAGCATCGGACCAATGACGAAGCTCGGCAGACTGATGCCCACCAGGGCGATCACCGATAAGATGTTATCGAGCCATGTGCCGCGGTTCTTGCCGGCGATCACGCCCAGGGGAATGGCTATGGCCACGGCGATCAGCATTGCAACGATGGCAAGTTCGATCGTTGCGGGATATCGTTCCAGGATTAAATCAATGACGGGCCGATCGGTGCGAAACGAACTCCCCAAGTCGCCGTGGAGTATTCCGATCCAGTAATCGGTGTAGCGATTATCGTGACCATACCAGCGAAAATGGTGTCGGCCGTTGGTGTCCTGCGGGAATCCGAAAAAAAAAGGAGGACGATCGAGTCCGTGCCGGGCTCTGAACTGGGCCAATTGTTCGGGTGTCGCTTGATCGCCGAGAACGGCGGCCGCGGGATCGCCAGGAACCAGTTCGATCAGAATAGTCACCAGCGAAACGACCGTCCACACGACCAGGATTAAGAAACCGGCCCGGCGCAAAAATCCAAGTAGTTTGCGTTTCATCTCGCGGACGCGAACTTTGTAGTGATCAAGGTTTGGGTTCAGAGTTCAAACTTTAGTTTGCTGGGCGGCAAGCTGAAGCTTGAACTCTGAACTGATTACACCGAGCGCGGATGATATCAGATTGCCAGGAAGCGCGGCTATGAGGAGATCGCACTGCACAAAAAAACGTAGCCGCGCGGGGACTCACCGTTCCAATTGAGCGTGGCCCCGACAACCGCGCCTTCATCGGTCAAGCGAGTCCCGCGGACTACGCTGTTTGGTCGCAACCCGAGGGCCACAACCAATCTTGTTAGCGGCACAGACTTTAGTCTGTGGATCGGACCATCACAGACTGAAGTCTGTGCCACTACACCTTCCGGCCGGTGTGCAGGGCTGCTACACCGCCGGTCAAATTCTCAAAACCTACATCGGCAAATCCCGCATCCGTCATCATCGCCGAGAGCGTTTCCTGATCGGGGAAGCGAGAAACCGAATCAGGAAGATACTCATAAGCGCTACGCGACCCGCTGATCCATCCGCCGATTTGCGGCAATAAGCGCGTGCAATACGCGCCTGCCAAGGCACGAAAACCGGGAACAACCGGCTTGGAAAACTCTAAGATCGCGGCCCAGCCGTTTCGCTTCAACACTCGATGGAGTTCGCTCAAACCCTGCTCGACGCTGGAAAGATTTCGCAGGCCAAAGGCGATCGTAACCGCCGCAAATACTTCGTTGTCAAAGGGAAGTTGCAAAGCGTCTCCTTCGACAAACGCAATTCGCGATTCCTTTCGCGCCGCGCGTTCCAGCATCGGCCGGCAAAAATCGATGCCGGTAACTCGTGCGCCAATATTTTCAAATAACGCAATGCTCAGATCGCCGGTCCCGCAGGCAACATCCAGAATCTGCGATTCGCGCGATACCAGCGGCTGCAGCTTTCTAATTACCCGTCGGCGCCATCGCTTGTCGATATTCAGCGACAACAGGTGGTTCAGCAGATCGTATCGCGGCGAAATCCGCGCAAACATATCACGGACCCGCCGAGCATGGTCCTTTGCTGAATTCTTCGTACCGAGATCAGTTAAGCCCATAGGGATAGGCGAATGGTTGCAGGTCGCTTGCGATAGGTTTGTAAAATCGATCAGGGCTTCTTTTTAGGGCCGGCGGGATCATTCACGGTTTTGATTTCAGGCTTTGCGCTCCGCATTTCGATCGCTCCACCAAGATTCGACTTTAGCAGCGCCGCGTCTCCCACAATAACAGTCGCCGCCGCGGCCTCTTTGAAGAGCCTGCCCGCTGTGCGTTGCAGATCTGCCAACGTCAAACTCCTGATTTGAGCAGTGGGCGGCTCAAGTTTGTACAGCTCGATCAGCAGCCAGTTATCGGCGGTAACTTCCTGCATATCTTGTTGAGACTCTTGCCCGGATATTTCCGCCAGCGTTTCCTCGCGGGCACGTTCGAGTTCAAAAGCAGTTGGCCCCGTTTTCGCCATCGATCCAATAACGTCCCGCGCGTTTGACAGCGTCTTCGCGGCAAAGCCGTTCGGCACCGACGCGCCCAGTACGAACATCCCGGGCAAATCGTGGCTTTCATGCCGAGCAAACGCCGTGGCGAGCTCGCTGGAACTTGCGCGCAGGCGATCGCGCACGATTAGGGCCAGGACTGATGCCGCCTCGGCATCGCGATCCGATCGGGCGAAACCGCGTACGGCCAGGCGAATTTCGGCCCTGCTGGCGCCGGGTTGATCGATTAAGAGTACCCGAGCATCGGGTGAGTTTGGCTGCCGGAAGGTCGCCGGAACAACGTGATTGCCTTGCTGCCAGGGACCGAGTAGCTGTCGCAGGGCACGCATGACACGTAACCTATCGACGCCGCCGATTACAACTATGGTGGCGTCGTTGGCATTAAGAAAACGCTCCCGGGCAAACATAAGATCCGCGCGATCGATTCTGGAGACACTTTCGACAGTACCGTTCGGTGAATGTCCATAGGGATACCTGCCAAATAGACGCAAGGCTATTTCTCGATCAGCATTTTCGGATGCTGAGTTTGCCCGCTCGGAAAGCTGCCTAATCCTCGTCTCGCGAATCTTGATCACATTTTCAGGTGTGATTTGGGGAGTCACCAGCGCCCCGCGCAGAAAATCTACGATGCGCTCAAGTTCATTGGCCCTGCCTGAGATGGTCACATCGATCGCGTCGTGGTTTGTCGCGACGTCAAGTCGTCCACCCAGTTGTTCGGACACATATTCCCGCGTTACCGGGTCAGGAAAAAGGACATCCCCCAGCAGGGCCATCGTGCCACCTTTGCCAGCCAAGTCAAACGCTGCCCCGCTCTCCAAGCGCAATTTGATAAAGACCTTCGGGTCTCCCGGTCGCTCCCAAAACAAAATCTGAAGCCCGTTTAGTAGGTGTTCCCGGATCGGCTCAGGATAGGTTTGAGCGCTGGCCTGCCCGAAAATAAGCGTAACCAGCAACAGGCAAACCGAGTAGTAAAAATAAGTGTGGCGGGTAGTTCGATTAGTCATCTGGAAGGTGTTTCGAATCCCTCTGACGCAGCGCGATTAGTGGTTTGAAATGCATCGGAAGACAGCGCCAACTTGAAAGCCCTTTTGGGATGCGGCGAAAAAGAGTTTAGATGTCGGGCATAAACTCGTCAACCTGACGGTGATTAAAGGCATCAAAGCCCCGTGTCAGAGCGCGCGTGCCGGATGTTCAGCTGCTCAAACAGGGTAAAACGATAGTATAATCGGGTCGTGATGAAGAAATTAACCTGGCCTTGGACTAATTTCCGTAACTTTTTGACGATTACCAGTAATTAACAGTAGGAAGCAAGTTCCTATAGGATCGAGCGCTTTGATTGGCAGAACAGGTGACAGACGAACGGCTGCTCGAAGAGGCAGCAAACGGAAATACAGCCGCCTTTCAGATCCTGTATGAGCGTTACCGCGATCCGATTTTCCGATTTGCCTACCGTTTGTTAGGCTCGGCTGAGGCCGCGGAAGATGTCACCCATGATTGCTTCCTGGGTTTGATAAAAGAACCGCGTCGGTTTGATTCCACCCGAGCTTCGCTGCGAACTTATCTTTACGCGGCGGCGCGGAATCAGTCGGCCAAACGGTACCAAAGCTTCGGCCGCGAGACGGCGCTCGAAGAGCTTGCGGACGAGCCGCATAGCGCGGATCGTCAGGGACCGATGGCGCTGGTACTCGAGGATGAATTGACCGGCGAGGTCGAGCGGGCGATAGCGAGCTTGCCGCCACTGCAACGTGAGGCGCTCGTGCTTTTTGAGTATGCAGACCTTTCGCTCGCTGAAATCGCCGCAGTAGTGGGAGCAGATTCGGGTACGGTAAAGTCGCGCATATTTCGGGCGCGCGAACGGCTCCGCGGGAGGCTTGATCGATATTTCCGAATCGGTCGTGAAACTGCTACAGTGAAGCGGGCGTAAGTGATACCAGCGAACGCGCCTGCATGACCCTAAAGTTTTTTAAATGAGTGATTTTGATTCCAAGTTCATGCAGGACGACGAGCTGCGTAGTTTGCTTAGACAGTGGAGCGCTCCGGATGCTCCCGGTTCTTTGGATCAGCGCGTCGCGGCTGCTTATCAGCAGGCAATGGGCAGCTCGGCTCTGCTATCGAATTCAGCACTTAGTCCCCACAGGGATAGCGAGGTAGTAACAATGAAATTCTGTGATACGTGCCAGGAAGAGTTTGCGGATAGATTCAGTTTCTGTCCGGTTGATGGAACGCCGCTGAGCGTGGCGCCCGTTGCGCCGGTACACACCCCTCCTTATGAGGTCGAAAGTTCGTATCCGTCCGCCGAGACAGCCACGTTCCAGCGTGCCGCGGCCGTACCCTTCGAAGCTCCGGTTCCTACACCAGCCGCTCAAGCACCGGCGAACGTGCAAGCGAGCGCGAGTACCAACACAGGTCTGCTTGGGGAATACCATCTAACAATCCTGGAAGATAGAGGCCTCGCCTCTCGACTCGCCGGTGAGTTGGGTGGAGTGGCTCATAATTATCAACTGACCTGGCCTGAGTTCAAGCGCGATCCGTTTGGTTTCGTGAAGCGTTCGGTTCAGGGATATGGGCAGATGGTGGGACGCTTTTTTGCCCGGCGGGACGCAGTTATAGCTATTGTGATTTCACTGGTCGCACTGGCAGCGCTGGTCGGTCTGCTGGCGTTGCTCGATCGCACATCATCCGCGGTTGGGTCTCGGGTCGCTTTGACGATATTTGCGCTGGGAGCTTTCACCGCACTGATTGTGATTTTTGCCAGTTGGATGGGCAATAACAGCGGCGCGGCGGTAATGGGAGCGAAACCATCTGACTCTCGGAATGTACTCTCAGGGATTGTGGTCGCATTCGTGCTCGTCTTCGGCGTCGTCGGCTTCTATGTGTTCTGGTCGTTTTTTCATCAGAAGGCCCTCGCCAAAACCCAGGCGGATGATGAGCAAATTGAATTGACTCAGATGATTTCAGACATTCCCAACGAGCAGCCCACTCCGGATGAAGGCACTGCGGGAATGGCCAAGGGTAATGGCGGTGGTAGCAAGCCCAAGCAGGAGAAGGCCGGCGGCGGCGGCGGTGGTGGCCGAGAGGAACAGGCCCCTGCTTCGTTTGGCAAGTTGCCCCAGGCTGATTTGCGGATTCCGCAGGTCGTCGCTCCTGATCCGCATCCTCCGGTGATCAAGAATCCGGCGCTGCCGATGCCCGCAACGCTCGACGCTGACCCGGCGCTTTTTCCGCCAGACCAGCGGCAGCTGCAATACGGTGATCCGAAATCCAGATCCACTA
>DATNNY010000191.1:0-7917 GCA_035601635.1 Pyrinomonadaceae bacterium
TACCGCGTTGTTTCGGAGCGGTCTGTTCCTGAAGATTCCTCGGGGCGCCAAGGTTGAAGCCCCAATTCATCTCTTGTTTGTGGGCGAGTCTTTAATAGATAGCCCGGCGCCCGCGGTGTTTCCGCGCGTGCTCATCGTGGCTGAAGAGAATAGCTCGGCCACAGTTATCGAGAGTTACGCGAGTCCCGAAGAAGACACCGTGTATCTGACTAACGCGATCGTCGATCTTGCTCTCGCAGACGGGGCGCGGCTGGAGCACTACAAGATCCAGCGCGAAAGCATGGGCGCATTTCATGTCGCAACTACCAGGGCTGAGTTGGGTCCGAACTCGACCTATAACACGACCACGATCAATTTCGGCGCTGCCCTCTCGCGGCATGACATCCGGGTGCAGATGGATCATGAAGGAGCTGAATGCTCTGTCGATGGGCTTTACATGGTCGATGGCAACCAGCATACCGACACGCATTCGGTGATCGATCACCGGCAGCCGCATTGCACCAGCCATCAGCTTTATAAAGGCATCCTGGATGGCAAGTCGCGGGCTGTCTTTAACGGCAAGGTATTTGTGCGTCATGGCGCGCAACAGACCGACGCGCGCCAGACGAACAAGAATTTACTGCTATCGACCGACGCTCGCGTCGATACCAAGCCGCAGCTCGAAATCTTTGCCGACGATGTGAAGTGTACCCACGGCGCGGCCGTAGGACAGATCGATGAAGATGAGAAATTTTATCTCGAGAGCCGCGGCATTAATCCGGCGCTCGCGAGCAACCTGCTGACCTATGGGTTCGCAGAGGAAGTGATTGAGAAGATCGGCGTCGAATCGATCAGGCGCGAGTTGGACGCGGCAGTACTGAACCGGCTGCACGTGGAGTTCGAAGGAGTGGGTTGATGAGCTCAACGAGCCGGAGGCGAATCAATGGGCATAACTTACATTGAAGGAACAGTATCGGGTCCAACTGGCAAGCGGGCTACGCTTGAGTTCCTGGTAGACAGCGGAGCCAAATACACTTTGCTGCCGTTCAAGAACTGGAAAGCGATCGGACTAAAGCCAGTGAGACGACTCACCTTCGTGCTTGCGGACGGGACTAAGGTCAAGCGGAACATTTCCGAGTGTTACATCAATTTGCCCCAAGGCAAAACTCATACTCCAGTAGTGTTGGGGAAGCCTGGAGACGAGGCATTGCTCGGCGTTGTGACCCTTGAAGAATTAGGTCTGGTCCTAAACCCTTTTCAGCGTTCGTTGCAACCAGCTCGCATGATGATGGCTTGAACGAGTGACAACAAGTATGGCGACTGTAGAACAATTAATTCCAATCAAGCCCAAGCCGCGCGAAGGTTGGGACGTTGAACGTATTCGCAAAGACTTTCCCGTTTTGCGCCAGACGGTGAACGGCAAGCCTTTGGTCTATCTCGACAATGCTGCTTCCTCGCAGGTCCCTGTGATGGTCATCGAGCGGGGTGCTCAGTACATTGAGCAGGAACACTCAAATATTCATCGCGGCGTTCATTATCTCAGCATGAAAGCGACGACGGCCTATGAAGGCGCGCGCGAAAAAGTAAAACGGTTCCTTAATGCGCGCGAGTCGAGGGAGTGCGTCTTTGTGCGCGGCGCGACCGAAGGCATCAACCTCGTCATGTACGGCTATGGCCGCAAAGTCGTGGGCGCCGGAGACGAGATTATCATTTCGGCGATGGAGCATCATTCCAATATTGTGCCCTGGCAGATGCTCTGTGAAGAGAAGAACGCGAAGCTCCGCGTTATTCCCATGAACGACCCCGGTGAGCTGTTGATGGACGAGTACGACGCGCTCTTGAACGAAAGAACGAAGTTGGTGGCAGTCACGCACGTCTCAAACGCCCTCGGCACGATCAATCCGGTCAAGGAAATTGTTGAGCGGGCGCACCAGTACGGCGTGCCCGTTCTGGTCGATGGCGCGCAAGCCGCGCCGCACATGCCCGTCGACGTCCAGGATCTCGATTGCGACTTCTATGCCTTGTCCGGTCACAAGATGTTCGCGCCCACCGGCAGTGGCGTTATCTATGGCAAGGCCGCGCTGTTGGAACAGATGAATCCGTTCCAGGGCGGCGGAGACATGATCAAGAGTGTCACGTTTGAAAAGACGATCTATGCCGATATCCCGAATAAGCTTGAGGCCGGCACGCCGGCGATTGCTTCGCAAATCGGTTTGGGCGCCGCCATCGATTACCTGAGCATCATCGGGCGCGAAAAAGCGGCCGCTTACGAACACGAGTTGCTGGTCTATGCCACCGAGCGCCTGTCGGCGATTGAGGGCGTGCGCATCATCGGCACGGCGCGCGAGAAGCTGGGCGTGCTGTCCTTCGTGCTTGACGACATACATCCGCATGACATCGGCACCATTCTGGATCAGGAGGGCATCGCCATTCGCGCCGGACATCATTGCGCCCAACCGGTGATGCAGCGATTCAATGTTTCGGCGACTGCGCGGGCATCGTTTGCTTTCTATAATACGAAGGAAGAAATTGATACGCTCGCCAGAGCGATTGAACACGTCATTGAGATCTTTGGATAGCATATGTCTGAACTAAGCGAGCTATACCAGGCTGTCATCCTCGATCACAACAAGAAGCCGCGCAATTTTCATGCGCTGGAAACTGCGAATCACACTGCTGAAGGCTTCAATCCTTTGTGCGGAGATCAGTTGACGCTCTATCTGCAGCTTGAGGACGATGCCGTCAAAGACATCAGTTTCGTGGGTACGGGCTGCGCAATTTGGAAAGCCTCAGCCAGCATGATGACTCAGGCGCTGAAGGGAAAGAGCAAGCAGGAAGCTGAAGATCTCTTTAATGAATTTCATCGAATGGTGACAGGCCAGCTCGACGAAGAGGAAGAACCGAATCATCTGGGCCGCCTGACAATCTTTGCCGGTGTGAGAGAGTTTCCCGTGCGTGTGAAATGCGCCACCCTCTCGTGGCATACAATGCACGCCGCCCTCAACAACAAGGAAAAAGTTTCCACGGAATAGCCAGGGGAAGACCTTTGTTTCCGATGAAGCTAGTATTGATTCTCGGTTTGATCCTGAGCCAGGTTCCGGCAGTCCGCCAGTCTGATCGTCTTTGGCATCCGGCTACCTTCCGCGGAATGACTGTCGGCAAATCGAAGCGCGCCGATATGCTCCGGGTTTTGGGCAAACCAAAGTGGGCCCAAACAACCGCGGGAGAAGGCGATGAATCCGACAAAGGTGGTGTTACCTGGAACAACTATGAACGGGTGGGGGAGTTTCCGGGAGTAACCAACGTCGCTTACGATACCCGCACCGGGGTAATAACCAGAATCGAGTTTTTCCCGGACAAGCTCGCTAAAGAAGAAGCCATGGCGCATTTCGGTCGAGACTATATCGTGACCAGATATGCCTTCGATCCATGCGTGGGCGACGAAGACTCCGAGCCACTTTATGAATCACCGGACGGCCCGCTCTTAAGCGTCGAGTATCGGGCCCGCGGAATCGCGATTTCTGTGGGATATAAGGATCTGGTAACGAAGATCAGTTATGTTGATGGGCCGATCGGGAGTACCAAGGCAAGATGTAAATAATCCCGAGATCTTGATAGGTCGCAGATCGAACCCTCGGAAACTGCAGTCGGTAAGACAAGATGTTAACGAAAGAGGCGGAAGGGAATCCCTTCCGCCTCTGTTTGATCATACGGTACCGCGATTGTGTGCTTTCTTACCTTATCTGAAACTGCACGGTATGCAGCGTCGGATCGGCGCCCACTCTGAAGTACAGATTGTAGGTTCCGGTTGCCAGCCCGGTAGTCTTCAGATTAAAGATGTAACTGTCTCCGCTAAACCTGAAGTCGTTATCGGGATTTGCATTGCCTGAGTCTTCAACCGGCCCATAAACGCTGTTTGAAACCAATGCCATCCCCACAGCGGTTACCACCGTATTAGCCGATGACAAGTTATTGCCATTGACGTCCGTTATTCCCAACTTGATGGGAATCGTGCTGCCGCTCTGATGGACCTTTCCCTGATCATAGAGCGTCAGAATGCCATAGCCCACCGTCAGCGTTCCCGCACCGCTCGCTGGATTGAAGTTGCTATCACCGCCATAGCTGTAGGTAATGCTATATGGCGGATTGATGGGCGCCAGTGAACCGGTAGCGAAATTCGAAGAGAAGTTACCGCTCCCTTGAATCGACGCATTCTGAGTTACGGCATTCAGAGTTATCGAGACACTGCCAGTAGGAATGAAGGAGCCGAAACTGATTTTTCCGGATAGGTTTGTCGTAGGCGTGCCGTTAATAATCGTCGGTGAACTGAGATTACTAAACGACGGGGTCGCTTTCAGCACGTTGATCATCACGCTCTTACTAGTCGGATCGTAGTTGGTTGTATCAGTTGGGGTGAAGCTGGCCAGTAACGGTTGCCCCGGGCCGACAATCAGGATAGCGCCGGATGCCGGCGTGTAGTTGAAACTGCCCCCCACATTTGCGGTCGCGTCTAGCTGAGTAGCACTCAACGCTGTGCCGTAAACGATATCTGCCGGGTTGCTCCAGGTGATCGTCGGTGTTGCTTTGCCGATCGTAATAGACACATCGCCGCCGGCCGGTGCGTAATTAGTATTACCTGCAAATGTCCAATGAGCTGTGCCCCCAGGTACATTGATAAAAGTCGCACCGAAATTGAGCAGGGCCGAGAGTGGTTCACCGCTCACGCCCGTCGCAGACCCGCTGGCGCCGTGCGCGCCGCCGTCGTAGACGCCGGTGTAGCCGGTCACGTTAATAGTGGCCGCGGCTTTGGTGATAGTTACCGTCGCATCGCCGCTGGCTGTTGCATAGTTAGCATCACCCGCAAAAGACCAGTGCGCGGCGCCCCCCGGAACGTCAGTAAAGGTCGCTCCAAGATTCAGCAGACCTGAAAGGTCTTCGCCGTTGACGCCCGTTGCTGAGCCGGTTACTCCGTGGGCGTTACCATCGTAAACGCCGCTATAGTCATTAACGGTAATACTCGCGGTAGCTTGATTAATTGTGAAGCTACGCGAAACATCGGGCGCGGGGTCGTAGTCCGAATTACCTGTCTCCGATGCAGTGACCGTGCACGAACCTGCTCCAGTAATCGTAATAGTGCTGCCGTTCGTACCGCCGGCGGTGCAATTACCGCTCGCGCCGAAAGTCACTGGATTCCCCGATCCGCCGCCGGTCGCGCTGACCGAGAATGGCGCATTGCCGTAAGTCTTGTCACCAAG
This sequence comes from Pyrinomonadaceae bacterium, assembly GCA_035601635.1. GTDB lineage: Bacteria > Acidobacteriota > Blastocatellia > Pyrinomonadales > Pyrinomonadaceae > UBA11740. The sequence continues at coordinate 5,235 of DATNNY010000191.1, forward strand.
CGCGGCGAAAGTAATCATCTGGCCCGCCTTTGCGACTTCAAATGATTGGGTCGCGTCGGGCGCCGCGTTGTAGTTGGTGTCGCCCGTCTGGGACGCTCTAACCATGACCGTTCCAGCCCCGGTGATATGGACCGTGTTACCCGAAATGGTAGCCGGGCCCGACACGATGCTGAAGCTTACCGGTAAACCGGATGACGAAGTGGCGCTGACCAAGAAATCAGGATCGCCGAAAGTCTTTCCCGCAAGCGGACCAAAGTTAATGGTCTGGTCGGCTTTATTTACGACCTGCGTCAAGGCCAGCGCAGTACTGGTCGCGGATGTGCTGTCGCCTTCGTAATGCGCGGTGATCGAATGCGAGCCGACTGACAGCGTGTTCGTGCTGAATGTCGCGTGGCCGCTCCCGTCGAGAGTGCGGCTGCCCAGCGCTGTGCTGCCCTCAAAGAAGTTCACCGTACCCGTCGGCGTGCTGCCCACAACACCATTGGTGACTGTTGCAGTAATGTCAACCGAGTTTCCAAATTGAGACGGATTCGCGCTCGACACCAGAGTGGTGCTCGTATTTGCCGTAAAGGTGATGTCCAGCACCGGATGTAACTCGATCCCGTTAGGTGCCACGCCGGTCTGACCGTGGATGAAATCAAAGAATCCAACACCCGTTACTTGCACGGGAATATTGGCAGTTTGAAAGAATGTGGTCGCATTGAATCGCGCATCAAACTTCGCTCTCGCATTAGCAATTCCGGCCGCCAGAGGACTCGGCAGCAGGACACGCGGCGAGGTAGAAGAGACAACGCATGCCGGATTCGGGATCTCGGCGATTATTGTGTGACCGCTGTCATCCTGAAGCACCATGTGGTAATCAACGTCAGCCTCTTTCTTGTAGAGAGTCAGCGTTGCGTTCACCACGTAAACGGTCGTCTCGGTAGGTGCCAAGCGGGCGTTGTCCGGAGGACCCGGAGGATCGGCCGGAGCCGGTATTGCCCCCAAATCAGGAATAAATGCGCGCACCGGATTATTCAAGTCGACGAGGTTCACATCCGCATCGGTGCCGACTTTGACTGACCATCGCTCGACGCCGCAAGTAGGACTCTGAACCGTAAGCGTGATCGGCGCAGTGGCCGTCCGCGCCTGGGCATCGGTAATCGTAGCGACGATACTCTTGGCGCCCGTCGTAGTGGCAGCGCCAACTATCGCCTGGTACGAAAACGTATTGTCGCCGGCCGTAACGTCACCATGAGTGGCGTCATCGTAAAACTGCTGTGAACCCGGTCCACCAATATTAGTTAGATCAGCATTCACAGTGATGCCTGTGCTGGGCGGAATCGTCGCCGGCGTTACCACAACACTCAAAAGAGTGTTGCTCGCCGGATCGAGAGTCGAAGGGGACGCTAATCCCAGACCTGATGGCTGGCTCGGATCTCCGCCACACGAATTGGCGGGCGACGCACTGTTTCGCGGAATCGGGCCAATCGTTACAAAGTCACTGGAATTGTTGTCGGTATCTATGCAGCCGTTGCCCCTGCGGACTGCCGCAGTAGTATTGCTTAGGGTTGCAGTCGGGCTGGTTTCTGAACAGTTGGCTCCGCCATAGCCTACCAGGTCGGCGATTGCACCCGGTGCCGGACAACCACCGGTTACCGGAGTCACGAGCGACGTAGTGCTGTTTACCAGGGCTACCTTGGCAGCCGATCCGGACATCGTGATGATTCCGGACGCATCGGCCGCTGGTAAGGCAGTGGTACCCCCCGTTCCCGGGGACTCCTGCACGAGGTAGTAATGGCCCGGCGCCACGGTACACGGCTGTGGAGTCACGCATAGGGCAGTTACCTGCCAACTTCCGGTTGCACCGGCAGATTGGTATTGCACCGACCAGTTGCTCACATCAATCGTGGTTGGCCCCTGATTGTAAATTTCTATGAAGTCATTCGTGTAAGTGGATCCCGAATTTCCGCCACCGCCATAGACCTGGCTCACCTTTATCGTCGTCGGTGGAGGAGGCGTCAACACCGTCAGCGAGATCGATGTTGTGCTGCTGCGTGCTTGCCCGTCGCTGACCGTAATCGGAAGCGTTTTGCCTCCGGGACTTGCGCTAACGATCGCCTGAAATGAAAAGAGTTTGTCACCTGCAGTCACATCGCCATGACTTCCATCATCAAAAAACTGCTGCGATGCAGAGCCGCCTATGGACGTCAGGTCGCCGGTCACACTAAGACCCGTGCTAACCGGGTTAGCGCCCGGAGTCACATTCACCGCTAAGAGCGTCGAATTCGCGGTTTGCAGGGAACTAGGAGTGGCGGATCCAACGCCAGTAGGTGGAGTCGAAGCCGCCGTTACCGTAAGTGAAATTGACGCAGTGCCGGTTCGCGACTGGCCGTCGGTAATCGTAGTCAAAAGACTCTTTGCGCCTGTAGCAGTACCAGCCGAAACTGTAGCTTGAAATGTGAAAACATTATCGCCTGAAGTCACGTCTCCATGAGTTCCATCGTCGAAGAACTGCTGTGCCGCCGATCCGCCGATCGAACTGAGATCGCCTGAGACGGCCAGGCCGCTGCTCGTCGGATTACTACCGGGCGTAACCGTAACAGTTAGTTTCGTCTGATTTCCTGCCTGCACTGAACTGGGGGTTGCTGCTCCTACACCTGCTGGAGGCGTGGGCGCCAATACGTTAAGAGAAATCGTGGCA
>DATNNY010000192.1:0-3926 GCA_035601635.1 Pyrinomonadaceae bacterium
ACGTAAGATAGTCGAGATCGACGCGCGGCCTAGCGATTGTATCGCGCTGGCGGCTCACCAGGGCGCGCCGATTTATGTTAACGTTGATGTCTGGAACAAGGTGGAAGACATGACAGAGGAGCTGCAAAAGCTAGAGAAGAAGGACACGGAAGATAGTGACGGTGGCCTTTCATGATCTTAGAAAAGGTGAACGCGTCCAGCTCAGATCTCTGGTGCGATCGAGTCGGATAAATAGCAATAGCTTGTGAGAAGGACTTTGTATGCCAGACCCGATCCGAAAACCGCTGATAGAAAAGCCGGGGCACAAACAGGTTCACGATGAAGGTGGGCCCAAGATTCCCAATATTTCCAAGCCTGATACCGATCGGATTCTAAAGAGAATGCGCTCCATTGTTCCAGATCAATCGAGAAAGTTCCGGCAGAGAAGTGGGCAATAGACCTGGCACGGACTTGCAGCGCAGCTAACGTCGGCGGCTGGCTCACGCACGCACCGCAAGGGAAGAGATGCGATACCAGGTTGATGGCATGAGTGAAATCATCCCTCAATGAACCGCTACCTTGAAAGGAGCGGCTATGAGCCAACAAAATCTCGAGACAATTGAAAAAACATCTAATCTGAAGACCGAACTCAGATACACAGCAGGGATAACTCCACCTTTGGCAATACCGACGGCCACCTCGGGGTGCCAATCATTGCCAATTTTCTGAACCAGATTCGGCAACCATTGTGCAAGTCGGGACCAGGGGACTTCCTCGACGCCAACGTGCTCGTGATAGTAAGGATCCAAAGTCATATTACTCATAGTCATGATGCCTTCGTTTTCGTGTGGGGCGTCAATAATATCTAGATGTTTGGACGTTTTCAGCCGGCATTCGCCGCAGGAAATAGCTCGAGCGGCCGGTTTGACCCGATTACCGAACTGAATGTACAAATTCCGATAAGCCGCCGATACGAATCTTGCTGACTTCAAAGAGTGATAGCAAACCTGAACCGGCTGACATGCCAGTCGAAGCAGTCTCAGTCGCTAATTCCTCATTAGTTTGAGTGACATGCTAAAGCCGCGGGCTCACTCTCGTAGGCAGTTCTATTCCTCAACCAGCGCACCCTTAAAGATCGATCTCGAATCAAAGCCCGCGTGATCCGGCCGCCAGAGATACCATCGCCGTTCATTCTGTTCCTCAATTGCTAGGTGAATCAGTAAGTGAGTTCTGCCTTCCTCGTTTTCGCCTTGATAGGAAGGAACGCCGGTCCCGAGAGCAAGGGAAGCACCCAAGGTTTCATCCATCCAAAATTTGATGACGGCGAAAAAGCGATCGGGTTTGTCGTCAGAGAAAAGAGTTAGTCGAGTTCCAGCAGGCAAAGCTTCGCCAAATTCAACGGGTCTCATAGAGGGATGCTCATTAGAATGCTGCCGTTGACCGGTTGGGATCAATACGTGGTTTGGCGTATGGACTTGCTTTAGTCTAGGCTGCGGTGGGCGAGAACGGTTAAACGGTACGGCAAATCGCTTTTGAGCACTCGCCGACAGAAAAATCATTTCAGTTAATCAATTAACGAATAGAAATGAAAAAGGAATTCTCAACCAAACAACGTGAAGAACTACTCAATACATTAAAAGCCCGTTTTGAGAAAAACATGAATCGCCATAAAGGTCTTGAATGGGCAAAAGTACAAGCAAAGCTGGAAGCGAATACTGAAAAGCTGTGGTCGCTGAATGAAATGGAAAGAACCGGTGGTGAACCGGATCTTGTTGGCTACGATAAAAAGACAGGCGAATACATTTTTTATGATTGTTCGTCGGAAAGCCCTCAAGGCCGCAGAAGTTTTTGTTATGACCGCGAAGCGCTGGATTTAAGGAAAGAACATAAACTGGAAAATAACGCTGTTGATATGGCTGCCTCAATTGGCATTGAGCTTTTAACGGAAGAACAATATCGAGAATTGCGGAAACTTGGAAATTTCGATTCGAAAACATCGAGCTGGGTGAAAACACCTGCTGATATAAGAAAACTGGGCGAAGCCCTCTTTTGTGATCGTCGCTACAACACCGTCTTCGTATATCACAACGGTGCACAATCTTACTACGCGGCTAGGGGGTTCCGCGGCTCGCTAAGGGCAAGACGTGCATAATCCGGCAAATCTCATCCAGATACTACCGAGCGGGTCAGCAAGTCGCCGGATCGTGCTCGGGATAATGCATTATACAACTCCGGTGGCCGGGCTACGTTCGATAAAGAAACCAAACGTTTGGCCATCAAAACCACCACATCAGATCAGCGACGGCTCAGTCATGAAGTTAGACGGACAAACTTTCCGAAAGTTTCGCACCTATCCGTCTCCGTCGATGAGCGGAAGGTCAGGGGGCGAGATCTAGCAATTAACCAGGCTTAGGCACAATAGGCTTAGCGTCAGATGGATTCCCTCGTGTGTGCTCGACAAACGGGAAAAGTGAAAACCGCGTTGGTTTCGTTGATGGCGCTCGCTATGCTAACCGCGCGGGGCGAAGACGCAGCCGGCCACTATATTTTGAAGGGTGTCATGGAAGTTGGATCGGAGCTGTTACTAAAATCCGACGGCAGCTTCGAATACACGCTTGCTTACGGTGCGGCAGATTACTGGGCGAAGGGTACATGGCGGCACAAAGACAATAGTGTCGTCCTGAATAGCGCTGGGAGGAAGGAGGCTCCTTTTCGATTCCTCCGAAGCGCGGCCGGCAGACCCGGCAAGATCTGCGTCTGGGTGATAGGTAAAGACGGCCACGGTGTAGAGAATATTCAAGTAGCACTTCAAACGGTCGACCAGCATTTCGAGGCGACGACAACTTCCGATGGTGCGGCCGTGTTTCCAGGTGTAGCCAATGCGCGTGCAGTCGCCTTCGAGGTGCCAGTCTACTCGATTAAGGCCGGCCCGTTTGAAATTAAACCTTCCGACAACGACTTCTATTTCGAAATCAATGGCGATGCCATCACAGAAGTCCTCTTCAAAGACGAAGAGCTTGCAATTGATGGAAAAGATCTCGTGATGAAGTATTGGAACCAGGAACAGCCGATGCGTTACGAGAAGCAATAGGCCGAGGTTCGCCCTGGTTGGCGCATCGATGACCTGCGAGGCAGCGTGATCCGTTCTTGATGACCTCTTCGCCCAATCCCTGGTGAGGATGACTATGAAGTTTCTCGCGACTGATAGGCGTTTGTCTTGGAAAATCGAAATTTTACCGGGTGTCAGGATAGCGGGGTACCTTCTCAAACGCGCTTTAATCGGATTTTAGAGCCATTCTTTTCTGGATGCCGGTCTATTGTTCGACCAGCGCACCTTCAAAGATCGACCGACGAATGAAAAAGCTGTGCCTCCACTCAAAAGCAAATCCGCCCAAAAATGCTCTTCGTCATTCGTATGCTTCGTATTGGCTGGGGCGTTCTAGCACACAGGGACTGGGCGAGCTTTCCAAACGAATGGGCAATTCTGAGGCCGTCTGCAAACGGCATTATCTGGAAACACTTACTCGAGAAGAAGGTAAGAGTTGGTTTGTGCTTCGGCGCTCGACTGGTGCTCCCTAGCCCCGCTGATATCAGTCTCGGAGCTTGCTGCCAAAGCTCTTTAGTTTCGTTTTCAGAGTATTGCTCGCCAGCCTCATTGAATCCGACCCGCGCAAAATTTGTCCAAAGTGAATCAGGATCCCTGATTCTGCAGCCGCGTCGCAAGCGTTCGATAGTAGTGATAGACCCGCCTATTTGCATTCCTTCCACGCCTCCGTTTGTTGACTCTGAAGCTGTTCGCCAAGGTATTCGCACACGAGGGGGATGGGTGTCTCCCGAATCTCCCGTTTTTCTGGAGCCGCGTCGCGCCCAGATCGAGAGCTGAAGTTCTTTGGACTGAGCGCACAAACTTCGGCGAAGTGTTTAGCCGGCGTTCTCCTGACCCAGTT
>DATNNY010000193.1:0-6866 GCA_035601635.1 Pyrinomonadaceae bacterium
CCGAGTTCCAAAAAGTCTATGCCGAAGGGCAACGCTATGACGGCCGGCTGCTGGCCGCTTTTTTGCGCAAGAACGAATTAACTGAGCAGCGTTTGGGTGTGACGGCCTCGACCAAGGCGATCGGCAAATCGGTCGATCGCAACCGGGCCAAGCGTTTGTTACGCGAACTCTTTCGCCGCAGCGCCGCCGATCTTAAGGGCCTGCAGCAAACATATGACTGGGTTTTGAATGCGAAACGCTCGCTGCTCGTCTCAGACGAGGAACATCGCTTTCGCGAGTTTCGTAAGATCATCGCACAAGTAACCCAAGCCGAGCGGCGCAGTTAGTTATGGAGTGCGCCGGCAGAGCGCAGCGGCGACGGCGCTTTGGTTGGTGGTGTGACGAAGTGGACAGATCCAAAGCGGTGTCGCGCTGCGCTTGCGACCGCACTCCAGAGTTTTAGCCGATGGGCGTCATTCTTGTTTCGCTCTTGAAGTTCTACCAAGCAGTAATCTCGCCGTGGCTGCCGCCGTCTTGTCGCTTTGTTCCGACTTGTTCCGAATATGCGCGTGAAGCAATTGAGCGCCATGGCGCTCTGCGCGGGAGCGGTATGGCCGTTTGGCGGCTCTTGCGCTGTCAACCGTTTTGTGCGGGCGGTTACGATCCGGTGAAGTAGTTGTGGAGTGCGCCCAGCCCGGGGCTTGCCGCCGCACTCCAAAGAGTTGGCGTTTACTTAGAAAGCTCGAATGAAACAGCAACAAAGATTCATTGTGGCTCTGGTCGCTTCGGCGGCCGTGCTGATTCTATGGAATGTACTTTTCCCGCCGGTGAAACCGCCGCAGCAAAACGCCAACGCTAACAATCAGGCGGTCGCGCAAAGCTCGCCGCAACCGATATCGCCATCGACATCCAGCAATACACCCACGCCGGCCCCGACGGGACAATCAGCATCGCAATCGCCGGCGCCCTCGCCCGGGCCAACGCCTGACAGTTTGCCGCAACGAAAAATCCGCGTCACCACGCCACTCTATGAAGTGACGTTTGATTCACGCGGAGCGGTCGCCACCAGTTGGATTTTAAGGAAAGTGAAGCGAAGCGACGGTACCTGGCGGGAGCTTTATTCAGCCGGATCGACGAAGAACAAACCCAAGCCTCTGGAATTGATCCTGACGCCACCTGCGGGTGTAGCCGCCGAACAACTTTTTCGCCCATTCCAAATCGTGACCGGCGATGCGACCGCCGACAGCATCCTGGCCAGCCGCAATTTCAAAGTTACCGGCGCGAACTCTGAATCAGGGGACGCAGCCATCGATGTGCCCACTGGGTCGCGACAGGTCGAGTTCACTATTCATGACGAAGCCACAGGTCTCGACGCTAACAAGCGGCTGACTTTCTTTGCTGACCGTTACATTGCCGAAGTAGAGCTCAAGCTCACGCGAAACAATCAGCCGGTGCCGAAGGCACAGCTGGCGATTGGTCCGAACATCGGTGACCAGGGCATCGATCATTACACTTTTTATTCTTTTGCGCCTGAGGGGATTGCTGTCCTCAACAGCCAGGTGCGTCGCATCAATTCCGTGGAAGTGCATTCGGACCGTCAGAGCACCGGCACTATTAACTGGATTCTCGAAGGCATCGGGATCAAGTCGGTGGTTAACAAACCGCCCGATCGCGAACCACTCGATGGCACAGTGCAGTGGGCCGGAGTCGACGACACGTACTTCGGGATGATTGCCGTGCCGTCAAAGCCGACGACCGGACTCGACTACCGAACGACCTCCTACCAGGTCCAGACCAACGGCAAAACCGAGCAACGATTTCTGATCACCGGTTTGGTTCCCGTGCCTACCGACGGCTCGAAGACTGAAATTTATACGGGCCCGAAAGATCATCGCTTGTTGGCCGCGGCCAGTGAAGAGATCAGGCAAATCGGCGGACCACAGGTCGATCTGGGCGAAGCCATCAACTTCGGTTTCCTCGGCAGCATGCGCCGCTTCCTGGCCGTGCCGATTCTGTTTGCAATCGACAGACTGCAACGGGTGACCGGCAGTTACGGCGTGGCGATCATTCTGTTCACGATCTTTATTTACTCGCTCTTCTTCCCGCTCAAGTGGCAGTCATCACGCAAAATGAAAAAGGCGCAGAAGTACGCGCCGCGCATGAAAGAACTGCAAGAAAAGTTGAAAGGGATGAAGTCGACCGATCCAAAAATGAAAGAGTTGCAGATGGAGCAACTGCGGTTAATGAAAGAAGCAAACCCGTTGGGGGGCTGTTTGCCTCTGCTGATTCAGATGCCGTTTCTGTTTGCGCTTTATAGCGCTATCACCATTTCGATCGACTTTCGCCAGGCGTCTTTCCTTTGGATTCCCGACTTGTCCGGGCCTGAGCCTTACATCCTTAGTTTCATTCGCATCCTGCCGCTGCTCTTTGCCAGCTCAATGATTATTTTGCAATTGATGACGCCCGCGCCTTCGGCGGATCCGATGCAGCGCAAGATGATGGCCGTGGGTATGCCTTTGATGATGCTTTACATTTTGTGGAGCGCTCCGGCCGGCCTTTTGATTTACTGGCTGGTGGGAAATATCGTGGGCTTTCTGCAACAGTTCATTATCAATCGGATGACCAAGTCGGAAGATGAAGGCCCGCCGCCTGACGCGAAGGGTGCGAAGAAAAAGTCACCACCGAAGAAGTTGAGTCCAGCGGAAGCGTGATGGCTAATCAATTGAGGTGAACGTTTAGTGGCGGGCTCCGGCCCGCCTTTTAATTTGATTGGTATTGCGAGCCGAAAAGGCCGAAACCAGAGACGCGAGCCGCTTAGCGGTGAAATGTTTATAGATCCGCCGTACAAAATGGTTGCGAGCTCCAGAGGAGCGAAATATTCTTTCGCCCGTAAACGGGCCCTCTATTTGTTAAGACGACCGGGGCTATGAACATTTCGTCCCTGATGGGACTCAAACCTTCCAGTGACCGCGGGACTCAAGAAGCGCCCAACAACCTTTCACGCCGACTCTTTCTTCGACGCTTTTCTTGTCTTTCCCCGATCAACCGCATAATGCAGCCGGACAACTCCATCAGAAAAACTGCGACAGGAAATCAATCTCAAGGGCACGTTGCGATGCCTGGGCGCAACCAGCGGAATGCCTTCGCCGATCAGCGTGGGGACGACGTGAATGATGAACTCGTCGATCGCGTCTTCGTCGAGAAATGAACCGATGATACCCGCGCCGCCCATCATCCAGATGTCTTTTCCCGCCAGCGAACGCAGACGTTGGGCGAATTCTGAAATAGGTTCCTTAACAAACTCTGCCCCGGCAACTGGCTTTCGCGGCGGCCGGCGAGAGAAGACGTAGTTCTTAACTTTGCTGTCGGATTCTGTTCCGGCTTTGCCGTCCGCTTTGAAACCCAGCGCCATGTCGTAGGTCTTGCGTCCCCAAAGGACAGTGTCAATCGAGCGATAGAACTCGGTCATGCCATAGCTGCCCTTGATCTGCGGACGGTCCAGCCAATCAACCGAGCCATTGCGCCGGGCGATGAAACCGTCGGTGCTAGTGGCGATGTAAACGATGATCTTTCGCATGATAGATACGAAAATTGGGAAGCCGCTTGGTGAAGAGAGTTAGCGCACCGTTACGGTCATTGTGTATTTCGACGCCCGGATCGCATCGTTAAGCTTTACGACGGTAATCAAATAGTCGCCGGTCTTTGGCAGCCTGCGGGAAAAACTTAAGTTGGTGTCGAACTCCAGCCCCAGGTCGACGTCCTGGGGACCATGTAAATCGAACCCGGCAGTACGCGCCGGCACTGACGTTATCTTGATCGTCAACGTCTGACCTTTTTTCGCGGCCAGAACATATTCAGCCTCTTCAGTACTCCGCACGGTGCCGCTGATAATCGTGCTGGAGGCGCCGCTTCTAAACTCGATACGCTTGGGCTCAGCCTTACCACCGCCCTGGGCCATCGCAACAGAATAGACGATCAGAATAAGAAGCGTAAATGGAATTACAGCGGCGAATGCTTTGGCGACTTTCGCCAACAAGGGATGCGTCATATATCGGATGCTCCTTACGGAATGTAGCGCGGGCGACGATCCCATGATACACGGGCGGGACGCATATGCCACGTCAGAACTTCGGCTTCATGGTCATCACTGCCGCCATCGTCTCGATTCCATCCCAAAGATTTTGTAAACGAAGATTCTCGTTCTCGGCGTGCTGGTTGTTGTCATAGTTGGCAATCGGAACAGTCATGGTTACGGTGCGCAAATGATCCGTGATGATTGACAACGGGAGGCTGCCGCCGGCGGTGGGCAGTCTGACGATCGGCTGGGTGGATGTTGCCTGGACAGCCGTAACTGCGGCCAGAGAGATCGGAAGATCCATTCGCGTGCGCTCGGCATTGTAACCGCCGGGCCTGGTGATTACTTTGGCGATCAAAGCATGCTGCTTTCGTTCGTCGTCCGTCGGATCGCGATCGATTACAAAGAAACCCTGCTGGCGGACATGATCGATTAGCTTTTGCACTTGCCGGACATGATCAGTTCCTTTGACCAGACGCAGATCCAGCACGGCGGCGGCCGTGGTGGGAATGACATTGCGCGCCAGGGCGCCGACGTCGCCACTGCTCATCCCGTTAATGTTCAGCGATGGTTGATTGATTAACTCGAGCAAGCTTTTTCCGGCGCCTTCCGTGCGCGAGAAACCCAGTTGTGATTGCAGCTCGTCATCATAGGCCGGCGCTTCAGCGATTGCCTTTTGCTCCGCCGGGCCCAGCGGTTCCACGCCGTCATACCAACCACCGATGGTTACCCGCCCGGAAGCGTCTTTCATCGAAGCCAGCAGACGCGCCAAAAGCATGGCCGGATTCGGCGCCCAGTTTCCATAATGCCCACTGTGCAGCGGCCGTTTGGCTCCATAGACTGTGATGTCGACGTTCGTGTCACCGCGCACGCCAAACACTACCTGCTTGCGTCCTGATTGGTGCACCGGACCGTCGCATATGATCCAGGCATCAGCGGCGAGCAAGTCCTTATGGAGATCGATGATCTCGCCGAGGTGTGGCGAGCCGGCTTCCTCTTCACCTTCAAAAATGAATTTGATGTTGAGCGACGGCGTGATGCCTTTTGCTTTGAGCGCGTCAAACGCGGTGAGGATCGCCATAACTCCGGCTTTGTCGTCCGAAGACGAGCGCGCATAGAGGCGCCATTCAGGATCAATCGGCTGTCCGTCATTCGCAAGCGTTACGATCTTGCCGCCTGATTCCAACGCCGCCGACCGCCACACGGGCTGCCATGGCAACGTGCCGGTCCACTGCTTTGGATCGGTGGGCTGACCATCGTAGTGTGCATAAAGCACTATCGAGTGGGTCGCACCCGGCGGCTTCCATTCTCCGTAGACAGCGGGCGGCGATTCTTTCGTCGCCGTCTCAAGCAAGCTTGGATTAAGCCCGCGCCGCTGCATCATCTCGAGAATGAACTCGGCATTGCGGCGGATGTTCTGACGATCAGATGCTACATTGGGAATCGCGAGTAAGCGCGTGAACTCATCGAGGATCTGGCGTTCGTGGCCGAGGCGATAATCGCGTACCGGAGATTGAGCGCTCACGTCGATGCTGAAGGATCCGCATAGAACCGTCATGATAACCAGCGCTCGCATCAAAATCCGGATTGAAGTCATAAGTTTCGGCTTGCCTCTGATAAGCGGTGCGCGCCCTGAAAACGTCTTTAAGGTCTGATAAGTCTCTCACGCCGAAGGCGTGAAATGTAATAGCCGGGGGCAACGCCCCCGGTAAGGTCCGCGAAGATTTCCGACCCCGAAGGGGTCGCACAACACGCGTCCGCGCAATGAGCGTGCTGCGCACGCTGGCGGACAGGATGTCCGCGCTCCATTAAGAACCCAACTCATAACGTTCCCGCAGCACTTCCATGTGATGCCGCACATGTCCGGCCATGATGAAAGCCAGCGCACGCACTGAAACCTGATTGTCGTTAGCCGTACCTATGCGCATCCATGACTCATCATCCAGAGTGCGCAGCATGGCGATATTCGACAGGCGCGCCAGGCGAAACTCGCTCAACAAATCTTCCAGGTCGATGCGATTGTAAGGCGAGGTCAGAATGTATTCGTTCTGATCAAAGCCCGGCATGTTGTTGCGGTCGCCGCGCGCAATTGCGAACGCGCGATAACCAAAAACCCGCTCGCCATCGATCAGATGGCCGGCGATTTCCCGGATGCTCCACTTCCCCTCGGCATAGCGATAAGTCTCGCGTTCCGGAGTGACTCTGCCCAGCAAAACATCCAGCGCGTCCAACTGGGAACGCAGCACTGGAAGAATTTCCTGCTCGGTAACCTGGCCGATATAACCCTGATAGTCCGGAGCATATTCAGATTCGAGTGGTTGTCCATTTGTCATAGGATTCTCCTCGCGCTCAATTCGGAAGTACCCGGGCCATAACAGTGTTGGCTGGCATCTTGAACGAACGACCCGGCCGCAATCGGAAAGCGAATCATATTGCGTGTTTATGACTCTTGCAACGGAACCAGGTGGTACTGATGCAGCTTGATTGTGCGCACGCGCATCGCGCGCATTTCATGGGCCGGACACCCCGTGACACTCTCTTAGCTGCATCAGTATCAGCTAGTTTTCAAAATGGCCGGTGCCTAGCGCCGGTCAATTCATTGAGGATTCAATCTGATGAAGCGATCATCTCTGGCCCTGCTAACCAGCCTTTTCCTTGCACCCCTGGCGGCGTACGCGCAGTCGGTCGCGCGCGTCGGGCAACTCTCCAGACGGCCCGACGAAATCGAGAATGAAGGCTCGGAAGAAGTGAAGCTGGCGTCACGCTCGATGTTCGCCCTAAAGCGGATCGAGAAAGACGTTCTGATTTATCG
>DATNNY010000194.1:0-14831 GCA_035601635.1 Pyrinomonadaceae bacterium
TTTTTTGCGCTTGCAATTCGAAATGCAAAGGCGGGTGTAAAAGCCAACCCCGGCACTGATTGAAACGACGGCGAATCCTAAACGATGCGGTTTTGGCCTGTCAACAGAAAAATCCGGACCTCCGGGTTATGGTCGGCCAGCTCAAGCGCAGGTTTTGGGCGATTTATTGGATTTTCTTAATGCTCGAGATAAATTGCGCCGCCTCGTTTGCATGCTTTTCTGCAATTCCGGGGGCGGCAAAGGTCAAAATAATCACGACCTTCTTGGCCTTGAGCACGTCAACGCTCCACTCGATCGTGGTGCCCTCGATTTCGCCCGTTCCGCCTGTGCTGAAATGGGGCATACCATTGTGCGTGTCCGTGGTGCCCTTATCGTTGGTCTTGACGTTCTTGATCGTTTTACCAAGTTCCTTGTCGAGGTCCTTCACCGCCGCGTCGAAGGTATCTTCATCCGGCACCCAAAAAACCAGCTGTAGACTGTCATCCGCAGTCGAGACGGTTATTACTTCGCCATCTGGTTTTGCCTTCCAACCTCTGGGCAGTTCGAATTGAACGCCGGCTTCCGCGTGACTGAAAGATCGGTTCTCCTGAGTAATTGCGGCGGCTGTTTTGAGGATGGGCTTAGCTGATGCCGCGCCGGCAAGCATTGAACTCGCCAGCGCAAGACTCATAATCATTGTTAGTTTTTTCAAAATTGAATGCTCTCCTTATGCAAACTGAGTTGATTGATCCAGTCGTCGCTCAGGCAGCACGACGCAATGCGGCCGGCGCGTTCTTGATATCCAATTCTTTCAAGATGTAACCGGCGCCTCCGAACTTATCAGCGATAAACAGTACATACCGAATGTCGACCGAAATCGCCCGACCCTTCGCATCGTTGTAGAAGAAGTCGTTACCGAGACCTTCATAGTTGCCATCAAAGATGATGCCAACCTGTTCACCGCGTCCGTTCATAATGGGCGAGCCTGAATTGCCGCCGATGATATCAGCCGTCGAAAGGAAGTCAACCGGCACATTTTGCCCATCGGGAGTAGCGTACGGTCCGAAATCGCGAGTGCGATAGAGTTGCTTGAGTTTGGCCGGCGCGTCGAAGGGTTCGCGGCCAATGTCCTTTTCGATGACTCCCGAAAGATTAGTGAATGCCTGGTAAATTGCCGCGTCGTGCGGGATGTAGCCCCTGACCTCGCCGTAGGTAAAACGCAGCGTGCGGTTCGCGTCAGGATAGGGAAGCCCCCTCCGCATTTCACTCATTCCGCGTACCAGGAGAGGCCGCAATCGGCCCACGACTCCGTTGAAGGCGCGCGTGCGAGCCGCAGCCTGAGCATTGAGCGCAGCCATGTCCGCGGAGAAATCGATCAGCGGTTCACTTAACTGACGCAACTGCGTCGGCGTCATGTCGAATAGCTTCGAAACCGATTCGGGCGTGCTCAGGCTCTTACTCTCGATCACCGCCCGGGCAAATTCTTCTTCGGCGCGAACGCGCGCGTCACCCTTGAGGGTGCCAAAGCGCTTCTCAATTGCGTCAATTTTCTGTTCCGCAGGTAGTTCGGCCGCCTTTCTTAACAGGAACGCGAGCATCTCGCGCTCGAAGCTCGGCAGACGATCGGCGAATATCTCCGCGAGGCCCGCGCGCGCGCGCATTGCGGCCATTGCCAGATTCGGGTTTCTTTCCGCCTGAGGTCTTTCTTTGTCAGCGGCGGTGGAACTGATTAGCGCTGCGACCGTAAAGAAATCGCTGAGCCCGAGTACTTGCTGGATCAGAGTGTCTCGTGGTTGGGTCTTTTGCAAATCAGCATAAGCATTCCCTAACGCCGGCAAGGCCTCGCCATATTTTTTCTGCCGATCCGGATTCTCGCTGATCCAACTAGTGAAGTCGGCTTCCTCTTTCCGCCTCTGATCGACAATGCCAAAGCGGCGCATTGCTACAACTGAACCTTCAAAGTCCTTTACGGTGTTGGCAATGTCGAAGATCTTGCTCTGTAACTTAATTTGAAGTTCGCGGTCGTTCTTTCCTGCTGCCTGCAAGAGTTCGATCTGTTTGTTGAAGAGGTCAATCAGGAAGGGCAGGAAAACATCCTGGTTATAAGCCACCGAATAGCTTTCACGATAGCGCCGCGTCGAGCCTGGGTAACCCATGACCATGACAAAATCGTTTTCCTTCACCCCGGCCATGGAAATCGAAAGGAACTTCGCCGGTTTATAGGGAACATTGCTGGGTGAGTAGTCGGCCGGCTTGCCATCAGCCCCGGCATAGACGCGCAGGAAAGTGAAGTCGCCACAATGTCGCGGCCATTCAAAATTGTCAGGGTCGCCGCCAAAGAAGCCAATATTCTTGGGTGGCGAATAGACGATGCGGACGTCCCGCAGCTCGAGATACGTGAACAGGTAATAAGACAACCCTTCATTCAGCGGCAGGACGCGGGAAGTAATCCCGGCGTCGGGTTTTGCGCTGGCCATCTCGATCGCGCGGGACTTACCAGCAATCGCGGCATTTCGTTCCTGCTGGGGGGTCGCATCGGTGACTCCACTCATCACCTCTGCGGTAACATCCTTCAATTCCTGAGTAATCTGAACGGTGTAACCCTTGGCGGGTAATTCCTCGCTGTGGTTTTTTGCCAGGTAACCGTTTGAGGCGTAGTCCTTCGACGGATCGGAAGCCGACACCAGAGCATCGAAAGCAACGTGGTGGTTAGTTAGCAGAAGTCCCTCAGGCGAAAGAAACTCGCCGGTGCCGCCGTCAACGATTACCACGGCGTCTTTGATGCTTGGTCCATTTGGATTGTAGATATCCGTAATTGGAATCTTAAGTCCCCGTTGTTGCAGTTTTTTCAGAGGCAGCTGGTTGATTTTGTCGGGCAGGAACATGCCCTCATCACCCAGCACCGAGACGGAAAGCAAACTGACAAATAGTAGAACTGAAAGGCCCAGCGCGGTTGCGCGCGAGTACTTAGAAATCATTGAGTTCTTCCTTTATGGATCCAGCTCGAAGAAGACGAAGGATATTATCAGAGGGGTTCCTAAAGCGGAAACGACACCTTCATTGGCAGGCGAACTCAGAGAACCAACTCCAGTAGAATTTGCTACTGAAGTTGGTGTTCGAAAGATTACTACTGCTTTTCAGCTCCCGGAAGGTAAGGTCGCGGATCGACTGGTTGATTGTTAATGCGTACTTCGTAATGCAGGTGCGGACCAGTTGATCGGCCCGTCGAGCCAACTAATCCGATTCTCTGTCCGCGCGTTACGGTTTGGCCGATGTTGACATCAATTTCTGACAGATGGCCATAGCGAGTTGATAATCCGGCGCCGTGATCCACATAGACAACGTTGCCATAGCCTCTCTGCCATCCGGCGATGGTTACTCTTCCCGTTGCAGCAACTTGGACAGGCGTACCCCTGGCTGCATCGATGTCCTGGCCTTCGTGGTATTCAAAACCACGGCCTCCGAAAGGGTTCCGACGGCCACCCACACCGCTCTCGAGTTTGCCTACTACGGGCCAGATTGAGGGAATCATCCCGTGTTGCCGCAGGAACGCTTCGTACATGCGCATTTCGCGCTCGAGTTTGGCGGTCTTTGATTCCAGGGCTAGCAGGGCCGCGGCGCTGTCAACTGGACGTGCCGGACCGCCCTGACCGTGAGCGGACGGATCTTCGGACTGGGCGCCTGGTACTTCGGCTGCCAGCTTTCGCGAAGTGTCTTCGACAGCCTCCACGCGGTTGTTCAGATTTTGCAGTTGCTGGCGCTGTTCTTCGTTCTCAGCGCGCAAGCGTGCATTCTCATGTTCGATGCGCAGATGGCTGGCCTGTTGCGTTAGACCATAGAATCCGTAGGCGAGGCCACACATAAGGGCGAACAAGCCCAGCGCAGACAGCTTAAGCCAGCGTTTATGAACGCATACGCGGCGGATACGGGCTCTGGAACGGGAAGTACGGGCAATAATAAAAGCGTAAAAACGGTCGTCTCGGGTCATCAATTCTGCTCCTGTCGATCTGTCCACGCGCTGGTAAATCAGGCCGCACGGCGACCGCGAAAGTAACAGTTGCCGACGACGGCGACTGATGGAACGTAAATTGGGAGGTCTTAAAAAAGAACCCGCCGGAAGATCTAAAAAACCCTGCTTGAAGAATCAGCAGCGGAAGACACAGCCAAATCGCCGGGTACCGTTTGGGATTTAGCGCGGGCCGTCCTGGATGCTGCTAGAGCGCGAACCCTATCATACGAGGCAGGAGAAGGCAAACGCGGATAACACGGTCAGACGGAGTTGCTGAAATAGAAATTTGTGGAGGCGAGAACCAGAGTCAGGTGGTGGGAACTGGAGAGACAATCATGTTCCGTCCGCTTCATGTTTTCGTCTTGAACGATCGCGAACTATTGCTACCACGATCATTACCATGATCGCGATAAAGACGACAACAATTGCGAATTTGATTAGTACCAACAGGAAGCCAACGAGGACGATCAGCTGTCTGAGCAAAGCTACTATAAGAAGGATGAGTCCGAATACGGCGCCACCGCGACCGAATGCTGCCAGGATTGCCATGAATTACCTCTTAAGAATAATAGGTCCAATAGGTCCTGTGTGACCTATACTTACTTAAATCTTGCTGAGCTAAGCTGGCGCGGGCTCGCGTGTGTGCGAAAGTCACCGGTATCCAGTCCCTCTCCCGATCGCGCCGGCCAACTTGCCACCACTGAAGGGGGCGGATTGTTCGTATCGAAGCCTCGCATCTCTTCACGTCGGCGCCGTCGCTTCAAATAATCAAACAACATGTAAGCACCCAGGATAACCAGAGCGACGGGCAACGTGCGCCGCACGGGAAACTGCAAACCTAGCAAAGTGTGTGCTAGGAAAATCAAACCCAGGACGACGAGTGTTACACCCCACGCGACTGGATTGCCATAAAGCTGACGAGTGATAGCATCTTCTTCAGCGTCAGGAGCCAGGCCCGCCCGCATCAGTTGTGCGGTGCGGCAAGCGTCGACAGCGGCGAACAACCAGGTGCCGGCTACCCCCAGGACAAAGAACGTCACCCCATCAGTGACTACTGCCATCTGGAAAAAACTCGCGAAGATTGCAAAGTGGACGATCGCTTTGGAAGTCTGTCCGTTGTAAGCAGCCCCCAACCCGGGGACAAAAAATGAAAGTAAGGTAGCGATAAAAGGCGAAGTCTTGCGACGGATGACCTGCGAATCAGGTGTCCGCCCTTGTTGATAACGCAACAGCTCGACGCCGGCCACGATGCAATCCTGGCAGAAGGCAAACCCACGTATCCGGTGATCGCAAGCGGGGCACAACGGGCGCGCGCACTGGTTGCATTGCACGGCGGCCGGGTTCTTTGTGTGATAAGCGCAGTTCATTTATTCTGCTCTGTCCGACAAACTTCAGTCTGCCGCATACTTTCGGTGACGCACATAATCTACAAACTAAAGCTTCCCGGAAAACAGTTCAACGATTCTTTTGGCCTGAGCTTCCGCCCTTCGGTTTGCTCTGCGGGGCGCTATTCTGCGTGCCTTGCCGAGCCCCGTTTTGATTCGATGTATTCTGATTCTTGTTCGCATCATTTCCTTTTTTCGGGTCTTCAGTACCGCCCATCAGATCGTTAACGCTACCGGCAAGTTGCTTCATTCCGTTCGGAAGAGCCGAGCTTCTGGAAGCGTTCCCGGCAGCACGTTCCGCCAACTGCAGACTCGCCTGATAGATGCCGCCGACGGAGCCGTCGGTCGAAACCGTATTCGTTAGGACGAACACTGAGACTAAAAGCATAGTTGCCACTGAAGCGAGTTGTGGCGAGACGATCGGATCGAGGGCGCCACGCAGCCACTCGATCAAACGAGATCCCAACGGCGCGCGTATTTCCTGCGGAAGAACGTTGCCAATCGTGCTTTGCAAGATGCGCGCTTCGAGACCTGCTGGCACAGTCAACTCGTCCTGCTTATAGGTGTAGCAAGCGCCGATGGCCCGAACGACCGCCCCGGGCAGCTCACTGCAACTGACGCAAAGAGCCGCGTGTCGTTCCCAGCGGTGATAGAGCGGCGCCATCAAAAAGCCGTCGAGATAATCAGTCAGGTGATCTTCGAAATCCGAGCAGGCGATCGCCGTTTCCGGCATTGTCTTTAGCAGGATACGCGCTTCCAGGCCGGCCCCCGCAACCGGAGCCTCTGACCCCGAACACGCGAGCAGGGTATTCTTTACTTCGCTGAGAAGATTGTGACACACGGGACAGCGCATAGCGTGCTCGGCAAACTCGCGGTTTGCGCGCACCTCGAGAGCTCCATCGAGGTAGTCGGTCAACTGATCTTCGAATTCATGGCACAGCATTTTATTTGCGCTCTCTCCAACTAATGACAATAGACGTGACGGCCTTTATGCCTCCACTGCTCGCATACGACGCAGAATCTTTGCAAGTTCAATGCGTCCGCGATTGATTCGGGACTTAACGGTTCCTTCCGGTATTTTCAACAGGTCGACAATCTCGTGATAGCTCAGTTCTTCGATGTCGCGAAGAATCACGCAGGTGCGCAAGTCCGCCGAAAGCTTGTCGATACCGGCTTGCACCTGCACGCCCAGTTCGCGGCGTTCCATCTCACGCTGAACAGTCCCGCCCGCAGCTCGCAAATGATACTGATGATCCTCAAGGTCGTCTGCCGCTTCGTCCTGCGGCGTTCGTTGTCGTTTTCGGTAATCGTCAATTATCAGATTTCGAGCCAGCCGCATCAGCCAGTTCTGCAAATCACCCTGCTTCGGATTGTATTGTTCAAGGGATCGATAGACGCGAATGAAGACTTCTTGTGTCAGGTCTTCGGCGGCGTCCGCGCGCGAAGTAAATCGGTAGGCCAGATTGTAGATGCGACGCGTATAAGTCTGGACAATCTCCTCCCATGCCGCACCGTCACCCGCGCGGCATCGTCTGACTATCTCACCGCCTTGATTAGTAGCCAAGCTTTTGGCGGCTCCCACTGGTTGCGTTCTCCGGTCTAGTTGGTTCTTACGAAATCAATTTCAGGCGTGATTACCTGACGGATCGTCTTACGTGCAGCCAATAAACAAAGTTCCGTTAACACTCTTCGACCAAAGCCGGAGCTCCCTGGCGATCGGATCGGCATTGTTGCGCGTGACATTAAACTGCTGTAGGCTTGCCCAGTCACACCATATCTTGTGGTCGCATTTAGATCTTAGTCAAGTCCGTCCGCGCTCCGAGCGACAACCCCGATCATTGTTGAAGACGTGCCGGATCGGGAAGACTTGCCCGACAATATCCAGGCTCATTGGGACAGTCGTTCAAAACGTTTTGGCAAAGTATCGCAAATATCTTGAGTTCCTTGGGCTGCTGTTGCTGGCCGCTCTAATCATCTGGTTGTTTGGCCGGAAGCTTGACTGGGCGCAGGTCAAGATCGCGGTGCAGACGTCAGACTGGCGGCTAATCCTGCTCGCCGGAATGGTTATCCTGGTGGCTTATGTATGGCGTGCAACGCGATGGCGCGTTTTCCTGGCGCCTCTCGTAACGACCAGTTTCAACGAGATCTGGATAGCAACCACAGTCGGCTTCGCGGCGATATTTACGATTGGCCGTTTCGGCGAAGTCGTTCGTCCTTTAGTGCTGCCTATGCGTGATAAGCGCGTAAAGCCCGCAGCCTCTTTCGTGACCATCATGATTGAGCGGCTCTACGACTTTATTTCGGTTGCCTTGATCTTCGCCGTCAATCTTCTGTGGTTCTCACCTCCGGACAGTTCGGCTTCCGAACTTACCAACATCCGCATCGCGGGCGCGGCGATGGTGATCTTGCTCGCCGTGGCGGTCGCCCTTCTGATCTGGTTCCGGAGTCGCTCGGCGAGCGTAATAGGATGGCTGGACCTGAAAATTGGCGGACGGTCTCGGTTAAGTGGCAGGCTGAAACGCGCGTTGCTAAGTGTACTCGATCAAATGGCTACAGCGTTGAGTGTGCTTGGCCAGGTGCGCGAGCTGGCGCTCACGATCGGCCTGTCGCTGCTGCTTTGGTTTTCAGTTGCATTCGCGAACCTTCTGATTTTTCGAGCTTTTGGGTTGTCGTTCGGGATGTCTGAGGCGCTGTTTGTGTTGGGCTGGTCGATGGTGGCGTCGGCGGTTCCAACGCCAGGCGGAGGGGCCGGGGCATTTCATGCGGCCACTGGAGCCGCACTTGTACTACTCGGGGTTGGCATTGATCGAGCCGCGGCCGTCGCCATCGTTTTGGGTTTGGTTGACTTTGCTCCGGCGGCGCTTTTTGGTTTCTTTTATTTTCTGCGCGGTGACGTGAGTATTGCTCGACTCCGCTCGATGATGACCGTAAGCAATGTTGAGCACGCGGTTGAGGATGAAAGGGTGACCTTGGCCGGAAATGCGAAACCGCTCCCAGCCGCTGCCGTCAACGAATAAGCCCGAGGGCAATGATGAGAGTGAGGATCAACTTATGAAATGCCCCTTTTGCGCTTTTCTCGAAGATAAGGTCGTTGACTCGCGCGAATCGCGCGAAGGCGACGCGATTCGCCGGCGACGAGAATGCTTGAAATGCGAGCGGCGCTTTACATCTTACGAAAGAATCGACCACATCCCCTACATGGTGATCAAGAAAGACGGTCGTCGCGAAACGTTTGACCGCAATAAGGTAATGGCGGGAATCCTACGCGCATGCGAGAAACGACCGGTGCCCCCTTCGAAGCTCGACAGCATCGTCAACGCCGTTGAGAAATATGTGCAAGAGTCTCCAGAGCGCGAACGGCCAACTAATAAGATTGGTGAATTGATCATGCGACGTCTGAAGGAACTCGATAAAGTAGCCTATGTGCGTTTTGCATCAGTATATCTGGAGTTCGAAGACGTCTCAGAGTTTATGAATGAGCTGAAGACCCTGGTGCGCGCGCGGCAGGAAAGAGTAATGAAGAGGCCGGGCGGTTAATTGCGGTGGTTTGAATTTTGAGGTCGGCTGATGCAGTTGTTGAATCCACTGGCGCTGTTCGGCCTCTTTGCCGTGACCGCGATGCTGGTCTGTTACGCATTTGAAAAGCGCAGCCAATGGTTCGTCTTGGGATTTGCTCTGTCCTGTATCCTGGGATCGGCATATGGGTTTCTGCAAGGTGCCTGGCCTTTTGGATTGGTAGAATTTGTTTGGGCCCTGGTGGCACTGCGCCGCTGGCGGATGATTGGGACTCGCTAAGAGAATCAAATGGTCAAGAATGTAGGTCCGGCCGGCCTGGAACGCATTGAATTGCATCGTCTGATGGAACGCGTTGGACGGCTCTTCTCGGTCTTACAGGAAGCTGCGCAAGAGCAAGTGCCGGCAATCGCCGGTGCCTGGGTGCCTCCGGTAGATGTTTGCGAAACATCCGACGCGGTCTGTCTCCGCATCGAACTTCCCGGCGTTAGCGCCAGTCAGATTAAGATTGGTTTGAGCAGCAACAAGGTCCGCATTTATGGGGAAAAGAAGAAACGAAATCCCAGGCAGCGAATCGTTTCGCATCTCTGCTCTGAGCGCGGTTATGGCCACTTCAATCGGGTCGTCCCGGTGCGTTGGACGATCAGCGTGACAGGCGCGAAGGCAGAACTGTGCAACGGCATGCTGTTGATTAACCTGCCCAAGATAAAGGACCGTCGCGGTTCGGAATTGAGGGTGCCGATTACTGAGACGGAACCGACATAGTGGAAAGAGAGAATCCCAAAGAGAAGTATGACAGACGTTATCAATGACGAAATCTCCGCAGTGCTGGAGCCGGCGGAAGCGGAGCAGCAGCTACAAATTCCTGACGAATTGCCGCTCTTGCCCTTGCGCGATATTGTGATCTATCCGTTCATGATCGTTCCTTTGTTCGTCTCTCGCGAGAAATCGATCCGCGCGGTCGATGAAGCATTAGGCCAGAACCGGATGATTCTCCTCACCTGCCAGAAGGATCTTGACAAAGAAGAACCTCGACAGGAGGACCTCTACAACGTCGGCACCGTAGCGGTGATTATGAGAATGCTGAAGCTGCCCGACGGGCGCATTCGCATTCTGGTTCAGGGAGTTTCGCGGGCTAGTGTCGAGTCAATCAACGCCACCGGTGAATTTCTGCAGGCCAAACTCCAGGTGATGACCGAGGTGCTGGCGCCTGAGCGTTCGCTGGAAGTTGAAGCGCTGATGCGTAATATTCGCACCTCGATGGAAAAGGCGGCGACGCTCGGCAAAAACGTCTCGCCCGAGGTAATGGCGATCATAGCCAATCTGGATGACGCCGGCCGCCTCGCGGACCTTTCTGCTTCAAACCTCGAACTAAAAGTGGACGACGCTCAGTCGGTGCTCGATATTGCCGACACTACGGCACGACTGCGGCGGGTCAACGAACTCCTCAATAAAGAAATCGAAGTGCTCACGGTCCAGCAGGAAATCAACACTCAGGCACGCGCCGACATAGATCGTTCTCAAAGAGAGTTTTATCTGCGGCAACAGATGAAGGCGATCCAGAACGAACTGGGCGAAGGGAACGAATTGGCTGAAGAGATCCAGCAGTTCCGGGACAAGATTGAAGCCGCGAAGATGCCCAAGCCGGCCGAAGAGGAAGCGCTACGACAACTGAAGAAGCTCGAGCGAATGCATCCTGACGCGGCAGAGACGGCAACGCTGCGCAACTGGATGGAGATCATAACCGATCTGCCCTGGTCAAAATCTTCGAAGGACAATCTGGATTTGCATAAGGCTGAACGGATTCTGAATGACGACCACTATGGCCTGGAGAAAGTTAAGGAGCGCATCCTGGAAGCCCTGGCCGTGCGCAAGCTGAAAGAGAAACCCAAAGGGCCAATCCTTTGTTTGGTCGGTCCGCCGGGCGTAGGTAAGACGAGTTTGGGCCGATCAATCGCAAGGGCCCTGGGACGCAAGTTCATGCGGCTTAGTTTGGGCGGAGTCCATGACGAAGCCGAGATCCGTGGCCATCGCCGCACCTATGTGGGTGCAATGCCTGGCCGAATAATGCAGGCGGTGCAACAAGCCGGAACCAACAACCCGCTGATCATGCTGGACGAAATAGACAAGGTCGGCGCAGATTTTCGGGGAGACCCGTCATCCGCACTGCTGGAAGTGCTGGATCCGGAACAGAACAACAGCTTTCGCGATAACTACCTGGGGGTAACGTTCGACTTGTCGAACGTGATCTTCATGACTACAGCGAACATTCTGGATACTGTGCAGTCGGCTCTGCGAGATCGCATGGAAGTGATCCGGCTGGCCGGCTACACCGAAGAGGAGAAACTGGAGATAGCTCGGCGCCATCTATTGCCAAAACAGATGGAAGAGAACGGAGTCACCGGACGCGATATGAATATCTCGCGGAGCGCATTAACGGCCATGATTCAGCGTTACACGCATGAGGCCGGCTTACGACAACTTGAGCGCGAGATTGGTTCGATTTGCCGCAAGGTGGCTCGCCGAATGGGAGAAGGTCACAAGGGCGCCGTGCGGGTATCAGTGAATAACCTGCACGAGTTTCTGGGGCCGCCAAAAATTATTCCGGAAGAAGTCTTGAAGAAGGACCAGATTGGCGTCGCGACCGGATTAGCATGGACCGCGGTGGGGGGCGATGTGCTCTTCGTGGAAGCCCTGCGGATGAAAGGCAAGGGCAATCTGGTTTTAACCGGACAGCTGGGCGAAGTAATGCGCGAGTCCGCCCAGGCCGCTTACTCCTACGCCAAGTCGCGCGCTCGAGAGCTTCAGATCGATCCGGAGGACTTTAGTAACTTTGATATGCACATTCACATTCCTGAAGGTGCGATTCCAAAGGACGGCCCATCCGCGGGCATCACGCTGGCAACTGCGCTGGTATCGGCTTTGTCTTTGCGGCCCGTGCGCAAGGATGTAGCCATGACCGGCGAGATCACTCTGCGCGGCAATGTGCTCCCTGTGGGCGGTGTCAAAGAAAAGGTCCTGGCAGCGCGTCGAGCCCGGGTGACGAAAATAATACTACCCGCGCAGAACCGTCGGGACCTCGACGAGGTGCCCAAGGAACTGTTCAAGGACATCCGGTTTGTATTTGTTGACAACATGAGACAGGTTTTTCGCGAGGCTCTGAAAGAGAAGGTGCCACCGGCTTTGACGTCCAGCCCGCGTCCGGCTCGTTTGCCACAGGCCGCCAGTGGACGTAGAAGTCTTTGATAGACGGGCGCGGAACTCAAGACAGAGCACGAGCTCAGGAAAAAAGTAGAGAGTCGATTCAAGCTCGTGGTTTAGTCGATCTCGGGGCAGAAACCATGAACTTCAGGCCGGTTTTTGGCAGGTAAGTGGTTTGACACCTCTTTGCTCGTGTGCTAACCTCGCGGCTCTGGTGGCTGGTTTTGAGCCACAAAATCCGGAACTTTTCCACGTTCCGTATTGTTTTAGTAGTGAATGCCGCAGCGCGACTCAAACGGTGGAAGTCGCAGTCGTGGATTCGCCCGAAGTAATACCAGAGGAGAACAACGATTGATGACCCGCAGCCCTCTTCGTTTAACTGCGAGCGCTTTTTTTGCCGCCGCAGTCCTTTTTATTCCAGCAATCGTCCAAGCCCAGATTCCCGGCGGCTCTTCCGCTCGTGATATTCAGACTGAAGTCCAGAAGACCGATCCTCGGGTGGATCAGGTTCTGGACCGTGCGAACGATCATTTCCGTAAGGGCAAACTCAATCTTGAGGACAACAAGCGCGAACAGGCTCGCGATGAATTTGACAAGGCCATAGACGAGATTCTGATGTCCGGCCTGGACGTGCGCGCCAGCCAGAAACTGCAAACTGGTTATTTGGAATTGGTTGAGAAGATCTATCGTGAAGAAGTTCCCCTGATCCAGGCCTCGCCCCAGCAGAACGCGACTCCAGTTGTGGCGCAGGGCACGCCCAATCCGAAGGTTGAAAACGTAGAGGTTGCCCGGGTACAACCACCAAAGCAGGTTCTGATCGGCTTTCGACAACAGGGTTTCGATCCTTCGCCGCTCGATCCGCTCAGCAAGCTGATTCTCAACCCAACTGAGCAGAAAGTTTCAGGCGAACAGCTTGATGCGCTGGAGCAGGCAAAGAACTCGCTCGATTTCAACTTCACAATCAATCCGCTGATTCAGCAGTACATCAACTATTATCAGGGACGTGGCCGCTCTACCATGGAAGCGGGGCTGCGCCGCTCCGGTCGCTTCATGAAGATCGCGCGCGAGACGTTCCGCAGACAGGGAGTACCCGAGGACATTACATGGCTCGGCCAGGTGGAAAGTGCCTGGAGCCCGAAGGCGCGATCCTGGGCAGCCGCTTCCGGTCTCTGGCAGTTCGTTGGCGGCACCGGCACACAATATGGTTTGCGCCAAACGGCCTGGGTCGATGAACGCAACGGTATCGAAAAGCCGACGCAGGCAGCGGCCGAATATTTGAAGTTTTTGGCAAAGCGTTATAACGGCGACTGGCTGCTCGCCATGGCGGCTTACAATACAGGTGCTTTAAACGTAGACCGCGGCATCTCGCGCGCCGGTGTGGCAAACTACTGGCAGATTTATCCGTACATTGCGCAGGAAACCCGCAATTACGTACCCAACATTCTGGCCGTGATCCTGATTGCCAAGAATCCCGAGAAGTATGGATTCCGTGGGATCCGCCCGGAATCGCCCATTAGTTTCGAACCAGTGGTGGTTTCTTCGGCGACCAGTCTAAGATTGATTGCGGACGCTACTGATACCAGCGTCGATTACATTCAGGCATTGAATCCAGAGTTGAAGCGCGACACCACTCCGCGCGGCGAGTCTTACTCAGTTCGGGTGCCGGCAGGGAAAGGGAAGCAGGTAGCTTCGGTGCTCAAACGCGTTCCGGCTGAACGTCGTGATGTGGCGCGCGTAATCTCAGTCGTTCCCGGCGAAGACCTGCAATCGGTGGCCAATCGCACCGGCGTCAGCGTAGCGACTTTGCAAGCCATGAATAGCGGCGTTGACCTGAAAACTACAAATAAGTTGGTGGTTCCCAACAGCGGGATTAAGTTGACGAACTGGCGTCGATCGCCGGGCGCACCAGAAGCGGCCAGCGCTGCAACGTTAACAAAGTTGAAGGCGCGCAAAGGCGACACGATTGCCAAGATTGCCGCGGCGCGGAAACTATCTGCAGACGAACTGGCGCGACTTAATGGCATCGGACCCAATGTGGAGTTGCAGGCGGGACAAGAGGTGAAGCTACCGAGCAGTCCGGCTCCCCTGAAACAGAGATGACTTAACTAGCCGATCAAGTCAATGATAAGCGTTCGCTTGACAGCGACCGCTAAAGAAATGGCGAGCGCGCTTCGTTAGAGGCGCGCTCGGTCTGTTTTACGCGGCACAGACTCTAAGTCTGTTCGCACTTACCAGTGATGATAGCGATACAAGTAACAGACTGAAAGTCTGTGCCACTGAACTCCCATGCTTTTCCGCACCCAGTCCGCGGCCGTCTATGGCATCGACGCCAACCTCGTCGATGTTGAGGTCGATTTGACTCCGGTTCGCAACGAGACTGACACGCCTGCATCGGTGACCATTGTCGGCTTGCCGGACCTTGCGGTGCGTGAATCTCGAGAGCGTATTCGCGCGGCCATCAATAACAGCGCCTTCTTCTTTCCGTTTCACAAGACCACGATTAATCTGGCGCCTGCGGACGTTCGCAAAGAGGGGGCGAGTTTCGACTTGCCGATAGCGCTGGGCATCCTCGGCGCCAATGGCGACCTCGGCGATACGCAGCACTTAACCGACATTCTTTCCGTCGGAGAGTTGTCTTTGGATGGTCGGGTGCGGCCTATTCGGGGCGCATTGCCGATCGCCCTTCGCGCGCGACAGTCGCAGACTAAACATTTGCTATTGCCGGATGAAAACGCAAAAGAAGC
>DATNNY010000195.1:0-4074 GCA_035601635.1 Pyrinomonadaceae bacterium
CTAGGGCTAAATCGTCAGATTCGCGGGCCCCGAATCCTCACCTCCTTTAACGCGGACATCAGCTCTCGCATGCGTTGTTCGAGGTCACGCAGCTTCTGGGCAAAAACGAGATCGTGCCGCCTTCCCATCGACAAGACCGCGTTGAGCACTTCGTCCGAATGCTGGATCAATACGACCAAGTGCGCTCCACAAGGGCCATATTGCCCTGAGAGCCAGTTTTTTACGGTGCGTTCGTTGGCGCCGGTCCATCCTGCGACCGTTTTGATGCGCGTGTTTCTATCACGCAACGTCCTCTCCAACGCAGCGGCGATCTCAAGCGCAAACTTTATCGTTGCGTCCAGGCTTCCACCCTCGCCATTCGAGCTATTTGAAACGCCCCGCTTTGGAAAGGACTTGCCCTTTTTAGGAAACGACATTCCACCCTCCTGTTCGCTACGGTCCGGCGGGGAACACGCGACCGCCTTGGGGGAGGCTGGTGAAAAGCTGTCGGAGAGAGGTGCCGATTGAAAAGGCAAACCAACCGCTTCGAAGATAGTGCAAATCGGACGGGTGCGGCTTGGCCGGCGGCTGCTTATGTTCGAATGTCGACCGACCATCAAAAATATTCGACCGAGAATCAGCTCGACACCATCCGCCACTATGCCGAGCAGCGCTGCTTCGAAATCATCAGGATCTTCGAAGATTCCGGCAGAAGCGGTCTGCGAATTGATGACCGAGACGGGCTGCAGCTCTTGATGCGCGAAGTGCAATCAGGCAGCGCCGGCTTTCAGGCCATTCTGGTCTATGACGTCAGCCGCTGGGGAAGGTTCCAGGATGCCGACGAGGCGGCGTATTATGAGCATCTCTGCTCGCGGGCTGGCATTCGCGTGCATTATTGCGGCGAGCAGTTTGATAACGACGGCACTATAGGCTCGGTGCTGCTCAAAAGCGTCAAACGCGTTATGGCTGGCGAGTATAGTCGGGAGCTCTCAGTCAAAGTGTTTGCCGGACAATGCAGGCTCGTCGAGAATGGATTTCGGCAGGGGGGCCCGGCCGGATATGGACTGCGTCGCCTCCTGATCGATGAAAGCAGGAATCCTAAAGGAGAGCTGGGGCGTGGTGATCGAAAGAGCTTGCAAACTGACCGCGTCGTGCTCACGCCCGGACCAACCGAAGAAATCGAGCATGTTCACCGCATCTATTCAATGTTTGTAGAAGAAGGCAAATCAGAACGCGAAATCGCAACGCTATTGAACCAGCAGCGAATATTGAGCGATTTTGGTCGTCCCTGGACGCGGGCCTCGATCCATCAAATTCTGACGAACGAAAAGTACATCGGCAACAATGTTTTCAATCGAGTTTCCTACAAGCTCAAGCAGCATCGGGTTGTAAATCGGCCTGAAACCTGGGTTCGCGCCGAGGGAGCTTTTCCTTCAATCGTAGATCAGGCGCTTTTCGAACGCGCGCGAACAATAATCGATCGGCGCGGCAATCACTATTCCGATGCGGAACTGCTCACATTGCTGCAAACGGTGCTCGAAGAGGAAGGTTCACTTTCTGGTCTCATCATTGACGAGCGGGACAATATGCCCTCATCAAGCCTGTATCGGACGCGATTTGGCAGTCTGCTGCGGGCCTATACACTGATCGGGTATTTGCCGGATCGAGACTACCGATACGTTGAAATAAACAGAGCCCTTCGCCAGTCTTATCCTAAGTTCCTGGCCGAAGTCACCGCGGGACTCCAGAATGCGGGTGGTCACGTTTTCTGCGACCCAGTCAGTGAGGTCCTGTTTATCAATAGTGAATTCACTGCCTCGCTCGTGATTGCGCGCTCTCTCGAAACTCAAAATGGGTCGTTGCGGTGGTGCCTTCGGTTCGATACTGGCCTCGTGCCCGACATCACGATTGCCGTCCGCATGGACCGTTCGAACGAACAGCCCCAAGACTATTACATCTTTCCGAGCCTCGACTTGAATACCAATCGGCTCCGCCTAGCAGAAGACAACGCCCTTTCCCTAGACGCCTATCGATTCAATTCGCTCGAGTTTTTCTATTCCATGGTGGCCAGAAGCGCGTTCCGGGAGGCAGCATGAGTACCTCAAAGCGCAAAGCTGCAACGAAACAGATCAAGACTATTCCGATTGATCAGATTCGCTTTTTGAATCCCAGAGTCAGAAATCGACGAAACTTTCAGGAGATCGTGCAAAGCATTGCGCGCGTGGGCCTGAAGAGGCCGATCACGGTAAGCCCCAGAAAAGCAGAAAGCGATTCGGCAAGCTACGACCTAGTTTGCGGGCAAGGTCGAGTTGAAGCCTTTATTCAACTCGGTCAGACAAAAATTCCGGCAATCGTGATCGAGGCTGAAGAGAGTGACTGTCTGGTCAGGAGCTTGGTTGAGAATTGCGCTCGGCGCCAGCATCGAGCAATCGATCTGCTGGCGGATATCACCACCTTGCGGGGCCGGGGCTACAACGATCGCGAAATTGCAAGCAAAATTGGCGTGACCCCTGAATATGTTCATATGATTTCCAAACTACTTGAGAGCGGTGAGGAGCGGCTCGTAACGGCGGTAGAAGCGGGCATTCTACCGCTTAACATGGCCATCGAAATCGCGAAATCGAGTGACGAAGACGTTCAGCGAGCATTGACGCAAGCATACACTGAGAAAAAGCTGCGAGGAAAGAAGCTGGTGGCAGTCCGGCGCCTCATGGAACAGAGACGGCGTCGCGGCAAGCACATGCACGACAGTACTTTCGGGCGACGAGATGTCGCCAAGCGCCCCCTTACAAGCGAATCGATAATTCGCGTTTATCGGCAGGAAGCCGATCGTCAGAAACTTCTGATCAAGAAGGCTGAGGTTACCCAAAATCGACTGCTGTTTATCGTTGAGGCGATCCGGACTCTTCGTGACGACGAGAATTTCGCCAACCTTCTGCGAGCTGAGAGCCTCGATTTGATGCCCGCGTTCCTGACCCAACGGCTAACAGACGGATCGGTGTTATGAACAAGCCGGTAGATCCCCAAACTCTCGAAACTGTAGCTCAAGCGTTTGATTCGGATTTTGTCATCATTCCAATCGCGTCCATTCTTCCTGTGAAGGCGATCGAGAAGACCGTAAAATCCAGTCACAAGTATCGGCAGATTTTAGCTTCTATCCGCGAGGTGGGACTCGTTGAACCTCCTGCTGTCATTCGTGATTCTCGCGATTCAGGATCGTATCTGCTGCTAGATGGGCACCTCCGAATTGAAGTCCTTCGGGATCTTGGCGCCACAGAGGTCGAATGCCTGATATCAACCGACGATGAGGCATTCACCTACAACAAGCGCATCAGCCGGCTGTCTCCGGTGCAGGAGCAAAGGATGATCGCCAAAGCGATTGAACGCAATGTACCGCGGGACAAGATCGCGCGGGCTCTCGATATCAATGTCAGGAGCTTGTCGCGCAAAGTGCAGCTGCTTGACGGTATCTGTGAAGAAGCGATCGGGTTGCTCAAGGACAAGATCTGCCCGATGGCTGTATTCGACGTTCTACGCAAAATGAGCCCCATGCGGCAGATTGAGACGGCTGAACTTCTGATCAATGCGAACAATTTCTCCATCAGCTATGCATCGGCGATACTGGCCGGCACGCCACAGGCGCAATTAGTCGATGCTGAAACGCCTAAAAGGCTGAAGGGCATGACTGCGGAGGCGATCGCTCGTATGGAACGCGAGCTTGCGCGTCTTCAGGAGGCCATTACGTCGATCCAGGACTCTTATGGACAGGATCATCTGCATCTTACGGTCGTGAAGGGATATCTAACAAAGCTGATCGGCAACGAGCGGGTCGCCAAATATCTGGCGCGATATCAGCCGGAATTTCTAGGCGAATTTCAAAAAATTGCAGAAATGACATCAACGCTGCCGAGCGAGGCCGCTTAGCATCGTTTCAGTTGGGGACCCGGACCCAAAAAGCGCGGGGACCGCAGGAGAAGCCGCACTGTGGGGCGGATCAATCGCGGTGATGGGGATGGCGGCGATCCCGCTCGGAGCCCATCAGGCCATGCGAGCTTTCGCTGGCCGAACCGATTGAACGGGCGTGCTAGCCAGGAC
>DATNNY010000196.1:0-3951 GCA_035601635.1 Pyrinomonadaceae bacterium
CTCGGCAAAGCTGCGGGCGATGCGCTGTACGGCCGGGTCTTCCTCATTAAAGAAGTTTCGCGGGTCGTTGGCAAATTCGAACTCGCCGCGAAAAACAAAATTCTGGTTGTCGTAGAGCACGCGGTTCTCGTGCTGATCGCGTACGGTCACCGCCGCGGTAACCGTCACCTCAAAAATCCGCGCGCGGCCTTTGTCGTCTAGTAACACGCCCGAGAATCCAAAACTCTTGACCGTACCCTCGATCACTGCATCAGCGCCCTCGCGCGCGCTCTGCACACGCAAGCCGTGGCCGCGGTGAATCAATTCGGTCATCACGGCTTCCGTGAAGCGATGCTCGATCTTGAAGCGCAGCGCGTTGTTCTGAAATGCCGGCACTGCCACCGTCTTGATGTACGACGGCATCTGGCTCTTCGTCACCGGCTTATAGCATTCGGTGAAACCGGAAACCGTTAGGAGAGCAATTACAAAGGCGGAGGCGCGCACAAATCTTTTCATCAATTGTTCTCTTTTCCTGAAGGATGTTGATAATACGTCAATAGCCGTGCTATACGAAAGCCGCTTACGCTGCGAGAGGAGCAAAAAAGTGACTACCCCAATACCAATTGGCCCGACTCTGTCGCGCATCGGCCAAATCTTTGTCAACGTTAAGGACCTCGATCGCGCAGTCGCTTTCTATCGCGACATACTCGGGATGACGTTTCTGTTTCAAGCGCCGCCAGGGATGGCCTTCTTTGACTGTGGCGGCGTCCGTTTGATGCTGGGTGTCGCGGACCGGCCGGACCTGGATCATCCGGCCTCGATCATTTACTACAAGGTTGACGCCATCGAGCGCGTGTATGAAACTTTTAAGGCGCGCGGTGTTGAGTTCATCGTCAAGCCTCATCTGGTGGCGCCCATGCCAGACTATGATCTTTGGCTCGCGGATTTTCGTGACTCTGAAGGAAACCTGCTGGCGTTGATGAGCGAAGTGCCGCGCCGAGTAGCTTGAGGATGCTGTTTGGAGTTGCGTACTTACGCGGCGTCTTCCTGGCGCCATGCGCCACTGGACAGAAATGTCCGGTGAGAAAGTGTTGCAGGTATTTCAAGAGCGAATTTGGATGAGATACTCGACTGACGAAGCGGAGTCAGCACCACCCGCGTGAGTGGGTGGATCAAAGACACGCCCCGTAGGGTCGACTTCATGATCGACCCGCTCACGTAGGCGGCACTGACTTCATGCCATCGAGAAGCGCTGGGGCGGATGTGCTAGTAATTTGAGTCTCATGCGTCAGCCTCTCGACCACCAAACTAAATCCCATAATCAAATAAAAGATCATGACCACTTCGGAATCACCCCAGTTGTAATGAACAACGCCGCTACACATGAAACCGATCAAGCCGCCGAGGGCCCCCAGGATAATTCCCCGCTCCATCCAATTCTCAGGCGGCACCCGGCGCCTGACCCGCCATAACATCCGCGCGTACGTCCCGAGCAGAATCAGCCAAACGATCAGCGCCGGCACGCCGCGCTCGAGCGCGATCTGCAAATAGTCCGAATGCATGTGGCCCATGGGCATGCGGCCATTATCGAACAAGCCCCACTCGCGCCAGTGCGCCTTGATCGAATCCATGCCGACGCCTACCAGGAGGTGGCGGGGATTACTCAACAGCAAATGAAAGCCGTCATGCCAGACTCTCTGCCGCCAGACGATTGAATCGTCCTTCTGATCAAAAAAGCCAACCTTACGCTTCTGTTGCAGGACAAATAGTCCGACCAGGATTATCGGCAGCGCGCAAGCGCCGATCACAATCAGCTTTTTGCGGCTGACACTAAGCGCGGTTATTAAAGTCGCGGAAATCAGCAGCGAAAGTCCAGAGGCGCGCGTTACGCTGAGCAGCAATGCAACTCCCATCCCCGCAATCGCCAAAGCCAGGAGTGCGCCGTTTCGGCTGCGCTTACGCGGCAACGCGACAAAAAGTCCGATCGTGAGCGAGGCGACCAGTTGCAACATCTCGGCATAGGTCGTCCAGTGATTGTAAAAACCAGTGGCCCGCCAATCACGGCCACTGCCCCATCGCTGTATGCCCAATTGCTCTTCAGGCCTGGTTCCCGGCAGCAGACGTCCGCGCGGCACTTCGAGCACGGCGACCCACTCAACCCGATAGACTTTGATCTTGGCCGGCCCGGGCTGCGCAGACTGACTCAAAGCCGCAGCCAAATCCTGGGCGCTGCGCAAAGGCCGGCCATCAACCTCTTCCAGCGTGTCGCCGCTGAGAATGGGAATCGCCTCGATCTTTGCGCGCGAGACGCGCTTCGCCTCAACCAGCGGGCTGTTGGGGCTGACGCCATAAACTTTCACTCCGCGGCCGAACGCGTACTGGCCGAATGTGTAGAGAACATTGACCGTGCACGATGCCAGAAGCACGATCACCAGAGCGCGCAAGACGCGCCTCGAGCGAACATTTTCCGCGAACAAGTAGACAATCGTGAACAAACAAGCCGCGCGCAGCTTTCCGATTGAAATAATCGGTGAATAAGAGAGGAATGAAGACAATCCAGTAAGCAGAAAAAAACCGAACAGGGGATAGTCCAGCGGTGTCCGCTCAAGTCTAGGGCGCGGCCAAACTGTGAAACGCAAGACCCAGAACAATAATCCGAGAAACCAGGCCATCTGGGTCGCGGCGATAGAATTTGGGGCCGCGATTACAAACAGAAACAGCGCGCCAAGAACCCCGCGCTCCAGCCACGTGGCGAGTGGTCCTGGTGTAATCTCTCTCGATTTAGGGTTGTGCGCTGTAGCCATTTTTTCGCGAGTTCCGGGTCGGGCTCTGTTTAATACTTCTCTGTGTCCTCTGTGGTTATGATCTTTACAACTGAACAGAAATACTTAGAATCCGAGAAGTTCGGATTATATTCGACTCTGGCGGAAACCATATGCGTAAATCGATTTTCCTTCTAGCCCTTCTCATCGTCGGGACGACAGCCGTGCGCTCTCAAGTAAAGAGCGTGGCCCAATACATCGAGCAAGTCCAGGCGTTGGCTAATCGCGCCGACGTAAAGGCCGCTGACGACTATATCAGTCGTAACCGCGAAAGCATTCTCCGCGAATGGGTAGCGATTACTGAAATCAACGCGCCTTCGGGTCAGGAGCAGCAACGAGCGAAGTATGTTGAGAGTCTCTTGCGCAAGTACCATCTTGGCGACATCCATTACGACTCGACTGGCAATTTGATCGCAGTGCGAAAAGGCGCCGGTGGTGGTCCCGTGATCGTCTTTGACGCCCATCTGGACACGGTCTTCCAACCCGGATTGCAGATCAAAGCCATCATTCGCGACGGAAAGATTTACGCGCCCGGCATCGGGGATGATACACGCAATATCGAAGCCCTCCTGGCAACAATTCGCGCCTTGAACGAAGCTAAGATTAAGACAAAAGGCGATCTCGTGTTCGTGTTCACAGTCCAGGAAGAGACCACCATGAACGGCGCGAGGGCTTTCGTTGCAGAGAACAAAGGCAAGATAGATCAGTACGTCGCGCTCGACGGCGGCTATGAAGGTTTCACTTATGCGGGCATCGGCATCAACTGGTATCGCCACCATTTCATCGGCCCGGGAGGACACACGCGCTCGCAAACGCCGCCTTACTCAGCATCGCTGCCGCTGGCCCGCGCTATCGATCGCATTTACCAATTAAGAATACCGAGCAAACCTTCTTCAAACTTGAATATTGGAATGCTCGGAGGTTCGGAAGTAGTGAACGCGAAAGCATCGGACGCCTGGTTCACCGTCGATCTCCGTTCAACCAGCAACGAAGTGATGGCGGATCTGGAAAAGCAAATTCGAACTATCTTGAATGAAGAGGCAGCGCGCGTGGGCATGAGAGTCAAGACCGACATCATCGGCGCTTCACCGGCGGCGTTCATTCCCGGTCATCGCGAATCATATCTGGTGCGTATTTCGGAAGCCGTGCA
>DATNNY010000197.1:0-4639 GCA_035601635.1 Pyrinomonadaceae bacterium
TATTCCGCGCTCGACATCATTAACAACATCCTGCTCGCAGGCATGAAAGTCGTCGGCGATCTATTTGGCAGCGGCCAGATGCAACTTCCTTTTGTTCTGCAATCCGCCGAAGCAATGAAAGCCGCCGTGCGCTTCCTTGAACCGTTCATGGAAAAGAAGGGCGGCGCCACCGCCAAAGGCACAATGGTCCTGGCGACCGTCAAGGGCGACGTGCATGACATTGGTAAGAACCTCGTCGATATTATCCTGACGAACAATGGCTATCGCGTGATCAACCTCGGCATCAAGCAGACGATTGACACGATTCTGAATGCTTACGAAGAACACCAGGCCGACGCCATCGGCATGAGCGGGTTGCTGGTAAAGTCCACGCTGATCATGAAAGACAACCTGGAAGTGATGAACGAGCGGGGCGTCGGGGTTCCTGTCGTTCTGGGCGGAGCAGCTTTGACTCGCCGGTATGTCGAAGACGACTTGAAGTCGCTTTACAAAGGCACTCTGTTTTATGCGCGCGATGCGTTTGCCGGTCTGCACACGATGGACAAACTGATGAACGGCGGAGTGGCGCCGGCTTCAGCCGGTGATGGCGCTGAGGACCACGAACTAAAGTCTGTGCCACAAGAGGCTGACGATCTGATCGGCGAGGAAGCAAAACGCGGCGTGCGCAAATCCGCGAGGCCCCGCGGTGCCGGCAAAGTCTCCGGCGATACCACTCATACCCTGCGTTCAGACATGCGGACGGATGTCCCGATTCCACAGCCGCCGTTTTTTGGCTCGCGCGCAGTTCACGATATTCCGGTCGAAAATGTTTTCGACTTCGTCAACGAAACTGCGCTGTTCAAAGGTCAATGGCAGTTCAAGCAGGGAAGGACATCGGCAGAAGAGTACCAGACGCTGGTCATCGAAAAGGTCCGGCCCATCTATGAAGAATTGAAAGAGCGTTGCGAGCGGGAAGGGCTGCTGGTGCCTCGGGTCGTGTACGGCTACTACCCGGCGCAATCGTCTGGTAATGATTTGATCGTGTACGACACCGACGCCCAGACTGAACGCGCGCGGTTTACTTTTCCGCGCCAACCGGCAGGTAAGCGGCTTTGTCTCGCGGATTATTTCGCCTCGGTCGATTCCGGCCGCATGGATGTAGTCGCGTTTGACCTGGTAACAGTTGGTCGTCGGGCCAGCGAATATTCACAGGAGCTATTCAAGCGCGACAATTACGCTGACTATCTTTATTTCCACGGTCTCAGCGTGGAAAGCGCGGAAGCCCTGGCCGAGTTCTGGCACAAGCACATTCGCCAGGAACTGGGGATCGCGGATCAGGACTCGAAGGACCTTAACAAGCTCTTTCGCCAGGGTTATCAAGGTTCGCGCTTCAGCTTTGGCTATCCCGCTTGCCCTAATCTGGAAGACCAGACAAAGCTTTTCGAGTTACTCGATCCGTCGCGCATCGACGTTGAGTTGAGTGAAGAATTCCAACTCGAGCCGGAGCAATCGACTTCAGCGATTGTGATTCATCATCCGGAAGCGAGATATTTTTCGATTGAGTAAGCCGTGGTAAGGTAGGGCGGGCTCTCTGTCGCGTGGCGGCTTTGCCGCTTGATGTGCGGAAAGGCTCCGCCTTTCCGTCAGAGTCATTTTAGGTTCAAGCGAGGCTACGCCTCGCGAAACGAGGCGCAGCCTCTTGGAAGATTTAAGAGAAACACCTGCCGGAAAGCCGGAGGCTTTCCGCACATCAGGCGGCGAAGCCGCGCGTCGGCCACCACCTGAACCATCCCTGGCTTCCAAGGTCTTGCAGTCCACTCAATCAGAAGCGTTTGAACCTTCGGCCGAAGAACTCGCCGTCCTCTCCCCCTTCGAACGTTTCGCTTTCCGCGTCACGCATCGCATGAACCGCGGCGCGTGGAAGCGCTTCTGGACGTGGTGTCAGAGCGTGTTCGGCGCCGGCTGGATTCACATCGCGACCTACAACCTGATGCGCGTTTATGGCCTCGAGAATATTGAGGCCGTCGATCATGACCGGCCCATCCTGCTGGTGGCTAATCATCGATCATTTTTTGACTTCTTCACGGTCTCGAGCGTTTTGTTTTATCGCACGCGCTTCCGCAAACAACTTTTCTTCCCAGTGCGCGGCCGCTTCTTCTATCAATCGCCGGCCGGAATGTTCGTGAATCTGATCATGGGTTGGTGGTCGATGTATCCGCCATTTTTTACCGGTGGTGACAAGCCGCTTCCCGAGAAGCGCGACTTCGACAAGTATTCATTTCGACGCCTGACTCAGATTTGTCACGAAGGAGCCGGAAACGTTATCGGCTTTCATCCGGAGGGTACGCGCAACAAGAACACCGATCCATATTCGTATCTGCGGCCGCAACCAGGCCTCGGCAAGTTGATTAAAGCCTCCGACCCGCAAGTCGTTCCCATTTTCATTGCCGGTCTGGGTAACAAGCTAGCGAAGCAGGTTTTGGGAAACTGGTTCGGCGGCCAACCAATCCGCATTCACTTTGGCAGACAGCTCGATTTGGCAGAGTACATCGCGAAGAAGGATCATGTGCGCACCTATAAAGAGATTGGCGAGTTTGTGATGGGTAAGATAGCCGAGTTGGGTGAAGCCGATCGCGAATTACATTCGGATGCGGAAAAATCTTAACGCAGAGGACGCGAAGGATTTCGCAAAGGAACGTGGAGGAAAACCTTTGCGTTCCTCTGCGAATACCTCTGCGTCCTTTGCGGTTAATCCCCTTAAGCGCAAACTCAGCTCATGACGTTACCACTTGTCATAGTTAATCCCGCATCCGCCGATGGCGCGACGCGCGAGGCATGGCCAAAGTTCGCCAGCGATCTGCGCACGCACTTTGGTCCCTTCACTGTGGTATTCACCGAAGATGTTGGCCATGGCCGGGCACTGGCGGCCGAAGCCGCGAAGCAGGGAATAAAACTGATCATTGCCTGCGGAGGTGACGGCACGATCTCGGAAGTCGCGAACGGCATTCTCGATTCAAACCGGGAAACCGAACTTGGGATTTTGCCTGGCGGCACCGGCAGCGATTTCCGTCGTTCTTTGCGCATGCCCTCCAACACGGCGGCCGCCGCGCGCGCCCTGCGCGACGGACGCACGCGCACAATTGATGTGGCCCGAGTCGCGTTCGTAAACGACAGCGGAGAGCGCGAGACGCGTTTCTTTGTGAACGTGGCCAGCTTTGGCATGAGCACTGAAGTGCTGACCAGGACCGCGAGCGGTGAATCAAGGAAATGGATTCCTGCCTTTGCCCCGCGTAAGCTCAGCAGCAAACTTTCTTATGCGGCAGCCACAGTGCAAACGACGCTGGCCGCTTCGCCGATTGAAGTTCATATTCAGCTGGACGAAGAGCCAGAGAGACGTCTGCGCGTGGCCGAGTTCTGTGTCGCCAACGCCAGCTATTATGGCGGCGCAATGAAGATCGCTCCCGACGCCAAACTGGATGATGGCTGGCTCGATGTGGTCAGCATCGGCGACGCCAGCGCCTTTCGCATTCTCAGCAATGCGCCCAGACTTTATTTTGGCGCTCACCTGCGCATGGATGAGGTGAACCACACGCTGGCCAAACAGATCGTCGCCCGCCCGGTTAAAAAGGACGAGGAAGTCGCCATTGAACTTGATGGCGAAGTAGTAGGCCGTCTGCCGGCGACGTTTCAGATCATCCCGCTGGCCCTGCGGGTGCGCTGTCCATAAAGGAGTGCTGGAGTCCCTCCGATCGGGAGAGGAAGAAAAGCCAACCAAGGAGTAAGCCGGTGGCAAAGCAAAGTCGAAAGTCCAAGACTAGTTGGCTGAGTTATGAGCACAGGCACGACCAGCTTGCTCCGCGATCGGTATTCATCAAACGTGTGATTGCCGCGTTGGCGGTCGCGCTGGCGTTGATCCTGGTGGCGCTGACGATTGGGATTTCCGGCTATCACTTCATCGCCGGATTCAATTGGGTTGACTCGTTATTGGAAGCGTCGATGATCCTCGGCGGCATGGGCCCAATCAAGGAATTGCCAAGCGATTCAGCCAAGGTCTTCGCGTCAATCTACGCGCTCTTCAGTGGCATAATCTTTATCGGCGTGATGGGCATCATCCTGGCGCCGGTCGTGCATCGCATCATGCATAAGTTCCATGTGGACGAGAAGGATGTGAAGTAGCACTTGAGCCGCGTTCACGCGGTTTGCCCGCAGGGTTAGTAGCCCAGCCGTTTTACGGCTGGGTCCGACGGATTGATTAGTGCCCGCTTTGGCGGGCTTGTCTCGCGCGATCATCAGCATGCTAAAGCGGCCGGTTAAGCACGCTAAAGCGCGCTGTTTAAGATCAATCGCGCTATTACCCAGCGCTGAAGGCGCTGGTCTAATAACCCTTCGGGGAAGCCCGATGAATCAGGCTTCCCCGACCCTATGATTCGATTCTTGGAGGTTCCTCATGTCAGAACAAAACACCGTAGAAGAACACAAAGCCCTACTCCGCCGCTGGTTCGAAGAAGTCTGGAATAAAGGCCGTGCGGATGCCATCGCAGAGATGATGGCTGAAGACGCTGTAGCACACGGACTCTCGGACGACGCCGCTAAACCTTTGCGCGGACCGAAAGGGTTCTTGCCTTTTCATGCACAGTTCCGCGAGGCCTTTCCTAACATC
>DATNNY010000198.1:0-17872 GCA_035601635.1 Pyrinomonadaceae bacterium
TACTAAACAGCAGCATCAGCCAAAGCGGTATCGAAGCCAGTGCGGCGCAGGTGCTGAAGAGCATGCGTCCTCCTTTTCCGAACCGGCGGAAGCGATCGGACACATAACCGCCCATGATCGTAACCGGCACCCCGACCACGATCGCCAGAAGTCCCGCCACGGTTCCAATCAGCGCCAGACTCAAGCCGTGCACGCGCACAAAAAAGGATGGCACCCAGATACCGAGATTGTTAGAGGCTATTCCAAACAGGCCGTAACCAAGATAGAGGTATCTGAGCGGAACGGATCGAAAAAGAATTCTCCAGTCTTTGCTACTGAATCGGACTGTAACCACCTCAGTGCGGCCGCGCTGCTGCTCTCTCAGAAAGAACACCACCACGGCGAGAAATAATCCGGGGAATCCGAGAAAGTAGAAGGCCCAGCGCCAGCCATAATTCTGTCCGATCCAACCACCCAGGAAAAAAGCGAGGCCGCTGCCGATCGCAATGCCGGACGAGTAGACACCCTGAACGGTGGCGCGCATCCGCGGCGGAAAATAATCGCTGAGCAAAGAGAGCGCCGCCGGCCCCAGCGTCGCTTCTCCGACGCCGACCATCAAGCGGCAAAAAAACATCGTCCAAAAACCTTTGGCGAAGCCCGTCAAGCCGGAGAAGAGACTCCAAACGGCGAGTCCGCCCGCGATCAAATATTTCCTGGTGGTTCGATCCGCCAAACGCCCAAACGGAATTCCCAGCAGCGTAT
Organism: Pyrinomonadaceae bacterium; assembly: GCA_035601635.1. Classification (GTDB taxonomy): domain Bacteria; phylum Acidobacteriota; class Blastocatellia; order Pyrinomonadales; family Pyrinomonadaceae; genus UBA11740. The sequence continues at coordinate 742 of DATNNY010000198.1, forward strand.
AGAAGATCACAAAAGAAGTGCTGCCCAGCAGCGCCAGTTGGAGATCGGTGAACGCCATCTCTTTCTTGATCGGAGTGAAGAGGATGTAGATCAAAGTCCGATCAAGAAAGTTGAGAACATAAACGATTGTGAGAACGGCGAGGGCATACCAGGAATACGCCGGCACTCGATCCGGGTTGGCTGCAGGAAGGATATCTGTCGGGGTGATGATGGCGGTTGTCATTACTACCTTGTGGAAAAGCGTAGTGCCACCGGCGGCAGGCGGCCGAATGATCCACGAAGGCACACGAAATACGCGGAAATTGAGGCCTTTCTGGTGGTCGTTTCGTTTGGATTCGTGGATCCCATTGATTCTTCAGCCCACCTGCCAGGGCGCCAGGACGACGGCTTCACCTTTGATCAGGACTTCGCCATTTTGGTTTTCACAGATCGTTTCCAGCGTGACGATAGGTTTATCAGCGCGGATCTTCACGACCGTGACGCGCGCGGTGACGGTGTCGCCTGGATATACCGGCGCCATGAACTGCGAATTCTGACTTAGATAGACTGTGCCGATGCCGGGGAGTTTCGTCCCCAGCACAGTTGATATCATCAATGCTGCCAACATCCCGTGAGCAATGCGCCGACCGAACCGGGTCGTAGCCGCAAACTCGTGATCCAGATGAATCGGATTGTCATCTCCCGACAATTCGGCAAAGGCGCGGATGTCTGCGTCCGTGATCGTTTTGGTTAAAGAGGCGGTGTCTCCAACTTCTAAACTCATGGTTGTTCGCGCTCGATGAATAACGCCAAAGCGGTGCAGTAGCCCGCGCGTTAGCAAGGGCGTTAATGCCTGAACACTCCCTCTCATGGAATATGCCCTTCCTCAAGGTCGGGCTACTGGCCCAATCGGCCAACGCTCATATGCGCGTGTCGCGGCCGGCCCAGTACGGATCGCGCATCACCCGCTTCAGAGTCTTACCGGCTGTGCTGCGAGGAAAATCTTCCATGAAGACGACGGCATGAACGCGCTGCAGCTTGCTATCGACGCGCTCATTGATCCAGTCGCGCAACTCGTCTTCGCTGAGCGTGTCCCGCTCTCTGAGGATCACGGCGGCCGTCGGCGTCTCGCCCCATTTCTCGCTGGGAACGCCGAACACGGCGGCTTCGCGCACCGCCGGGTGCTGCACGATAATCTCTTCGATGTCTCGGGGAAAAACGTTGCAGCCGCCGCTAATGATCAAGTCCTTCATGCGATCGACCAGGAAGAGAAAACCGTCTTCATCTACGTAACCCAGGTCGCCCGTATGCAGCCAGCCGTTGATAATCGTCTGCTCAGTTAGGTCGGGACGTTTGTAATACCCGGGCATAAGCGCGGGCCCGCGGCCAACAATTTCGCCCACTTCGCCGACGCCGGCTTCCTTGCCCTCATCGTTTAGAATTCTCATTTCAAAGAAAGGCGGCGGCGTGCCGACTGAGTTGGGCTTCGTGGCGTAATCGTTCTTATCAAGGATGGTCATAAACCCTTCCGTCAGTCCGTAGAGTTCGTAGAAACGGCCCGGTAGGATGCGATTCAATTTCTCCTTGTGCTCGAGATGAAGCGGAGCGCCAACGGCGCCGATCATTTCCAAAGACGCCAGCGCTGCGGAAGTGAATAAAGGCGAGTTGATCATCGCGATAATTTGCGACGGCACCATTTTGACGTGCGTCACGCGCTCGCGTTCGATAGTTTCAATGAACTCCTTTGGGTTAAAACTTTCATGCAGAATGTAGGTGGCGCCTACGTACATGGAAGGCATCAAGGTCAGAAACGCGCCGTTGAAAACTATCGAGCCCGCATGCAGGATGATGCTCTCGGGTCGAATGCGATAAGCAGAGGCGAAGAGCGTGCAATACATCGCGCGGATGAAATGTGTATGCACAATTCCCTTCGGCTGGCCGGTGGTGCCGCTGCTGTAGATAATGTTGTATAGGTCGCCGGCGGCGATTTCGATTCCCGTTGGGTTCTCGTCACTGGCGGCAAGGGTGAGTTCGTTGTAGCTGCGATAGCCGTCTACTGCAGCGTCGCCGGTGATCAGGTAGCGGTCGCTTCCGACCTGCCCAGGACCTTGCTTGATTGCGTCAACTTCAGGAACGAAATCAAAATTCGTAACCACTGCGCTGACATCAGAATCTCGCAGAAGGGTCACTAAACCTTTACCTCGAGTTAACGTGCTTAGCGGTACCACGACCGCCCCAATCTTCGCCACCGCCCAATAGACTTCGAGGAGTTCAAGACAGTTCGGCAGAATCGTGGCGATCTTGTCACCCTTGCTCAGGCCTAAACCCAGCAGGGCATTTGCAAGTCGATTAACTCGCAGGTTGAATTCTCTAAACGTGAAGCGGTTATTCTGGAAAACAATCGCGGGATGATCGGGACGATAGCGTGCATGCCGCGGAAGGAGGGAGCCGATGTTCATCAGAGTCCACCCCGCGACTTTGTTGATCCGGGCTTGGCTGACTTTGAACTCAAGGATGTTTCGTTAAAAAAGCGCCACATCTCAGCGCTGGCATTTGGCCCCTTTGGATCGGCGAACGGACCCGCGGCCGGACTGCCGGACCAGGCGTGGCCCAGCCCCTTTACGATCCACTCTTCCATTAACCGGTGACCGGCGCTGTCATTATAGGTAAGTCTTTGGAAGGCATAGCCTTCCGGAACTGAGCCTTCTATGACGCTCGCGGCTTGCGGTTTCTCGCGGTCTTTGTTGTCCTCGAGATAGTCATTGGTCTTCGCCCATTGCAAGATCACTTGTTCAGCATTGAGCGGATTGACGTAAGGATCTGCGGTGCCTTGAAAGACAATCAAAGGCATTCGTCGCCGGGCTCGGGCGCTTTCGCCCATTGCCTTGAAAGCCGCGACGCCTTGTTGAGCTGGATCAGGGCCACCTTGTTTCATGGCTGCGAGTCCGGACTCGGCACTGTTGGCGGCTTTGTATTCAAGGCCGGCACTGACTCCGATTGCCGAAAAGAGATCAGGATAGGTTGCGCCCATTACGATCGCCATCGCGCCGCCGGCGGAGATGCCTGCGACGTAAACACGCCTGGTATCGATTGAGTAGGTGTTGAAGACTTGCCGCACGATAGCGGCAAGCAAAGCAGGTTCACCTGCATCACGCTCCTGATGTTTCGGATCGAACCAGTTCCAGCATCTGAGCGGGTTGGCTTCCGCGTTCTGTTCGGGGTAGAGGACGAGGAAATTATTTTGCTCGGCAATCTCATTCATTCCCGAAGACGCGGCCAGGTTCTCCGGCTTCTGCATACAGCCATGCAGCATCATGACAAGTGGGGCAGGCTTCTTCGCGTCATAACCCGAAGGGACCCATAACTGATAAGTCCGCGCACCAGCCGCGTTAGTCACGCTGCCGCTTATCCATTTGCCTGCGTGTGCCAATACGGGAAGTGCGAGAAAGCTTAGCGCCGTTGCGACCAGAATGGCAGTGCGTCTCATGCCTTTATGACCTAAGGCCCGGAAGGGCCGTCAGGAAATAGCCACGACCGTCAGGTCGTGGATCGAGAACCCAACCAAGCCGGATTGAGCGCCGCAGGTGCGGCAGGATAACCTAGATGGCAGTTGGATGTGTCGGCCCTTGGGCCTTCGAGACTTTGCATCGTCCCAACCACGACCTTACGGTCGTGGCTATTTCCTGACGGCCCTTCGGGCCTACTGCACAAACCTCTACTCCCGAGTCGCGGCGGTGACCGGCTGACATCGCAGCGTGAATTCTTCAATCAGGTCCGCAATCCTCGACGCTCCGCGTTCACCCAGCACGATAGTGTAGTGGGTTGTATCGGGAATAGTCTCCTCTTCCAGCGACGGCAGAAGCGCGCGCATCTGTTCCAGTGCCGCGTCGGGAATCAGTGGAGGCTGGTCGGGCGTGAAACCGCTGGTAGCTCGCAGGAGCAGAATAGGAGATCGCACTGACGAAAGGCGGGCCGTAATCTCAGGTCTCTGAAACCCCTCGGCGACATCAGCGCGGACGGCAGCTTCCGAAGCCTTTGGTTGCAACTGTGGTGGTTCGCCGCCCAACTCATAGTCGAGAAATGCCTCCGTCCAGGGACCCCAATCATCTGCCGGAAAATGTGGCCGAGAGCGCCAGACTTCGCGATAGGCTTCGCGCGATGGAAACGTTTCTCCCAGTTGGGCAATTCTCTGCGCGAGCATCGCGTCGAGCACCTGGCCAGAGTCTGCTCCCGATGGCATGTCGAGTAGATACCCGCCATCGATCATGATTATTCCGGCCACCAATTCCGGATTCTGAGCGGCCAGCGCAGTCGAGACGAAGGCCCCCATCGAATGACCCACGATCACCGACGGCCCCAAATCCATCGCCCGCATCGCCGCGGCCACGTCGCGCGCATGCTGCGCCATACCGTAAGGCCCATCCGGTTTCTCTGAGTCACCGCGCCCGCGTAGATCAAGGGCGAGCAGCGGACGCCTCCCGGCCAGACGCTCGGCCACGCCAATAAAGTTGACGTAAGAAGCAGTCAGCCCGTGCAAGGCCACGACCGGCAAACCGCGGCCGGGCCAGAACCCAAACGAGAGTTCGACCCCATCACCAGGAATCCGGCCACGCGCCTCACTTGTTACGGTGCAAGCGACCTGTTGCCCAACGGCACGCGACATTGCAGCCCTCCCTAGAAGTTGAACTTGATCCCGAGCTGAATTAATCGCGGGTTGTTACTGGTTGAGATGATCTGTCCGAATCTGCCGGCGCCGCCAGGCTTGATGGTGCCGTCGGCGTTGAAGCCCGCAGCCGGGACAGCATTCAGATCGCTGATGGGATTGGCAAAGTTTACGGTGTTGACGAGATTGAAGAACTCTGTGCGCAGTTCGATGCTCTTCGATTCAGCAATGCGGAAGCGCTTGATGATCGAGAAATCTATGTTGCTCTGGCGCGGTCCGCGCAGCAGGTTCCGGCCGACGTTTCCGATGTCAGTGCCGAGTGCGCCTGCGGTCGCGGCGCCTTTCGAACTCGGAATGACAGCCCCGGCTGCGACGACCGGCCGCGCAAACGCCAGCGGGTTGAAGTAGTAACCAGCCGGAACATTGCTGAACGGATCGCCTACGAGATTTGGCCGCGCCAGTGGCGCGCTGCCGCCGGAGAGACCATAAAATGAGCCCGCGCCGGTGTCGACAATATCGATGGGCAAGCCCGACATGACAGTGGCAATACCGGCCAGCTCCCAATTACCAAATAATAATTTCCCGCCCTTCGATTTGGCAAAGCCCGGTGTCGGAAGATCATAGAGGGCGCTGAAGACGAACCGGTTCTTGCGATCGAAATCGGACAAGCCGCGATTGGCACGGTTATCGCGCTGGTCACCCAGAATGGCGCTGGTCTCTCCGACGCCGCCGGGATTGACTACGCCCGTGATGCCGGCGCCGCCGCCCTGGCCCGATGCGTTGTCGATCGATTTGGCCCGGGTGTACGAAGCCAGAAACTGAATCCCATTTGAAAAGCGTTTGGTTAAGCTGACCTGCAGCGCATTGTAGTCTGATTGAGCAGTCGTTTGATTTTGAAAGAAGCCGTTGATTGAAACGCCCTGAAACGGCGAGCGCAAAGCCGCGTTGGCCGCGGTGTTGGTGGTAATCACTGCGCCGGTAACCGGATTGGTAATCGATCCGCCGGTAGGAATAAGCGGCGCCTGATTGATGGCGACCTGGCGGAAAAGACTTCGTCCCCGCGTGCCGACATAGGCGACCTCCAACAGAAAGTCTTTATAGACTTCGTACTGCGCATTTACGTTGAACTGGTGCAGGTAGGGTGTGCGAATATTTCGATCAAACAAAGTGCCTGACAGGGCCACTCCCGGTACCAGAGTCGGAAATGCGCTGGTGGGCGGCGCCGCAAAGAAAGGATTAGTGATGGGCGGCAGGATGCTGACGCCGAATACATAGGTCGGTGGCGCGATCACGTTCAGGGTTATGTACTGGAACGAAGTGCGCGAATAAAAAATGCCGTAACCACCACGCACTACAAATCGGCCTGAGTTCAGTGGCGAGTACGCAAATCCGATCCGCGGGGCGAAGTCATTTGGATCGACGCTGTTGACTACTCGCTTGCCTACATTGGGCATGCTCGCGACATCGTACTGTGAAATCACATTGCCGGCTTGTACGTAGCCGCCAATCGGCGGGCCAACGACCGCGCCGCCAATGGCCGGGCGCGGCACGTAAAGCGCCGGATCGAAAGTCGCAATCCGCCCGCGAGTGTCATAGGGCGGCATGTCTAATTCGTAACGCAGCCCCAGATTCAGAGTTAGTTTCCGATTCACTTTCCAGTCGTCTTGCACGAATACGTTGTAGTCAGTGGCGCGCAAGCTGCGATCTCCGATGCCGCTGCCAAAGACTGAAAAGGTCGGCACGCCTACAAGGAAATTCGTAAAGTTGGCGAACTGGATCTGACCCCGCGTGAAAAAGTTAAGAACATAGTTGTTCTCGTTATAGCGATACTCGCCGCCGGTACGGATGGTGTGTTTGCCTCTGGTAATCGAAAGCGTGTCCGCGACTGTGGTCGAGGGGGCCTTGGCCTTGACGTCGATGGTTGCCGAAGTGCCGAAAACGATACCGCCGGCGGCGGCGTTGATCTGAACCAGTCCCAGACCCGGGAAGATACTGGCATTCACCCGGTTGATTCCCACCGCTGAGTCGTTGACCGGCTCTTGCGGAAAGGCATCTACGCGAATGAAGTTGTAGCCGGCGCGCAGTTCATTGAACACAGTCGGGCTGAAGATATGCACGTACTGCATTGTGATCAGGCGGTTATTGTTCTGTTGGAAATTGCCGTATCCGGGAACGTTAGGGCCGCCGCCCAGAAAACTCGGCAGGACGAGAGTCTGAGGCGCATTGGAAAAGAAAAACTTGGTCGCCAGAGTGTTCCTGTCGTTGAAACGATAGTCAAAGTTCAAGTTGAACTGGTTCTCTTTGAAGATGGATGGAGTTGAACCGGTGTAGGTGCCATTTGCCGCTGTGGGTGTCGGAATCAGGAACTGTCCGTTCGCCAGCTTCGCATTCAACAGGGCCAGCGCCACGGGATTTATTGCAGGCAAGCCATACGCCGTCTGCAAGGTTGTCGCGCTTCTGTCGTTGGTCAACTTTGGATCCACCAGAATGTTGGACGAGAGACTATTGATTGTCGAAGCGCCGTTCCGTTCTTTCGTGCCCTGATACGACGCGAAGAAGAATGCTTTGTCCTTCTTGATCGGCCCACCGATAAAACCGCCAAAAATATTTCGCTTCAGGATCGGCCGGGCCACGCCCGAGGCGATCAAGTACGGATTGTTGGCGTTGAGCTTGTCATTGCGAAAGTATTCATACGCTCCGCCGTGAAAGTCGTTGCCGCCGCTCTTGGTCACGGCCTGAATGTTGCCGCCGCCTGAGCGGCCAAACGTCGCGTCGTAGAGAGACGTCTGAACTTTGAACTCCTGGATCGACTCGGGAGCGGGCACCGACAGAGATGGGGCCGAGTTCGTCCCCATCGAGTTTGCATCGACTCCATTGATCTGGAAGTTATTGTTCGTTACCCGCGCACCGTTCACCGAGATGTTCTGCGAGTTTCGTCCTACGGCTGTGTTGTCGGGAAGATAAGTGGCCGCGCCAGGCGAGAGGCTCAGAATTTGTGTGAAGTTGCGAGTCGCCAACGGCAACTCGGACACCGCGCGCGAATCAACCACCCGACCCAACTGTGAATTTTCGGTCTGAACAATTGGAGGTGTAGCCACGACCGTCACGGATTCGGTAACCGATCCAACATTCAGCAGGGCATTAAGAGTCGTCGTCTCTGTAATCGCGACTTTGACGTCGTCGGCGAGAAATTTCTTGAACCCGTTGGAGGTCACGACGACCGTGTAGGTCGCCGCGGGCAATAGCGGCACGATAAAATCACCCGACTCGTTCGAAACAACGTTTCGCTCTTCACCGGAAGTCTTATTAGTCACCGCGACCTCTGCTCCGGGGATGCCGGCGCCTTTTTCATCAGTGATCGTTCCTACGATTCGTCCCGTAGTTTGAGTTTGACCGAGTACCGGCACGCTCGAACACAGCAAAAGAAATACGAATCCCAACAACGCGATTTTATTTTTTGAGATCAAGAGCTTCTTCCTCCTCGCGGAAATCTAAGACTGAATCGCCACCGGCAAAGAAATGGTCTGGGTATACGGACGGTTTGCGCGAACGACAAGGGCAAGTAGCGTACCTTTAAGTTTGGGATCGCAACAAATAGCACCGCGGCCGCCGAACACTCAGATAATCCACGGGAAGCCGTGCCGGCTGCGGCAACGAAGGTTCGAGCACAGCCCACCACGATTGCTCAGTTTCTAAACAGTCATCGTCAACGGTGTCTAATTAATGAGCAACTTTGGAGTGCGTCGGCAGAGCAACCGGGGTCGATCGCGCTGAAGTGAGCGGCTATGCCGCAGCACATAGCGGAGAGCCTCCGGCTTTCTGTTGCGACCGCTCTGAATCCAGGGAGGTTATGCCTCCTGATTCTCCTGGCCAGAGAATGTTCGTTTGGAATCGCCGAGGCATAGCCTCAACCCGTAATAGAAGAAGTTGACCGGAAAGGCAAAGCCTTTCTTTTAAGTGCTGCGGCAGAGCCGCAAAACACGATGCGCTTCCTGGCGCCCGCTTGATACTGGAAAACGTTCTCAGCCGATCGCTTCTCATGATTTGACTTGATCGAGATTGTACTTGCGGAGCTTGCTGTAAAGCGTGGTGCGCGTGACGCCGAGGGCTTCCGCGGCGCGACTCAGGTTTCCTTCAGTAGCAGCGTAAATCCGTTCGATGTGCAGCCGCTCTAATTCTTCCAGCGACAGAAACTGTTCCCCGTTTTCTGGCGTCGCGGGTGTAAAGCTCTCCGGGTCCCCCAGCGGCAGATCACTGGCGTGAATGCGATCGGCGGCACAAAGAATCATGGCGCGTTCGATCACGTTGCGCACCTCGCGAATGTTGCCGGGCCAACTGTACCCGAGCAATAGCGCCTCGGCTTTCGGCGTCACGCCCTTTACCCGTCGATTCAATCTGTGGTTGTAGTGCGCGATGAAATGATCGACCAGCGGGAGAATGTCTGCTCGTCTGTCCCTGAGCGGCGGCAGCGATAGAGGCATCACGTTCAGACGATAGTAAAGGTCTTCGCGAAATCGTCCCTGTTTGGTTTCGCTTTGCAGGTTTCGGTTCGTCGCGGCCACGATGCGCACATCCACTTCCTTCTCCTGAATACCGCCGACGCGCCGAAATCTCTTGTGCTCCATTACGGTCAAAACCCTGGCCTGGACCGCCGGCTCCATCTCCGCAATCTCATCAAAAAAGATTGTTCCCTGATGGGCCAGCTCGAACAGGCCAGGCTTGTTTGCGACCGCGCCGGTGAAAGCTCCCTTCTCATGACCGAAGAGTTCTGACTCCAGGAGTTCCCGGCTGAGACCCGCGCAGTTGATGGCCACAAATGGTTTTTCCCGGCGGTCGCTCAAGCGATGGATCAGGTGCGCAATTACGCCTTTGCCGGTCCCGGTTTCGCCTTGCAACAGCACGGTGGTGTCAGAGGGCGCCAGCTTTTCGACCGTGCTATAGATGCGCAGAATGGGTTCGCTCTGCCCATGAAAGAACTCGGCGGCGGTGCGCTCTTCGGCCAGCCCCAGCAAAAGCAGTTCGCGCCGCGCGCGACTTTGCTCGAGGGTCTTACTGATCAGGATTAACAAACTGTCGGGGTCGAAAGGCTTGGTCAGAAAATTTTCCGCCCCGCCCTTGAGCGCCTGAATAGCGGTCTCAATCGTGCCATGCGCGGTGAGCATGATGATCGGGACATCGTCATCAATCGCTTTGATCCGCGTCAGGAGATCAAGGCCCCCGATGTCGGGCAGACGCAAATCGAGGAGGATCAGTTGGGGCGCGTTGTCGGTGACGATCGGCAACGCCTGCTCGCCGGAGATCGCTTCCAACACCCGGTAGCCCTCGCCCTCAAGCAGGCTGCGCAACCCGAAGCGTACCGAAGGCTGATCGTCGATGATGAGGACTTTGTCTTTTCCAGGACTCATTTCTGATTCTAACTGTGGCACAGACTTCAGTCTGTGATCCGCGTTGCTCGAGACTCAATCACAGACTGAAAGAATCTCTGATCAAAGTAGCGCAAACTTACGTCTTCTAAACCCGCGTAGCGGGTGAAAGCATAAAGCCTGGGGTGGAGCGGAGCGGAACCCCAGGTAGACGACGATAAGAAAACCCAAGCGCGCGAAGCGTGCGACAGCCCAAAACCTGAGAGCTACTCACGATGAATGGCTGTCGCCGCGCTTCGCGGGCTCTTTCTTTTACTCCGATGATCCTGGGGTTCCGCTTCGCTCCACCCCAGGCTTTACGCCATCGCCCGCTTCGCGGGCTTAAGACAAGCTTTTCACCAACTTGATCAGAGTTTGCTAAGTCTGAGTGATAATGAACCCTCTATGTTGACGCTCTCAGTCCTTCCCGCGCGGTAACGCGATCACAAACTTGGTCCCCTGATTAATGATCGATCGAACGCCGATAGTCCCGCCATGATCGTGAATCGTCTTGCGGACGATGGCCAGGCCCAGACCGATACCGGTTGCGCGCGTAGTGAAAAACGGCTCGAACACTTTGTCCAGGTTTTCGGCAGCAATCCCCGCACCAGTGTCCGCAACTTCTATCTCGACTTCAGCAGCACCGTTGCCTTTGACTGTTCCATTCCCGGCGAAAGCCAGCCGAACATATCCTCCCGACTCTGTGTGTTGCAGAGCGTTCTCAAGCAGGTTGGCAAAGACACCGTGCATCTTTCGCCGATCCACGCGCAGGCTGGGCACTCGATCGAAGCCTTCCATCATCAGAGCCACCCCTTTCTGATCGGCCTGGCCGCGAAACTCTTCGACCACCTGGGCGACCAGGGTACGCAGGGCAGACTCGTCGCCGTCGGGCCGGACCGGCCGGCTATGCTCGAGCAACTGTTCCATCAAGTAATTGAGACGGCCAACTTCCGTCATCACGACATCGAGAAAAGGTTTGACTGCTTCGCGATCTTCAAGCCGCCGGTTGAGCGCGCTTAACGTCGTAGTAATACCGCAGAGTGGATTTCGGACTTCGTGCGCCACGCCGGCCACCAGCTCGCCCACGACGGCCAGACGCTCAGATACAATCAACTGCTGCGCCAGCCGCTTTTGCTCGGTCACGTCTTTGATGATGCCGAGGTGATACATCTGATTGTCAGTTCCATCGGTTACCGCGCGAATGCTGATGCGCGCCGGCATCCGATCGTTAGCAGTCCCGTTCGCCCTTCGTCTAAGATCGCATTCCAGATCACGGACCTGGCCAAAATCTCTAAGCTGGCGAAGCTGGCGGGCGCCTTCCATCTGATCGACAAACAGATCATTCATCAGGTTGACGCCCTGTAGCTCCTCCCGCGTGTCATAACCCAGCATCGCCGCCAGCGCCGAATTGACGTTGACCAGGTTTCCGTCCGGAGTGCTGCGATAGAGCCCGTCCACGGCACTCTCAAAGATCTGACGATAACGCTCTTCAGATCCACGAACTTGTTCAAACAACTGAGCGTTCTGCAGCAGGTGCGCAGCTTGAGATGCGAAGATCATCACCAGCCTTTTTTCTTCCTCTAAAAAACCACCCCGCTTGTTGATGACTTCGATTGTGCCCAGCATCCGCTGTCCGGCCTTCAGCGGCACTGCCAGGATTTCGCGGATATTCCCGCCCGATTTTCCGCTTAGGAGCGGATCCTGGCGGGCATCGTTGGTCAGGTACGGCTCGCCGCTCTTATAGACCGACGTCGCTATGCTCTGCTCTTCCGGATCAAAGCTCAGGGTCGAAAGCAGGTCGTCTTCCATGCCATAGGCGGGCGCCTGAGCATGGATGCAGTTGTCCCGTTCGTTGTAGAGCAGGATGACGCAGACCTCGGCCCCGAGCAGTCGCGCAATCTTGCGCGTTAACAGCTCGCAGATCTGACTGACCTCGGTGCCGGTCCCCATCATCAGTGAGATGTGATAAAGGCCGCTCAGGCGATCGATGTCCTGTTGCAGTTGCAAAGCGGCTTCGTTGATAGTCTGCGCCAGCCGGCCGACCTCATCGTGTCGAGTGACCTTCATCGGCTCAACAATTCCGCCGATGCTCAAGCGTCCGGCAACTTCTTCCATCTGCCTTAGCGGCCGGACGACATTGATCAAAAGAATTGCGCTGCCGACTACTGCAGAAGCAAGCAGGGAAAGAATCGCGCTCGTGAGGGCAAACTTGAAGGACTGTTGATACTCGGCCGTCAGCCACATGCGTCCGCCGAAGTAACCAACTATTAGACAGCCCAGCAGGATGCCCCATCCCAGCAGCAGCTTTCCCCACAGGCTATGCCTTGGATTGAACCACGTTCGCGCCGACACATTTTTTTCGGTACGGCTGCGATCTTTTAATTCCTGAATGGCGCGGATGGCTTCTTCGCGCGTGGTGAAGGTGTTGGATTCGAGATCTTTGGCGGCGCCAAGATAACGCAGGACTGAACGAGTGAAGCCGCTTGACGAATAGCGGACAGTAGTCAGGCTGTAGCGGTCGTAAAGCTCTTTAATGCGTTCGCCGTAATAGTCCATGATCGCCGGCGCGATCTCAGTGCCTTCATAGTTGACGATGCTGTAGGACCGCCGGCCGTGCTGTTCAATAATCCTGGTGGTAACCCGGCAGATCTCATCAACCTGCGCGCGGCTTTCAATTCGCAGCGCGGCCAGATTAATGAAGAGAATGTTCTCTTCGCTATCGAAAACAAAGCGATCTTGAAGCTCCATTTTGATTCGCGTGCGAAGTGGCAGAGCGAGAATCTGGCGGGAAACCTTTCTTTCGTGCTTGCCTTTCGCCCCGTTCCGGGAAATCTTGGCGAAACTTTAGCACCCTGCCGACACGGGGACAACCGCCGCAGGGCCGCGTCCACCAGCCCGGTGCAGGCGTTCTCGGCCACGCTAAAGTCATTGGCGATCGTTATTGGCATTACGCATTCGCTCCTACGGCTTCCGAGTGCTCGGCGGACTTCGTCGGAAAAGTAAACTCGCCGTTCTTCCAACTAACTATCACCTTTTCACCATCGTGAATCTCACCGGCGAGCAGCCGGCGACCGATGGGCGTTTCCAATTCCTTCTGGATCGCCCGCTTCAATGGCCGCGCGCCATAGACCGGGTCATAGCCTTCGCGGGCCAGATGCGTCGCGGCTTCCGGCGTAAGTTCGATTTCGATATTTCGATCCGCCAGCCGCGTACGCAACCGCTGCAGTTGAATATCCAGAATCTTCTTGAGGTCTGCTTCCGTAAGTGAGTGGAAGACGACAATCTCGTCCACGCGATTCAAAAACTCGGGCCGGAAGTGATGCCGCATTTCCGTCAGCACGGCTTCTTTCATCAGATCGTAAGCGGCAGTTTCGGTCTTGCCGCTGAACTCGAGGATCCTTTCCGATCCGATGTTCGAGGTCATAATGATGACCGTGTTCTTGAAGTCGACGATGCGCCCCTGTCCATCAGTCAAGCGGCCGTCATCGAGGATCTGCAGCAGAACATTAAAGGCGTCGTGATGGGCCTTCTCGATTTCGTCAAAGAGAATCACCGAGTAAGGCCGGCGTCGCACGGATTCAGTCAGTTGGCCTCCCTCTTCATAACCGACGTATCCCGGAGGCGCACCAATCAAACGCGCGACCGCATGCTTCTCCATGTACTCAGACATGTCTATGCGAATCATTGACCGCTCATCGTCGAACATGAACTCTGCGAGAGAGCGCGCGAGTTCCGTCTTGCCAACGCCGGTGGGACCGAGGAAGATGAACGAACCGATCGGACGGTTCGGGTCTTTCAAGCCTGAGCGCGCGCGAATCACAGCATCAGCGACAGCTTCGACAGCTTCGTTTTGTCCGATAACGCGCTGGTGCAGATGATCGGCGAGCTTAAGAAGTTTTTCGACTTCGCCCTGCATCAGACGTGAGACCGGAACGCCGGTCCAGCGGCTCACCACCGCGGCGATGTCTTCCTCGTCGACCTCTTCTTTGATCAGACGCGAGCCACCCTGTTTCCTTTGGAGCAACTCTTCTTCGGCCGCAAGCCGGCGCTCCAGATCCTGCAGCTTGCCGTAGCGCAGCTCTGCCGCCTTGTTCAGATCATAGGCCCGTTCTGCCTGTTCCATCTCCACGTGCGTGCGATCGATTTCCTCGCGCAGCTTGCGCAAACGATCGACCGCCTGTCTTTCCACCTGCCACTGCGAACGCAGCGCATCGCCCCTGGCTTTCAAATCCGCCAGTTCTTTTTCCAGCTTCGCCAGCCGATCTTTCGAAGCTTTATCTTTTTCTTTCTTGAGCGCTTCACGCTCGATCTCAAGCTGCATCACGCGTCGCTGAACTTCATCCAACTCGACCGGCACACTCTCAATCTCGGTGCGCAGCCGGGCCGCGGCTTCGTCCATCAGATCAATAGCTTTATCAGGCAGGAAGCGATCGGCAATGTAGCGTTGCGAGAGGACGGCGGCAGCGACCAGCGCGGCGTCCTTGATGCGTACCCCATGGTGAATTTCGTAGCGTTCACGCAACCCGCGCAGGATCGAAATCGTATCTTCAACCGATGGCTCGTCGACCATCACCGGTTGAAAGCGGCGCTCGAGGGCGGCGTCCTTTTCGATGTATTTCCGGTATTCATCGAGCGTGGTCGCGCCAATGCAATGCAGCTCACCGCGCGCCAGCATCGGCTTCAGTAGGTTGCCGGCGTCCATTGAACCCTCGGTCTTGCCGGCCCCCACAACTGTATGCAACTCATCTATGAAGAGAATGATTTGCCCTTCGGCCTGCTGCACCTCTTTGAGCACGGCCTTCAAGCGCTCTTCAAATTCACCGCGATATTTCGCACCCGCGATCAAGGCGCCCATATCAAGGGCGACTACCTTCCGATCTTTCAAACTTTCGGGCACGTCTCCGCGCACAATCCGCTGGGCCAGGCCTTCCACGATCGCGGTTTTACCCACGCCGGGTTCACCGATTAGTACCGGGTTGTTCTTGGTTCGCCGCGAAAGGACCTGAATGGTGCGACGAATCTCTTCGTCACGCCCGATAACCGGATCGAGCTTGCCAGAGGCGGCTTCCTTCGTGAGGTTTCTTCCATAACGCTCGAGCGCCTCGTACGTGCTTTCGGGATTCTGTGACGTTACGCGTTGCGAACCGCGAACTTGTCGCAATGCCTGCATTAGTTTTTCGCGCGTCGCGCCAAGCTCATTGAGAATTCGTCCGGCAGCTCCCGATTTGTCTTCAACCATCGCGAGCAGCAGATGCTCAACAGAAATATATTCATCCTTGAGCTGTTTCGCTTCGTCTTCTGCCTTGACCAGCAGTCGATTCAGCCGCCCGGAAATGTATGTGTCGCCGCCGCCACCGGTGCTGGAAGAAACCTTCGGGATCCGGGCCAATTCAGCCTGGACCCGCTGGCTTACCAAATCCGGATCGACGTTGCTCTTTTCCAGAATCGATTTGGTTAGCCCACCTTCCTGCTCGAGCAGGGCCAGCAGGAGATGTTCGACGTCGATTTGCTGGTGACCCTGACGCGTAGCTTCGCTTTGCGCCGCGCGCAGGGCTTCTTGCGCTTTTTCTGTCAGACGATTGATATCCATAGAAACTTCTCCAAAGATTCAGGCCTTGAGACCTGAATCGAACTTAAGAATTTTTATGGGGGAAACTAACACCAGATCGGAACCGCGCGTGTCGGCGCCGGGAGCGCGGACGTCTCGTCCGCAAAACGTGGGAACCAAGTCCGGCGATTGCCGAAAAGGAGTTCGCGTTGCGCGCTCAGTGCGGACGGGACTGTCCGTGCTCCCAGCTACTAAACGGCAACTTCCTGGCTCGCGCTCTCCAGAGCTTCCCGCAAAGGCACGAGGTCCCAGGACTCGTCATAACGAACTCCATTAATAAAGAATGCCGGGGTGCCATTGACTCCGCTTCTTACTCCGCTCATGAAATCTTCGCGCACGCGTCGTTGATGAACACGCTCTTCGAGCTCCCGGACAAATCGTCGCGCATCCAGATTCAGCTCTTCCGCGTATCCCGGCAGATGCATCGCATCGAGCGCCCGCTGGTTTTCAAACAGAAGATCGTGCATCTCCCAAAACTGTCCCTGCGCTCCCGCAGCTTCAGACGCTTCGGCTGCGCCTTCAGCGTGGGGATGTATTTGCGTCAGCGGAAAGTGACGAAAGACAAAGCGAAGCTGTGCGCCCATCACTTCCTGAATCTTTTTGACGATCAGATAAGCGGCGCCGCAGTGGGGACATTCGAAGTCGCCGTACTCGACCAGCGTCACCGGTGCATCGGGCGGACCCTGCAGGTGGTCGCGTTTATCCACGGGCGGCGTTAGTGTGCCTCGCTGACTGCTTACCATCGCCTGTTTCCTCCTTTGCTGATAGTTGCTCCAGCGCTCTTAATATTCCATCCGCGCCCGGATTCACGCCGATTGGCGAAACATAGCTCCAGGCAACGCGGCCCTCCTTATCGAGGACAAAGAGAGCGCGCTCGCATATCCCATCTGCCTCGCGATAGACGCCATAGTCCCGCGCCACTTGTCCCTTCGGATGGAAATCCGCCAATAGGGAGAAATGCAGATTGCGATTTTGGCGATAGGCACTATGGCACCAGGCGCCGTCCACCGAGATACCCAGCAGCTCCGCATTGAATCGTTTGAATTCCGGCAGAACTTCGTTGTAAAGCGACATCTGATCGCCGCATACAGGGCTCCAGTCGGCCGGGTAGAAAGCGAGAATCACCGGACGGCCACGAAAGTCGCTGAGCGAAATTTTCTGGTCAGGCGTCGCAGCCAAAGTAAAATCCGGCGCTGGTGAGCCCGGCGGCAAAGCTGATTTCGGCTCCTGGTCGGTAACTTCTTTTTGATTCGTACTCACTAAAAGTGACCTCCTTGTTCGGACCTATGCGACCTATGGGGCCTATATTTCCTAATCCCTATCGGGCCTATCTTCCCCTCATCTCTGCGAGCTCGCGATTCAGCTCTTCTATTCTGCCAACCAGATCGAGAATGATCGCGGCGCCGGTGAAATTTACTCTCAGGTCGCGCCGCAGACGTTGCATGCGGCGAAGCTGAACCACGGCGCGCCGGGGCAGAA
>DATNNY010000199.1:0-8949 GCA_035601635.1 Pyrinomonadaceae bacterium
GGCGCAAAGCTCGCTTTGTTCAGATGCGTGACTTGCCGCTTGTTCGAACCGTCCGCGTTCATCAGCATGATCTCCAGCGTGGTCGGCCGGATCAGATTCTGTTTCAGCAGCGCGACGTAATCTGATTTTTCTTTTTCAGTCAGTGGATGATAAGCGCGATAGACGATCTGTTTGCCGTCATAAGACCAGAACGGCCCGCCATCGTAACCGAGCTCATTCGTCAGACGCTTCACGTTCTTACCGTTAGCGTCCATCGTGTAGATATCGAGATCGCCGTCGCGCTTTGAAGTGAAGGCGAGTTTCCCGGTCCGCGAGATCGTCGTCTCGGCATCATAGCCCGGCGCATTGGTTAACTGTTTGAGACTAGAACCGTCGGGATTCGCAGTGAAAATATCGAACGTGTCATAGACCGCCCAGACATAGCCTTTCGAGAAATCGGGTTTCGGCGGACATTGCTTGCCGCCGAGATGCGTCGATGAATAAAGCACCCGTTTGTCGCCCGGGAAAAAATAGGAGCAGGTCGTGCGCCCATCGCCGGTCGAAACCAATTGCACCTTCGAGCCGTCGATATTCATCGTGTAAATCTGATCGCACTCACGGCCGTCGCGCGTCGATTGAAAGATGAGCTTCTTGCCGTCGCTGGAAAAATATGCTTCGGCGTTCTCGCCGCCGAAGGTCAACTGCTTCATATTGCGGAGATGTTTTTCCTGTGGCAGAGTGAGATCGTTGTTTTGGAGCGATGCACTCTCAGATTTGAAAACAGCGAACGGAAGTAAGAACAGAATGAGTAAGAATAGCCGTTTCACTTGGTTTGCAATCCTGTTTGTATTGAAAATGAACTAGGCCGAGCGTCATTTAACCACAAGGCCGTTTCAACCGCGAGCACGATGACTATTCTAGCCAGCGATTCTTATGACCTGCCGAGGTCCTCGATCTCTTGAATCAGTGCTGGGAGATTGGGACGCACAAAGCTCAAGTTCGGCGCGGCGATGCGATTGTGCTTGATGTCAGGCGGCACGTGTTTGTGATGAGGCATGGTTGAAGCCAGCTTTGGATCGTTGGGATGAGGGAAGTCGTCGTACCAATACAATCGCTCTTCGCCCCGATAGACTTCATACCCGTACGATATGATCAGACCCGCGTCCAAATCGACTTCCTCGCGCATGCGCAAACGCAGGCCATTCGTAAAAAATGCTTCGCCCTCGGCAACGCTCGTGTAAGGACTATCCGACCAAACGGCAACCGTCGAACTCTGGACGTTTGGCTGGCCGAGCAACTCCGCGACAAAGCGGCTGTAGTCGCTCAGAGACTTCAACGGATTGGCGATCATTAGTAGGCGGGCTGAACGCGCAGGACTTCGGCCAGTTCACGGCCCTCAAGTTGTTTCCGATAAGCATCCATCCGCCGGCGCAGAGTCTCGTAGATACCCTTCCACCGGCTGAAATCCGCGCGTGACTCATCGAATGCGTCATAGGCTGACAACCCGCCGGACATGAGCGCGGCGTAGAAGTCTTCACTCAGAACGCCGTACTTCTCTTCATAAAGCGTGAGACGACGCTCCAACAATTTCATCTCGATAACTAATTCGTGTACGTCCATGATTATCGCTCCTTGCGCCTGACAATTCTACTCTTCTTCGATCAAGTAGTTCACACTTTTCATAGGTTAATCGTGTCTCCTGTGACTTCATCCCACTCAAGAAACTCGACCCCTTCCGGAATCATATGGAAGTAGGTTCTCTTGTAGTATTTCAATAGACTCTCTCCGTCCTTACTCCTCCTATCATGCAAAACGAAAAGAACCTTGCGGAATTCTTTTGGAGCAAGATGAAAGTAGTACATCGCTTCATTCCAAATCGTCATTTTGGCGCTTGGAACATTCGCTCCCGCAGTCCATCGGTGTGATTTACATTCGACGATAACTTTAGGATCGGAGGCTCCGAGATCAAAGCAATGAACCTTCTTGCGTGAAAGACCCAGATCTACCGGAAAGTTACGGGTCAACTTAATCCCCTGCTTCGCGAAGAAGTCCAGCGCCACGCATTCGAAGGCCGCGCCAACCTGAGAATTACTAACCGAGCCGGGCCTTTGATTTGGTTTATCGACAACGCGTTCCTTGTTTATCCGACCAGCAAAATGATTCGGCTTAGCCTTGCGGTAGTCGAAGTCGTACTCAGACAGCATGTCTTGCGATTTCCGGACATTAGATCTAACCGTCGATTTCTTGTTCATCGCATTCGCCTCGTCAACCGGAACTCTCGGTTCAATCTCGCAAGCGACTGTCAACCATTCTTCCGCTCAAACTCTTTCATAAACTCAACCAGCGCTTCACAGCCCGCGCGCGGAAATGCGTTATAGATCGAAGCGCGAATGCCGCCGACTGAACGATGGCCCTTCAAGCCGTCCATGCCGGCGGCTGTTGCTTCGCTGGCGAATTTCTTTTCCAGATCTTCGGAAGGCAGACGGAAGGTCACGTTCATCATTGAGCGCGAATCCGGATCGGCGTGGCCGCGATAGAAATCCGTTCGATCGATCGCGTCGTAAAGCAGCCGGGCCTTCTCTTCATTCTCGCGCTGCATCACCGCGAGACCGCCTTTTTCCTTCAGCCACTTGCAGACCAGATTGATGATGTAGATGCCCCACGTGTTCGGCGTGTTGTGCAGCGATCTGTCTTTGGCGTGCGTGCGATAGTCGAGCATCGTGGCCAGGCCTTCGCGCACGCGCGGCAAAAGATCTTCGCGCATGATGACCAAAGTCACGCCGCTCGGGCCCATGTTCTTTTGCGCGCCGGCATAGATGAGGCCGTACTTCTCAACCGGAATCGGCCGCGAAAGAATGTCTGATGAAGCATCACAGACCAAAGGCACATCGCCGACTTCGGGTTCGTGCTTGAATTCGACGCCCTCGATCGTTTCATTCGAAGTGATGTGTACGTAAGCGGCGCTCGGATCGAGTTGCAGCTCGTCCTGCGCGGGCACGCGGGTAAAGCCGCCGTCGGCAGTGTTGGCCGCAAAGTTCACGTGGCCAAACTTCTGCGCTTCCTTAACGGCTTTTTTGCCCCAACTGCCGGTGACGAGATAGTCGGCGCTGCCGTCGAGCGAGAGAAAATTCATCGGCACCATTGCGAACTGCAAGCTGGCGCCGCCCTGCAGAAACAGCACCGTATAGTCCTTCGGAATGTTGAGCAGTCCGCGCAAACCGGCTTCGGCTCCGGCAATGATTTCGTCGAAGGTCTTCGAGCGATGGCTGATTTCCATCACCGACATGCCGACCCCGGGAAGGGCGAGCATATCTCTCTGGGCTTCTTCCAGGACCGGCACGGGAATCACCGCCGGGCCGGCGCTAAAATTGAAAATACGTTCCGTCATAATCGTTTCCTTTGGAGTGCGCCGGCAGAGCGAAGCGGCGACGGCGCTTTAGTTCGTCCGAACAATCCAAAGCGGCGTCGCGCTGGCGCTTGCCGCCGCACTCCATATCTACTCCTTACCACCAAGTGTTTTCCGCAGCATCGTTCCGGCTATTCGCGTCACGACTGAGCGCGGCGTCAGACGCTCACTCTGCACCATAATGAAATTCGTCCAACCCGAAATCACCGAACTCTTGCCGCGCGCCAGGGCTCGCAGGGCCGTGTCGACGACAGCCTCCGGCGTTTGCGCGATGCGCGCGGGCGGACGCTGCATTTTCGCGGCCTCGAAAAAGTTCGTTTCGGTAACTCCCGGGCAAAGGGCCATGATTTTGATTCCGAACGGGCGATTTTCTTCCGCCAACGCTTCGGAAAATGACAGCACGAAGGCTTTGGTTGCGGCATAGGCGGCCATGAAAGGCACCGGCTGAAAACCGGCGGTCGAGGCGACGTTGATGATCGAGCCGCCCTTTCTCTCTCTCATCGGAACCAGAAACCGGTGCGTCAACTCTACCAGCGAGCGCACATTCAAGTCGATCATGTTCAATTCATGATTGAGATCTAGTTTGGTGAACTCGCCCATCGACCCAAAGCCGGCGTTATTGATCAGGAAATCGATCTCCAATCCGCGGTTTTGCGCTTCCGCAAAAAGCCGCGCCGGTGCGTCGCGCTCGGACAGATCCAGCGCGACGTACTGCGCGCGAATACTCTTGCTGCGCCCCAGCTCATTGCAGAGATTAATCAGCTTGTCTTCCGAGCGAGCGACGAGCAAAAGGTTATTTCCGCGCGCAGCCAGCTTGCGAGCGAAGACTTCGCCAATTCCTGAAGAAGCGCCGGTGATGAGTGTGGTGTTCATTCAAGCCTTAGCCCCGTCAGGGGCGACCGAAAATAGCCCAGCGGTTTATCGCTGGGGAAATGCGGCAAAGAAATAACAAGTCCCGCAGGGACGAAAGAATCAATCAAGCATCCATTGTTCATATTGAATCCCGTGCTTATCAAGAAACGCAACCAATTCATCCTTGAAAGAATGCACCTTGTGATGTTCTTTCTGAGATTGAATATATCTCATTGTGTCTTCCATGCCCGAGACAGCAATGCTGAACGCCCCATATCCCTCTTGCCATTCAAACAAGCGTTGGTGGGGAAATGTCTCATGAATCCACTTTGAAGAGTTTCTTTTGAGAAGCTGAACCGCTTTCGCGATTGAGATCGTCGAGGGAATGGACAGCAGTGCGTGAACATGATCCTCAACTCCACCAATCGACGGTGCTTTCATTTTGTTTTCGCGTGCAATGCCGCCAAGATATGGGTAAAGGCGCTTTTGTATCTCTGGCGTGATTAGTCGGCGTCTCTCCTTCGTGCTGAAAACGCAGTGCATCAGACAACTGGGAAAGGAATGCATGGGAGTCTCTCCTTTCGTCCCTGCCGGGACTCTTTACCTTTTCACCATCGTACCCAGCGATGAATCGCTGGGCTATTTTCGGTCGTCCCTGCGGGACTCAGCGCTAGATATCTTCATCGTTGAGTTCACGCTCGCACCGAATCAGCGTACCGTATGGATTCTGGCCCGCTGCTTGGCCTCCAGCCTTATTCCAGATGTCGTCGGGACTTAGATCTCGCCTAACTATCACGCGGCGTTGATGTTGATAGTCTCCTTCAAACGGCGATTCATCAGCCCATTCATATTCACCCTCAACCTCGACAACTAACACTCGTGGCTTGCTCGCACTTATTACAACAAGATCGCCAAGTCCCATATGTGAATAAAAGTCCCCCAAACTCGATCCCCCAAGATGCGAATTATCCAAGCCGGGATACTCGATACGGATCACAGACGTGATTTCGTCCGCTGACTTGTATCCTTTCTCCCTGATGTCTCCGATCGCTCCCCAGCCGATGGCAATACGGCTGTTTTGCTTAGTCCAAAACAAAGCATGATCTTTGTCCGCGTGATGAGTAATACGTCGCCAGACTCTCATGGTTGTTGTTCCACAGCCTTCTCAACGCCTCCTAACTTATTTCCAAAACATTCAACTCAATGATGTCTTCATTTCTCTCGCGCAGACGATCAAGCGTCGCTTGCGACGGCGGCTTGTCCAGATTGATGCGCGCCACGGCGGCCTCGGCGCCTTCGAAGACAATGTTCTCCATCTCCTGCACGTTGATGTGTTCGGCTTTGATAGCGTCGAGGACTTGCGCCAGGACACCGGGACGGTCGCGATGGCGCACGACTAAACGATGCGTGGCCGGGGTTCGCTGTGCAAGGTTGACGACGTTCGGCACCTGGCCGGTTTCTTTGAATGATTGCACGATGCGCACCGTCTCAGCCGCGATTGCTTCCTGCGCCTGATCGGTTGAAGCACCGATGTGATGCGTGCCGTAAACACCGGGTTCATGCACGATTGGATCAGCGAATTCGGCCACGGCCGAAGTCGGCTCGATACCGAAAACATCGAGACCCGCGCGAATAGCCTTCGAGTGAATCGCCGCGAGGAGCGCAGCTTGATCCACAGTCTCACCACGCGAAGTGTTGATGAGATAAGCGCCGTCGCGCATCGCTTTGAAAAAATCGGAACCAATCAACCTGCGCGTATCGGGCTTAAGCGCCACGTGAACGCTGACAATGTCGGCGGCGCGGGCCACGTCGAGCGGCGCCTCCATTCTTTCGACGCCCAGCTCGTTTGCTTTCTCAACAGTCAGGCTGCGACTCCAGGCGACCACCGGCATGCCGAAAGCCTTTGCGCGCGGAATCATTTCCTGGCCAATCTTCCCCAAACCCACTAATCCAAGAGTGCGTCCGAACAGTCCGCGCGCTTTCGAAAATTCTTTCTTGTTCCACTCTCCCGCGCGCAAAGCAATGACGCCATCGGCGATGCGACGATCCAGCGCGAGAATCAAAGCGAAAGCCAACTCAGCGACCGCGATCGAATTCTTTCCCGGACAATTGGAAACATAAATACCGCGGCGCGATGCGGCCGCGACATCGATTGTGTTATAGCCGGCGCCCGCGCGCACGATTAGCTTCAAAGGCCCAGCCGCCAACATCGGCTCAGTGACTTTCGTGCCGCGCACGACCAGCACATCAGGCTGGTGCTCGGCTATCGCCGCGACCAGGGCATCGTCTTTCAGATCAGGCTGAAAAGACACCTCGCAACCGATCGCCTGCAAGCCTTCGCGGCCGGACTGTTCGAATTTGTCTGCTATGAGAACTTGCATTTGTGACTCTTGAAAGGGTGCAGTCGATCAGAGTAAGAATCAGTCGACCAGCCAGCGCAGCTGGCGATATATCATTGGCCCACAGCGCAAGTTGTGGGTGAAATGCGGAAACAAGACCTCAGCCCCGGAGGGGCGACATAGACTCCGCGATGAGCGGGGTCTGGCTCGTGTTTATGCCGCTCGCGTCGCGAGCTTTGTTTTCAAATCCGTCTCTTACCCACAGCTTGCGCTGTGGGCTACTAATATTTCGCCGGCTGCGCCGGCTTGAATCACTCCTGATCGAACACACTCAGCAAATCGTCCGGTTGTGCCCGGGCAACCGCGACGAGTTGCAAATTTTCTTCGACGTGCGCCCTTTGGCTCATGCCCACCAGTGCGGTGGTAATTCCCGGAGCGGAGCGCACAAATTGAATACCGGTTTGCGCGTCTGTGGCAAGCGAGCCCAACGGGTCGCGAATCGCTTCCGGCAAACCGCGCGCGACCTGGCCCTGCAAGAGCGAACCGCTGGCGATCGCCGTGAGCCCGAGTTTTTCCGCGGCTTCCAGCGTACTAACGTATTCATCGCCCAGCTTTTGGTTTTGAAAGAACAGCGCCTCAGGCATCGCCAGATTGAACGGCAACTGAATAAAACGAAAGTGATGTTTGTCACCGGCGACTGCGTTAGCGATCTCTGACATGCG
Source organism: Pyrinomonadaceae bacterium (assembly GCA_035601635.1). GTDB lineage: Bacteria > Acidobacteriota > Blastocatellia > Pyrinomonadales > Pyrinomonadaceae > UBA11740. The sequence continues at coordinate 7,299 of DATNNY010000199.1, forward strand.
CTCGAGCGAATGATATTCGCGCGCATCAGGCTCGGCGCGAAAGCCATTCCATGTCGCCACTCCATAATTTCTAATCTGGCTGTCGGCCACACTCTGCTCTAAGAACTCAAACGCGCCGCGCAGCCGCTGCCAAAATTCTTCCGCCGGGACGGACGGTAACTGCGACTCGGGATTGTGCACATAATAAACGTCGATGCAGGACAAGTTCATATTGACGAGCGACTGGCTGAGTTGGCTCTGCAAATACGGTGGCGTCATGCAGTGCGATCCTCCGGCGATGTCCGCGAAGCTCGCGATGCCCGGCCTGACGAACGTTTCTTCGATGTATTGCCGCACATCGCGCGGCGGCGCACCGTCAAACGGCAGGTAGCCGCCCTTGGTGCAAACCACAATTTCATCGCGGGCAAATCCGCGCTCGGTCAATTCTCGCAGGGCCGCGCCAATCGATCGTTCGCTTCTTTGAAAACGATAATTGGCGGCTGTGTCGATCACGTTCGCGCCTGATTCAACCGCGGTCGCGACGCTTTCGGCATACCGAGCGTCCGTTTCGTCGTCGGCGTCGCCGAGATAAGTGCCCACACCGATCGATGAGAGCCAAAGATCCTGCTGCTTACGAAAATGATCGCTCGCCGCGACTTCGCGGAAACGTTCGCGATAGCGCGCCGTCCCGTCAAGCGTGGCCCAGCCTTCAATTGGCATTTCTCGAGTTTCTCCGAATTAGTTCGTGATTAGAGTAAGCGCAAACGACTATACGCGGCGCGCCATGAGGCCTGCAAGCACTCTTCAATACTCCGATGCAGAGCTTGCTCTCACTGAACCTCGACGAGCTTAACGTGCTAGAATTAGCCGCTGAGAGCGATTAGTAATGGCAACTCGAGAAGAATTATTGGCGCGGATTTCCATTGATCCGAAGATCTGCTTTGGCAAGCCCTGTGTTCGTGGACATCGAATCTGGGTTTCGCTCATCCTCGATCTGCTCGCGTCGGGAATGAAGCCGGAAGAAATACTTGAAGACTATCCCGGCTTATCGCTCGATGACATTCAGGCTTGTATTGCTTATGGCGCGGAAATGGCTCGCGAACGTTACGTAGATATCCCGCTGGCATTGCGTGCATGAGGTTCAAGCTCGCCGAGAACCTCGGTCGTCGAGGACGGGACCTTTTGACTGCGGCCGGGCACGATGTCGCAACAGTCTTCGATCAAAATCTCAATCAAGCACCCGATTCCGAAATCATTGAGGTTTGTCGACAAGAGCGCCGTTGTCTGGTAACGCTAGACCTCGATTTTGGTAATCCACTCCGTTTCAAACCCGCCGACTATTGTGGTATCGCAGTATTCAGGCTGCCTGCGAGGTTTTCTTACGAGGATTTGTCGATCGCGATGCGAACTTTGGCTAAAGCCGTCGAAAGCGAATCGATCGATAAGAAGCTCTGGATTGTTGAGCGCGCGCGAATTCGAATTTACAGACCCAATAGTGAAGACATCTGATTGAGCGGCCGCATGTCAACTGATTATCAAAGCGAAATAAAAGTAGCGACCGAACTAGCCCGCCAGGCGGGCGCCGTCTTGCTTGAGCATTACAACAGTCCGTTTTTGGTCGAGCAAAAGGTGAACGCCCTCGATGAACTCGAAGAGGTCACCGCTGCCGATC
>DATNNY010000200.1:0-5585 GCA_035601635.1 Pyrinomonadaceae bacterium
ATGTTCAGCCGGCTGGCGATTGCTTTGTTGCTGTGGCCGGCCACGATTTGTTCGAGCACTTCGATCTCTCTTCCGGTGAGATCTGAACTGCCCATTCTCTCTGCCAGCCTCTCTGCCACATGGGCGGGAATTCGGCGCGACCCGCCGTGCACCTTTCGGATCGCGTCTTCCAATTCCTCAAAAAACATGTCTTTCAGAAGGTAACCCTGAGCGCCGGCCTGCAACGAACGATAAATGTCCTCATCGCCGTCATAAGTAGTAAGCACGATCAGACGCGCGTCCGGGAATTCTTTGCGAATGGCCATGATCGCTTCTACCCCGCCCAATTCCGGCATCCGTAAATCCATCAGAGCGACATCAGGCCGATGAAGACGATAGAGATCTATCGCCTGCCGGCCGTTTGTGCCCTCGGCCACCACAGTCATGTCCGCAACGGTGTTGATAAGAGCGACAAAGCCCTGACGGACCACGGCCTGGTCATCGATTACCATGATCTTGATCGTGTTGTCGCTCATCAGTGATCCAGTACCAGGATCTTGCTCAGCTATCGATTGGCGCGTCCACCAGCACTTCCGTGCCTTCGCTTGCGCGACTATTAATCGTCAGCGTCCCGCCAATTTGCGCCGCTCGCTCCCGCATTCCAATCAGACCGAAATGATTCGCCCCCTCACTCGCCGAGACTTGATAGTCAAACCCGGTCCCGTCATCACCTACACTTAGTTGTACGCGCTTCGCATCAAATTTCAAATTAATAAGAATGTTTCGGGCGTGGGCATGACGCACGGCATTGTTGATGGCTTCCTGTCCGATTCGCAGCAGATTACCTTCAACCAAATCGCTGAGCGGCCGGAAGGTCCCGGTGACTTCGACTTGCGCCTGGACCGCAGTCTCGGCCGTCAGTCGTCGCGCCGTATCACTCAAAGCGGCCGGCAGATCGTTTTGATCCAGAGCCTGCGACCGCAGATCCCAAACATACCGGCGGGCCTCGGCAATACCGTGACGCACCAGTAGTCTCACTCGATCCAAGTGAGTCTTCGCCACTTCCGCCGATGGCGGCATCGTGCGCGCCACCACTTCAAGCTGCACCGAAATGCCTAGCATCTCCTGCGCCAAATTGTCGTGAATCTCGCGGGCGATGCGATTTCGTTCAGCCAGGACTGCGGCAAATTGCGCCTCGATGTGCTTTAGACGATAGCGATAGAGTTGCCAGACCAAAAACGCCAGGCTGAGAATACAGAGCGCATAGAACCAAATCGTTTGGTAGAACTGGGGCCGCAGGTAGAAATCGAAAGTGGCACCAGTGGGATTCCACAAGCCGTCATTGTTGGACGCAATTACGCGAAACTTATACCGGCCCGGTCGCAGATTTGTATAGTAAGCAACCCGTCGCGTGCCACCATCAATCCAGTCGCCATCAAATCCTTCCAGCTTGTATTTGAATCTTACTTTTTCCGGCGCCACGAAACTGAGCGCCGTGTAATAAAAATCAAAGCGACTCTTGCCTGGCGCCAATTCGATAGACTGAGCCGGCATCATCGACTCGTCATCAACGCGGATCTGCTCAATAGCCACGGGCGGGGGTTGATCGTTTGACTTAATCTGTTCAGGATCGATCATTGCAACTCCCTTGATGGTCGCCAACCAGAGCTTGCCGTCCGCGCCGCGCCATCCGGCCGGATGTCCGCCGCCGCTGCATTCGCGCGTGGTCATGCCGTCGGCGGTTCCGTACAGCACGGGTGTTATCGAACCTGTCTTGCCATTGGCAAAGTCATCCAAATCGCTTTTGCCAAGCCGGAAAATTCCTTTGTTTGAGCTAAGCCAAAGCGCGTTTTGCCGGTCTTCGAGGATGCTGTAGACCACATCGTCAGGCAGTCCGTTGCGCGTCGTGTAGGAAACAAACTTTCCCTGCTTCAAACGGTTGAGTCCGCCTCCGCTGGTGCCAATCCAAAGCGACTTTTCGGCGTCTTCGTGAAGCGAGATGACCAGGTTACTCGAGAGTCCGTCTCGCGTCGTGTAGGTAGTGAACTTCTCGTCTTTGAATTTGCTGAGCCCACCGAGCGTGCCGATCCAGATCTGTCCCTGCGCGTCTTCATAGATCGTACCGACAAAATCGTTGGGCAGCCCGTCCGCGGTCGTATAAATATTGAAACGGTCGCCCCTCATTCGCGTCAGCCCGCCCAGCGTGCCGATCCAGAGATTACCGCTGTGGTCGGCATAAATCGATCGCACGAAGTCGTTGGCCAGGCCCTCAGCCGAGGTAAAGATTCTGAACTTGCCGTCCTTGAAACGATTCAATCCGTCCGGAGTCCCGGCCCAAAGATTACCCTCGGCATCACCGAACAAGGCCAGAACGACGTTGCTCGAGAGCCCGTCCGCTGTCGTGTAGGTCGTGAACCTGCCATCCTTCAAGACGCTCAGGCCCCCTCCGTTGGTTCCGATCCAAACACTGCCTTTGCGGTCCTCGTAGATCGACTTGACCAAATCGCTGCCCAGGCCTTCCCTGGTTGTATAGGTCGTAAACTTTTTGTCCTTCAATAAATTCAAGCCGCCCGACTCAGTGCCAATCCAAAGGCTGCCTTCGCGATCCTCAAAGATCGAAAGAATAATCTTGCTCGCCAGAGCATCGCCGGCGCGAAAGCCGGAGAAGCTTTTGTTCGCGAAGCGATTCAAGCCGCCGGCCGTGGCAATCCAAACGCTGCCCTCCCGATCCGCGGTCAACGAAGTGATTCGGTTGTTCGCCAGTCCTTCGCGTGTCGTGTAGTTGGTAAAGCTCTTACCCTCGAGGCAACTGAGTCCGTCGAGCGTGCCGACCCAAAGACGACCGTCATGGTCCTCAGTGATCGAAATCACACTGTCGTTGGGCAGGCCATCTTGTTTGGTAAATCTCGTAACTGCTCCGTCTTTGGTGCGGACCAGGCCCGCGGGCGATCCAATCCAGAGAGCGCCTTCGTGATCTTCAAACAAGGCCTGGATTCCGTCTTTTGGAAAATCCGGCTGCGGCGCCGGAAGAGTAAAGATACCGTTATTGAAGCGCACTATTCCGGCTGACGTCGCAATCCAAAGCCCTTCGTTGTGATCTTCATAGAGAGAATCGATGACGTTTCCAGGTAAGCCTTGCTGGGTGGTAAAGGTCGTAAACTTTCCGTCTCGCATTTGGGCCAGACCATCGGCAGTGCCAATCCAGAGATCTCCGCGCCCATCTTCCAGAAGTACGCGAATATTATTGCTCGGCAACTGCGGCGTATTTTGTCTGTCGAAAACGGTAAACTTGATTCCGTCAAAACGCGCCAGACCCTCTTCCGTGGCGATCCAGATGTATCCATCTTTTCCCTGCGTAATGCTGTGAATCGTGTTCTGCGGCAAGCCGTTTTCGGTGAGCCAGATCTGCTGGCTGAACTGGAAAAGATCACGCGCCGGATCAAGCGCCAACGCCTGGCTGCAAGCGAAGGACAGCAGAAGAAGCAGACAAAAAACGAGGACTAGTTTGTTGAGAGCAAATGAGCGCATTGATTATGCTGTACAGGATGCCGACGGGATTTCCGATTTAATGAACGGCCCACATCGCCAGCGAGACTATGTCAAAACCCGGAATGCGTGATCTTAAGTCTGAATCTAAACCGCAGAAGTCGCTGGGTTGTGCGCAGAGGGCGCGGAGAAACTCGGCTTTGCGTTCCGCTGCGAAATCCTCTGCGTCCTTTGCGGTTCAAAACCACTTCCGTCAGCTCAGGTGCTAGCTTTCAATGGCCTCCACCGCTCGGGTTTCTGTATCATCCACGAAATCACACGAAGCGAAATGAAATCGATTATACTCAATCTTCTGCTGCGCGCGCCTTAGAAACTGCCTGGTTTATACCGGAGGTCAACATGCCGTTCGCCACCAATGTGATATGCGCCGTTCTGTCCTCGGCATTAATCGTTTCAAACGCCGCCGGTATACACGGTGGGCCACGTCCGCGTTGGCGCGCCGCCACCGAAATTGAATTGCGAAAACTGATTCCCGCGCGGGCCCCCGTGATTAAAGAGAACATCGAAACAGAGTTCCGCACAGCCTCGGGCGTAACGGACGGGCGCGGGAAATTCATCGCCGGCGTGGTGCTGATCACCGCCGGATATTCGGCCGAAGGTAAGTACTCGCATTTCTTTATCACGCAGGCCGCCCTGAAGATTGGTAACATGCTCCTGCAACCGGGCGAGTATGTTTTTGGTTATCAAAGAATAAACAACGACGCGATTCGCGTTAGCTTCTATCGAGCTTCCAGCGGCGAAGCCGTCGGCACCGTGGACGCGCACGTTAATCGCAAGGGCAGTATGGTTCGCTCCTTGCTCATCAGTCCGCCCATCGACGGCCGCGCGACGATTCAGTTCGGCCGCTTCCTGTTTGAGTACAAGCTGAGTGATCGATCTTGAAGATTCGCGCCGCCCAATCAGGCAGGACTCGCTCGAGACCAAATCAACGACGATTAAGCAGTCCGTACCGGGAGCGAGCGGGTCTCAACCAACGCGTCGGTCGAGTTTGCCAAGGAGAACAATCCGGTCGCTACGGCTCCCGGTACCGACCTCACCAGGCATTAGTTTGGACGTCACTCCTAAAAAGCATCAGCTAGTGAACGAACCTTAAAGCCTTGCCGAAAGTCCGCTAACTTAACCGCACCTCGCGCACGAAACTCGACTTCCACTTTCCGTCCCGGAATCAGATCAAAATAATTATTAGTAAAGAGGCCTGCATTCGACGTTGACAAGTAAACAGCGCGCGCCAGTTTGTCGGATGACAGACTGATTCTGAATCCCGACCTCGCCGGCGCGACCTCCATCGTAATCCGCGGCCGCGGCAGCATGAGACTCTTGAATGGTTGGAAGAAGTGTTCATTCTGCGAAACTGATTTGCCGTCCACCAATAACTCCGCAAACACGAACACGCTCTTCGCATCCTTCCCTGCCAACAACGTGTCAATCGGAATGGTCAAGTATGATTTGCTGCTTAGCGCGTTCGCTTCAATATCCTGCTGCCACCTCGACAACGTGTGCCCTTCGAAGTCGAGCAGACTGACCTGTAATTGCGCGGCAGTCGACTGTGCCCGATCAGAGACGACGTAAAAGTTAAGGTTGCCATTCTCTTCATGCGGGCTGAGCAGGATGTCGCTGTAGAAACGGCCCGCGTAAAACTGCAAAGCCTTCCAACGACCCGTGTAATCGATGCTCGACCACGAAGCAACCGGCCAGCAGTCGTCGAGCTGCCAGAAAAGCGAACCCATGTTGTGCGGCATGATGCGCCGCAGATGCTCGGCGCCGACCTTGATCCCTTCAGCCTGCAGGACCTGACTAACGTAAAGAAAAGATTCAAAGTCCTTCGGCTCAGGATACTCGCGCAGCATGTATTCGCGAATGAGCTGATTACCGCGCGGGTGTTTTTGATGAGCCAGCATCACCGGCGACTGAATATCGCGATCACCGTCCACCGTGTAAGTGCGGACAGTTTCGATCTGCGGAAAAGATTGGAAACCATATTCGCTCATGAAGCGGGGAAACTGTTTTTCATATTCGCTGAACGGCGCCGCGGCGTGCCAGACCTGCCAGTAGTGAAGGTC
>DATNNY010000201.1:0-16306 GCA_035601635.1 Pyrinomonadaceae bacterium
TGGGTTTGCCGCCGGTGCGTGATCGCTTTTTGGAAATTCTCGCGGAAGCTAAGAGCAATCGGCCCGAGATGGGGACGGGTGCGGATATTTTTCGACGGCTGGTTGAACCGTTGAAGCCAGGGCCGGCTGCCATAGAAGCACTGGCGACCTGAGCGGTCCGGTATTTCACGTAGCTCTGTGGTCGAACAATAATCACCCCGGGGGGACACGGAGCACCACAGATTAGACGAACCCAAGCGAATGGCATCGTTGGTGTGAGACTCAACGAGTCTGCGAAGCAGACGACAGAATTTAGCCCCGGGTGAAGCGAACCGGAACCCGGGGTCAGGCATCGTTGGAATCCCGAGCCGCTTTAGCAGACGACAGAATTTCAAATATGGAGCGGACGGGACGTCCGCGCTCCCGGCATTGAGGGATCATCGTTCCACAAAACTAATGAGCCGTAAGAGTGCACGAGAGTCGCCAGAGGTCGCGTCCGCGCAGCCCAAGACTTCACGCAAAGGCGCAAAGAAGCAAAGCGCGCCCAAGCGGTCTTCCAAACGCTCGATTAAATCGAAGACTCAAAAGTCACCTCAGGACTTCTCACCCACGCTCGGCGAACTCGACCTGCATCTGTTCGGTGAGGGCAGACACGAACATATCTACGAAAAGCTCGGCGCGCATGTCTTGACTCATGAAGGCAAGCGCGGAGTCGCGTTCGCCGTCTGGGCGCCGAATGCCAGGAGCATCAGCGTCGTCGGTGACTTCAACGAATGGGACGGCGCCAGACATCCGATGCGAAACCTGGGTAGTTCCGGAGTTTGGGATCTCTTTATACCCGGCTTGCGACAAGGCCAGCTCTACAAATACGAAATCAAGTCCGGCCGGCATAAGTTTCTGAAGGCCGATCCTTACGCGTCGATGATGGAGATACCACCCAAGACATCATCGGTCATCTTCAAATCGGAATATAAGTTCCGCGACCGTGCCTGGCTGACGCAACTTAAAAAACGACAAGCGTGGCGCGAACCGCTTTCGATTTACGAAGTCCACTTTGGCTCGTGGCGGAGGATTACGGAAGATAATAATCGCCCGCTGACTTATCGTGAGATGGCTCCGTTACTCGCCGATTACGCGATCGAGAATGGATTCACCCATGTTGAGTTTCTTCCGCTCAAGGAGCATCCATACGGACCGTCATGGGGCTATCAAGTGAGCGCATACTTCGCGCCCTCATCGCGCTATGGCACGCCTGACGACCTTCGCTTCCTGGTCGACTATCTTCATCAAAAAGGTCTGGGCGTGATCATGGACTGGGTGCCCGCGCACTTTCCCAAAGATGCGTTTGCGCTCGGACGTTTTGACGGCACGGCGCTCTACGAACACGCTGACCCGCGCAAAGGTGAACATCCGGACTGGGGCACTTACATCTTCAACTATGGCCGCAACGAGGTGCGAAACTTTCTGATCGCGAATGCGCTGTTCTGGCTGCGCGAGTTTCATTTAGATGGGCTGCGAGTCGATGCGGTGGCGTCGATGCTTTATCTGGATTACAGCCGCAAAGACGGCGAGTGGGTGCCGAACGAGTTTGGCGGCCGGGAAAATCTGGAAGCGATCTCGTTCATTAAAGAGATGAACGAAGTCACTCATCGGGAGTGTCCGGGCACGCTGATGATTGCGGAAGAATCAACTGCGTGGCCGGCAGTCAGTCATCCGGTTTATTCCGGCGGGCTCGGGTTTGATTTCAAGTGGAACATGGGCTGGATGCACGACACGCTCAAGTATTTTCAAACCGATCCGTTCTTCCGCGCGGGCAATCACAGCTCGCTGACTTTTGGCTTGATCTATGCCTGGACCGAGAACTTTATCCTGCCCTTCTCTCACGATGAAGTCGTGCATATGAAGGGTGCCTTGCTGAACAAGATGCCGGGGGAAGAGTGGCAGAAGTTCGCGAACCTGCGCGCGCTGTACGCCTATATGTGGGCGCATCCGGGAAAGAAACTGCTGTTTATGGGCGGCGAGTTTGGCCAGTGGCGCGAATGGAACGAGACTGAGAGTCTGGACTGGCATCTGCTGGAAACATCCGTTCACCAGGGCGTGCAGACTTTGATTAAAGATCTGAACAAGCTTTACCGGAAACACGGCGCGCTGTGGGAAGCTGACAATGAAGCGAGCGGCTTTGATTGGATCGAAGTCGATAACGTATCCGAAAACGTAATCGCCTTTCGCCGCATCTCGCCCGCGACAGGCAAAGAAATAATTTGCGTCGGCAACTTTTCGCCCGTGGTTCGCGAAGGACATCGCCTCGGCCTGCCGCGCGCAGGAACGTACAAGCAATTACTCAACACCGATCACGAAAAATATTGTGGCGGTGGGTTTGGTGTGGTGAAGAGTATCAAGGCGGAAAAGGTTCCGGCGCATGGGTTGGATTATTCGGCTGAGATTACGCTGCCGCCGCTGGGGACGATGTGGTTTGAAGGGTCGAGAACGAGGTTGAAAAGAGATGAGCATTGAACGATTCATCGATGCCTTAGATGAGTACTTGGCGAAGGGCGATCGGTCCGGTGATGACCGCGAGAGGTCTGCTTGTCGCGAACGGCTCGTTACGGAGCTCGCTCAGCTGTTCGAATCACACGACCAGCGCTGGCTGTCTCTCACTGAGGATCGCTTCTCGCAAAGGGTCAAAGGCATTCGAAAGAATCCTCTCAACAGATTTCTAGAAGCGGTCAGTCCGATGACCAAGATTGCTTGGAGCGCTGAGGCACATCGGAAAGTCACTCCCTTGCAGTACGAGGCGTTCACCCGCAACGAGGAGGAGAGAAGCTACGCGATGGATTTGGTCACTCGAGTGGAGCTGCTCAGTTACGCATTCGACAGACTTTGCGAACTGGGTATCGAACATTTCGAAATACACGAGGAAATGAAGAGAAACCAGCCCAGTCCTCATGGGATAAACCTCGCCCTTATTGCACCTAGTGTCTTACTGCGAGAGGACAGATGGCGCAAGGAAGTGGACGTTGTAACCTCCTTTGCCCACTACGAAATCAAGAGCGTCACCGATATGCTGAAACAGTGGGGACTACGCGTAAATACTCCCGAGTTACAGTACATCGCAAAGACGCGTGACCGCTTTCTCGCTCACCCACAGCAGGGCGGTGTAATGCGCATGGCTCACCGGAGTCTCTCTATCCCTTTTGATGGAGGACCGGTCAAGGCCTCAGTTGCGGGTCTCGACCAGTGGGGTCCAATAACCCGTGACTACTATCTGAACCGATTGAATCAAACCCCACCGCTCGACCCCACGAACGAGAGGCTCGCAAATGAGCAAATATTGCTTTCCTCTAGACAGAATCATAGGTTGAGCCAGGATGATATTGTCCGATTGAAGGCCTTCGGGTTACGAGAACCAGATATGTCTAATGCCCTAGAAGAGTTGGGCGAGCTATTACAAACGGATGCTCTTCCAAGGATTAAGACATCCTTCGAAGATGCTGTGAAAGCTTTCGGGTTCGAGCGGGTCCCTTGAGGCGATCAAACACTAATTCCGGTAGCGCTAGCGAGCGGATGGTGACACTCAGTGCGCGACTCATGGATCCTTACCTGCATCCTCTCATGTTGACTGTTTGGATCCCGTCGCTACCGCTCCGGGTTCTGTACCACCCCGCCCATCTCAACGTGTATCTTTGCCCTCAACGATCAACTCAGGACGAAGGCCACGCTCTTGAGATTCTCGCTGCAGTGATGCTACGCTTCAGTCATGAGCACTCTCGCTGAACTCGAAGCCGCTGCCGACGCTCTGTCGGCTGAACAAAAGCAGGAACTTCTCCTCTTTCTCGCTGCAAGACTGCGCGCGGGAGCCGAAGAATTGCCGCCACCGCGAGAGTTCAGCCGGGAACAGATTGAACAATGGATCGCGGATGATGAGGCAGGCTATCGCCGCTTTCTCGCCAAATAGTGAAGCTTTTTCTTGATTCCAGCGTGCTCCTCGCCGCATGCGGCTCGGCTAAAGGATCATCGCGAGCCCTTTTTCATCTGGCCCCATCAGCCGGCTGGACACTAATGAGCAGTCCATACGCAGTGAGCGAAGTGATCCGAAATCTGGGGAAGCTTCCGGCTGCGGCTACGGCAGAGTGGGTTCGTCTCCGACAACAACTTGAAATCGTGGATGACATCCTTTCGCTGGACCGGCCTGTAGTCTTCTCGGCAGGCAAAGATCGGCCAATCCTTTTCACCGCGCTGGCATGGTCGCACACGTTGCTTACCCTCGACAGGCACGACTTCACGAATCTGCTTGGTGAACAGTTCTACGGTCTACGCGTTCGGCTACCGTTCGATTTTTTGGAGGAGGAGCGGTCCGCAGGACGCCTCAAAGTATCACGTACTTAGCTATTACTCGATGTCGAAGATGATTGATTGGGAAGTAATTCGCCGCGAGTTTCCGGTAACTGAACGCCTCGCTTATCTCAACAGCGCTGCCGCCGGGCCGGTGTCGCGCGCTTCTCAACAAGCCGCCGCGGGTTACTACGAGAAGATGATGGGCGACGGCGATGTTCATTGGAACCGCTGGCTCGCCGATCGCGAAGCGATTCGGCAAAAGGTGGCGCGGTTCATTAACGCCGAGCCCGAAGAGATTGCCTTCACCACGAATACTTCGTCGGGAATGAATGTGATTGTCGATGCGCTGGAAGATCGCGGTGAAGTAATCTCCAGCCAGCTTGAATTTCCTGTCACTACTCTGCCCTGGATGCATCGCCGCATTCCGGTTCACTTGCTGGCGTCAGTCGACGGCGAACTGAGAATCGAAGACGTCCATGCTGCTATGACCGACAAGACGGGCATCATTGCGCTCAGTCACGTGCAATTCTCGAACGGCTTTCGCATCGATCCCGCCACGGTGGGCACGATCAAGGGCAAACACGCGCTGGTGATTAACGCGAGTCAATCGGCCGGCGCATTTGAGATTGACGTAAAACGAATGAAGATCGATGCGCTCTGCGCCACCGGTCACAAATGGATGCTGGCCGGTTACGGATCAGGCTTCGTGTATCTCAGCCGCGAGCTGCTGGAACAATCGCTGCCGCGTTCCATCGGCTGGTTGAGCGTCGAACATCCTTTCGAGATGCGCAATGACGAGTTTCGCCCGCGTCACGACACGGCGGCGCGCGTCGAGCTGGGCTGCCCGCACTTCGCGGGAATCTTTTCCCTGGGAGCTTCAGTCGATCTCATTAACGAGATTGGCGCCGCTAATCTCGAGGCGCGTGTACTGGAGTTAAACCGCTTACTGACGTCGCAACTGACGGAGAATGGGTGGCCGATCCTGTCGCCTCTGCAAAGAGAAACCGCGCGTTCAGCGGAAACTCTGGTGCAGGTTGAAAAGGCCGAGGCCGTCGTAAAGCATCTCTTTCGCCTCGGAGTTGTAGTCACCGAAAAGCCGCAGGGTATTCGCGTCGCCACGCACTTTTTTAACCACGAAGAAGATATCGAGAGATTGATTGCCGGAATGAACGAGACTCGCGGGTGAAGTATCAGGCGGAGCGCGGACATCCTGTCCGCCAGCGGGCTCAACCCGCTCAATTCGACGAAAGGACTCGACATTAGAAGATTGTTCGCGCTGCGCGCTCAGGCGGACAGGGATGTCCGCGCTCCAACTGCTAAACCGCTTTTTTCTTTGATTTCTGTTTCGCGCGCGATGGGGCAGGCGCTGCAGTCTTAGCAAAATGTTCGCGGCAAAGCTGTAGAAATTTGTGATGAATTGGCGATTCATAGCCACCGACCAGCCGCACGACGCCGAGTTGCCAGTTGATCTGCGCGCCTTCGATCCACCAACGCACCAGGCTACCTTTCCTGACTTCTTCCTCAACGGATTGCAAAGGCACGATACCGACGCCCATGTCTTCTTCCACCATGCGCTTGATGGCCGACAGACGGCTTAACTCCATCGAGATCTTTAAAGTCACTCCAGCCTGGGCAAAAAATTGATCGATTAATCGGCGAGTATTTCCGCCGCGCTCTCCGAGGATTAACTTCTCACCGGCCAGCGCGTAGGCACTAACTATTTTTTGTTTTGCCAGTTGATGGCCGGGGGAAGCGATGGCCACCAGATAATCCTCGCTCAGGATTTCAGTTTGCATTCCGCGTGCTTCGACGGGCAACGACACAAAAGCCGCGTCGAGCTCGCCCGCCAATACTTGTTTCACCAAAGCTTCGCTGGTGCCTGAGATAACCGAGGTCTCGACGCCCGCATGTATCAGCCGCAGCTCTCTGAGAATCCGCGGCAAAGGATCGGCGCTGACCATGGCCGATGCGCTGCCGATACGGAGCCGGCCACGATGCGCTCCGGTGAGCGCAGCAAGTTCCTCAAGCGCGGCGTCATGCTCGCGCAGGATCGTGTAAGCGCGCTCCAACAGTTTCTCGCCCGCCTCTGTCAGGATGACGCGGCGCGGCGCTCTGATGAAAAGCTGTGCTCGCGTCTCGGTCTCCAATTGCCGGATCTGCATGCTAATGGCCGCCTGCGTTACGTGGACGCGTACCGCTCCCGCCGTGAAAGTTCCGCTCTCCGCGATCGCTACGAATGCCTTCAGTTGTCGGATGTCCATATCCTGCCCCGCATCAACGTGGATTATTACGTGGATAAGATCTTTTAGTTTCCATTATAGCTAGGCCGTTCCTAGAATAGAAACCCTTATAGCTTCAGGCAGACATCGAAAGATCGGGTGACGACAACCTTTACAAATGTAGAACTGTTGCCGCGACGGCTGGCCCCGCCGCGAAAATTAGTTGTGGGAGTTGACGGCGGCGGCACGCGAACCCGGGCAGCTGTTCTTGATGGCGATCGAGTTCTGGGCGAGGGCACTTCAGGTCCGTCAAATCCTCTACGAGTGGGAATTGCCAACGGCGCCGCGGCCATTCGCGACGCGATTGACAGAGCATGCTCTGCAGCTTCGATTGACCGCGACGGTCTGGCGGCCGCCGGTATTGGTCTGGCCGGAGTCAGACGCAAGGACATTCGCACTCGCATGCGCGAGGTCTTAATAGAAACCCTGGAGATCAAAAACATCGAGTTGATGACCGATGGCGACATCGCTTTATATGGAGCCACGGACGGTGCGCCGGGAATCGTCGTAATCTCCGGCACCGGATCAATTTGCGTGGGCTCTAACCGCGTGGGTAAACACACGTTTGCCGGGGGCTGGGGTCCGGTCGCCGGCGACGAAGGCAGCGGATCATGGATTGCCAGACGCGCGCTACAAGCGGTGGCCCAGGCGACTGACGAGCGCGGACCAAGGACCGGCTTGACACCCGCTGCATGCGAATATTTTCAAGTAGCCGTTCCGGACGATTTGGCAACTGCGATTTACGCTCCAACGATCACCAACGAGCGCATCGCCGGTTTTAGCAAGCACGTGATTGAAGCGGCCCAGGCGGGCGACGCGGTGGCGCAAAACATCTTGATGGAAGCTGGAAAAGAGCTGGGCAAAGCGGCGGTAGCAGTCGTTCGCAAGCTGAGAATGGAACAGGAGCGCTTTCAGGTAGCCTTCGTGGGCGGTGTTTTCAGCGCCGGTGAATTTGTGATCGCACCTTTGCGCGAAGAGTTGAAGCGCGTGGCCAGGAAGACTTTCATCGCCTCACCAAAATTTTCCCCCACGATAGCCGCGGGCCGTCTGGCGCAAGAACATTTGCAGGGATTGCCGGTTGCAGTCTGAGAGTCGATACTTCGAATAGTAAAGATCGTCTGTCTCGCCGATTGTCCTTCTTGATCATGTCTGAAGCCGCTGAGCCCACGCCACTAACTGAAGAGGAAAACCCGCGCACCGCGCAAATCAGTGCTTTATCGACTGCGGAAATCCTTCGTCTGATGAACGAAGAGGATGCGCGTGTCGCGAACGCTGTCGCGCTCGTCATGCCCGAGATAACGCGAGCTGTCGACGGAATAGCAGTCCGGCTGAATCAGGGCGGTCGTCTTTTCTATATCGGCACGGGAACGTCCGGAAGACTCGGGGTGCTCGATGCTGCGGAGTGTCCGCCCACGTTTGGGGTTTCGCCGGAAATGGTCCAGGGGATCATCGCCGGCGGCTACGAAGCGTGCTCTCGCGCGGTCGAAGCCTCTGAAGACGATGGCGCGGCCGGCGCCAACGATCTCGACGCCCGGGGCTTTACCAAACAAGATGCGCTGGTGGGCTTGGCGGCGTCGGGCCGCACGCCCTACACGGTGGGTGCCGTTGAGCACGCACGACAACTTGGCGCCTTTACCGTTGCGCTTACCTCCGTGCCCGAATCTTTGATTACCCGGGCTGCTGAGATCAGCATTGTTCCGATTGTCGGTCCGGAAGTCATCGCCGGATCCACGCGGCTCAAGGCCGGGACCGCGCAGAAGCTTGTGCTTAATATGATCTCCACGGCCGTCATGATCAGGCTTGGTTATGTCACGGGCAATCGCATGACGAATGTGCAGACGCGCAATGTAAAGTTGCGCGCCCGCGCGGAACGGATCCTCGCCGCCGAAGCAGGGTTGGACGAATCACGGGCAAGAGAAATTCTCGATTCAGCGGAAGGCAACTTACCGGTGGCTCTGGTGATGGGCCGGACGGGTTGTTCTCGAGATGAGGCTGACGCGGCGCTTAAAGCCTCGCGGGGAGTACTGGCGCGGGCCATAGCCTTAATTAATGAATCGCAATAGCGGCGAACGTTTTATCGCTTGCGGAGGGATCAGTGTTCCATCTCTGTGCTGAGGAGATGCGCGTCCAGCCTGCGGAGCAGGCGACAGCATAAAGCCTGGGGTGGAGCGCAGCGGAACCCCAGGAAGGAATCAACAAAGAAATCCCAGCCCGCGAAAGCGGGCGGCAGCAGCGTAATGGATTGGGATTGGGAACATGATAAATCCATCACCGAGGACAATGTTACCGCTGTCGTCCACTTTCGCAGACTCGGGGTATCTTGCGTGGCAGTTCCCTGGGGCTTGCGCCCCAGGCTTTATGCTGACGCCTGCTACGCAGGCTGATTTGTAGATGTTGCTACTCTAATCAGCGGATTTTTGCGACAGGACTGTTGAAAAATAAACTGCGATCCACGCAACCACACTAAGCACACTAAACTTTCTATTTCGCGTAACTTCGTGGATCGCTTTTCGGTCTCTAGACACACACACTCCGCATGGGATTCTCAGCAATCGATTACGTGGTTCTGCTCGTTTATCTCGCCGGGATTACGATCTTTGGTGTGATGTTTCGGCGATCGCAGCGCACCGTCAAAGATTATTTTCTCGGTGACAAGAACACTTCGTGGGTAGTAATCAGTCTTTCGATCGTCGCGACTGAAACCAGCACGCTCACACTCATTGGCGTACCGGCCCTGGCTTATGCGAACTATGCGCGGCCTGAGCAAGGCGGCAACTTCACTTATCTTCAGGTTGTGCTGGGCTACATCGTGGCCCGGATCATTATTAGTCTGGTTTTCATTCCCGCGTATTTTCGCGGCAATCTGCTGACGGCTTATGAGCTGCTGAAAAACCGCTTTGGCGCCAAGACGAAGAACTTCGCCGCTTCGCTGTTCCTGGTGATGCGCGCGCTCGCCGAAGGTGTTCGGGTTTTCGCGGCCTCACTCGTTTTAAGCGCGGTGCTCAGCGTTAGCCTGCCAGGTCTGCCTTACTTGTGGCTCTGGTCAATCATCATTGTCGGCGTGCTGACTTTGATCTACACGTTCGAAGGTGGGATTGCGGCAGTTATCTGGACTGACCTGATTCAATTAGTGATCTATATTGGCGGGTCGCTGCTGGCTGCGTACGAATTGTGGCACCTGGTTCCGAGTGGCTGGAGTTCAATCGCCGCGCACGCGCAAGCAGCCAACAAATTCCAGCTGGTCTCATTTAAGTTCGACTTGAGCGTGCCGTTTACTTTTTGGGCCGGGTTGTTTGGCGGCACCTTCCTGACGATGGCGTCACATGGAACGGATCAACTGCTGGTGCAGCGGCTGCTGACCTGCCGCAATAAACGCGAGAGTCAGAAGGCGATCATTCTCAGCGGTTTTGTGGTTCTCTTTCAATTCGCGCTTTTCCTGACGATCGGCGTAATGCTCTATGCCTATTACAAGTTCTATCCGCTGACGACAAAGCCGGCGAGCAACGACGAAATCTTTCCCTTGTTCATTGTCCAGCGCTTACCACACGGAGTTGCTGGTCTGGTGATCGCTGCGATTTTTGCCGCCGCCATGTCGAATCTGAGCGGCTCGCTCAATTCGCTTTCATCCAGCACAGTGCTGGATCTTTACAAGCCGCTGTTTCGTCCCGATGCAACTGACGAACATCTCCTAAAACTATCGCGCTGGCTCACCGCGGCCTGGGGAATCGTGCTGATAGGTATCGCTGTCATGGCCAGCAGTTGGGGATCGGTTTTCACCACTGGGTTGACGATCGCATCTTTGGTGTATGGTCCAATGTTGGGCGCGTTCCTGCTGGGAGTATTGACCAAACGGGCTAATCAAACCGGAGTCATGGTCGGAATGGCGGTAACGCTGGCAATCATGATCTTCATCAAGTTTAACGGCCCGGTTTTGCAATGGATCACAACTAAGCTTCATTCGCAGCCGACTGCCTGGATGGATTGGATCGCTGTGCACACCAACATCGCCTGGACCTGGTACGTGCTGATTGGAACGATCATCTGTTGCGTGGTGGGACTGGGCACCAGCATACTTACCGGGACTCCAGACCCGGACTCCATCAGCAAGTTAGCTCCGGCCGAAATCAATTAATTTCATAAGGCTTGGTATCAAATGATGAGAGTTCACCATCGTCGAGTGATTCGAGTTACGACCCACCTGCTATTGTTTCTCCTCTTGAACGGTCTTGCGGGACCGGCGCGAAGGGTAGTCGGTGCAAGTGTGACTCGTGCGGAGAGTGGGATAACGCACAAAGCGTATTCGCGTCATCCGTCGTCAGCGGCTCTCAAATGGGCAAACAAAGAACTAAAGAGGATGTCGATCGATGAGAAGATCGGCCAGCTCATCGCCGTGGGTCTCAACGCGACCTATCTGAATCAGGACAGCGCAGCGTTTCAGGATCTGCGTCATCAGATCGTGGATAATCACGTGGGAGGCATAGTGCTTTTTCGCGGACCCGTGTACGAATCCGTGATGCTGGTTAATCGCATGCAGCAACTCGCAAAATATCCTTTACTGATTTCGGCGGATCTCGAAGCCGGCCCGGGCATGCGTTTCGACGATACCGTGAACTTTCCCTGGAACATGGCGGTTGGCGCAACGGCCAATCCGGAATACGCGCGGCGCCAGGGCGAATTGACTGCGCGTGAAGCAAGGGCGTTAGGCATTCAGCAGATTTATGCGCCGGTCGCTGATGTAAACAACAATGCCGCCAATCCGGTTATCAACGTGCGTTCGTATGGAGAGGATCCGGCTTCAGTAGCAAAGCTGGTCGCCGCTTTCGTGGCAGGGGCGCAAAACGGCGGCGTGATCGCCACGGCCAAACATTTTCCCGGACACGGTGACACCGCCACTGATTCGCATCGCGGACTGCCGGAGATTGATGTTACCCGCGAGCGTTTGAACTCTGTCGAACTGGTTCCTTTTCGCGCGGCAGTTGACGCGGGCGTCGGCGCGGTAATGGACGGGCACATCGGCTTGCCGCTGATCGACCCGACTGCGATCACGCCATTGCCGCGCGACGTAAAGCTCGGACCAATCGAAACCGATCAGGAAGTTGTGGCCGAAAAAGGCACGATGCCGACCACGCTCTCGCCCGTGATGAACAAGATTCTGCGGAACGAACTGGGTTTCGATGGATTAATCGTGACCGATGCGATGAGTATGAGCGGGCTCACGCTTTACTTTACTCAGGAAGAGGCCTCGGTGCGCGCACTCGAGGCAGGCGCGGATCTGCTTTTGAAGCCGGCGGACGCCGACGCTGCCGTCCGCGGGGTTAGGAACGCAGTAAAGCAGGGCAGGTTAACTGAGCAGCGCATCGAGCTCTCAGTGCGAAAAGCTCTGGCGGCAAAGTTTGATTTGGGATTGGTGCAGCAACGCCTGACGTCTCTGGATGAAATTGATCGGATTGTCGGCGGCAAGGAAACTTTGAAGCTGGCTGATGAAATCGCAGCACATGCCATCACGCTGGTGCGCAATGACGCCAGGCTATTGCCGTTGAATCTTCCAGCCACAGCGACTCTCTTCAATCTCGCTATTACCAACGGCGACGACCGCTTGTTCGTAGCTCAGCCATTCGTTGCCACCCTGGCGCGTTCTGGAATGAAGGTCGTAACGATCGTGCTTGACGACCGATCATCGGAAGTTGAAGTTAAGAAGGCCCTGGATCTGGCCCGCCATGCGGATCTGGTAATTGCTTCGCTATATGGCCGCGTGCGTACTGGTCAGGCCCGCAGTGTCGCGCTGCCTGAACCGGGCGCGAAGGCTTTGGAGACTTTGATCAATCGCAAGACACCTTTGATTGGCATTAGCTTTGGCAATCCTTACCTGCTCAGTAGCTTTCCGAAACTGCAAACCTATCTCGTCGCCTATGGAGACATGCAGAGCTTGCAGGAAGCCGCCGCGCGTGCTTTGCTGGGACAAAGCGACATCACCGGGCGCTTGCCGATTTCACTGCCGGGTCTGTATCCTCGCGGCACGGGAATCCAGTTGGCGGCTAGCAAGAAGCAATGAGGTCAGTATCGGGACCAGTAGCGACCGGGTTGATATCAGGACAAACTCAAGTGTCGTATGTTGAAACCCGGTCGCTACCGCTCCCGGTACTGACTGCGTAACCGTCGTCGATTGACAAGTCTGCATCGTCTGTCATAACCGCAAATAAAAAACCGACTAGAGTCGGAACTCTGTACCCCGCTTATCGAGGGGAGCTTACATTGCGAGACAAGACTGGTAATACAAGAATAGAAAGTAACGCCAACTGCGGCTAAGATTACCGAACAATGACCGATGTCCCACTTCGCTTCCGCATTTTTGTCTGTCTCGCGATTCTCACCTTTGCTCACCAGGCAATATCGATCCAATTGCCGTCGGGATCGCCTGCTACGGTTGGCCTTTCTGCCGAACGTCTGGCCCGAATGGATCAAGTCATTCAGGCCTCAATCGAGAAAAAAGAATTACCGGGGGCAGTAGTACTGGTCGCGCGTCACGGCCGGGTCGCCTGGCGCAAGGCTTACGGCTCGCGGGCCGTCGAGCCGCGGCGCGAAGCAATGACCCTCGATACGATTTTCGATCTCGCCAGTCTTACCAAGATCGTCGCCACCGCCACCAGCATCATGATCCTGGTTGAGCAAGGCAAAGTGCGTCTCAGTGATCCGGTGGTGGAATTCATTCCCGAAATGAAAGGCGGAGGACGCGATGCAATTACTCTGGAGCAGTTATTGACACATACCGCCGGGTTCGCGCCTGATTTCGATTTACGCGAGCGCTGGACTGGCTATGACGAAGCGATCAAGAGACTGGATCGCGAGCCGCTGCGCAATCAGCCCGGCGCGCGCTTTCTCTACAGCGACATTAACTTCGTTGCGCTGGGTGAAGTCGTGCATCGAGTCAGCGGAGACACGCTGGATGAGTTCGCTCGCAGAAATATCTTTGTGCCACTCGGCATGCGCGACACGGGCTTTAATCCCGCCGCTGGTCTGTTGCCAAGAATCGCGCCGACCGAAAGGCGGCGTGGCCAGATGAACTATCTCGGTGACAGTGGCGAGAACGCCGGAGCACAGGGTGAGCAGTGGCTGCGCGGGCAGGTGCACGATCCGACTTCGTTTCGCATGAGCGGAGTTGCCGGACACGCGGGTTTGTTTTCGACGGCTGATGATCTGGCGATCTTCTGCCAGATGATCTTGAACGGTGGCACTTACAACGGAGTGCGAGTTCTCAGTCCCATGGGCGTCGCGACGATGACGCGACCGCGCGCGGTTGCGGAAAACGGATCGGCGCGAGGCCTGGGTTGGGACATGGCGACCAGCTATTCGACCAACAAAGGAGACTTGTTTCCGCTAGGTTCATTCGGCCACACCGGCTTCACCGGAACATCCATGTGGATCGATCCCGCGAGTGATTCGTTCGTTATCTTTCTTAGCAATCGTGTGCATCCCGACGGAAAGGGCGACGTCGGATCATTGCGGGGACGCATAGCTTCCATAGTCGCCAGTTCAGTTATGGACACGACCGTCACTAAGGCACGCGAAGAATCGGCACAGGCCGCAACCGAACTGCTCGCCGGGGTTGCGCGTTTGAACTCCAACAGCGCACGAGCAGCGGCGAACGAAACAGCGGCGGACGCGCAAGTCTTGACCGGTATCGATGTGCTCGAGCGCGATGGCTTCAAACAACTCGCCGGCTTGCGAATTGGTTTGATCACCAATCAAACGGGACGCGATCGCGCCGGCCGGTCCACGATCGATATTCTTTTTAAGGCGCCGGGGGTGAAACTGTCTGCGCTGTTTTCGCCCGAGCACGGCATTCGCGGACTGGCGGACGAAAAAGTCTCAGACACCAAAGATGAGCAGACGGGTTTGCCGATCTATTCGCTTTACGGCGAATCGCGCCGTCCAAAACCAGATCAATTGAAAGACCTCGACGCTCTGGTCTATGACATTCAGGACGTCGGCGCGCGTTTCTATACCTACATCGCGACCCTGGGTTACGTGATGGAAGAAGCTGGCAAGGCAAAGCTCCCAATCTTTGTCCTCGATCGTCCAAACCCAATTAACGGTAACGATGTCGAAGGCCCGATCGCCGATGCCGATAAACTTTCTTTCACGGCTTACCACATATTACCTGTGCGGCACGGAATGACAATCGGCGAGCTGGCGCAACTCTACAACGAGGAGCGGCACCTCAAAGCGGACCTGCGAGTGGTCAAGATGGAAGGTTGGCGGCGGGCGATGTGGTTCGACGCGACGGGTTTGGTGTGGGTTGATCCATCACCCAATATGCGCAGTCTCACAGAAGCCTCGTTGTATCCGGGCATTGGTTTACTGGAAACGACCAACCTGTCGGTGGGCCGTGGAACCGACACGCCATTCGAAATAATTGGCGCGCCATGGTTGGACGGTCAGAAACTAGCGAGCTACTTAAACGCCCGCACGATCGCCGGAGTGCGCTTCATTCCAATTCGCTTCACGCCCAGGTCTTCAGTCTTCAAGAATGAAGCGTGCGGCGGCGTTAACATTGTAATAACCGACCGGCCCAGGTTTCAGTCGGTCTTCACGGGTATCGAGATCGCCGCGGCTTTGCACTTTCTATATCCCGACGGCTGGCAAATCAACAGCTATGCTCGCCTGCTGGTAAATTCAGAAACTTTGCAGCGATTGACGCGCGGCGATAAGCCCGAAGAGATCGTCAGAGGGTGGGTGGTTCCGCTGGAAAAGTTCCGTTCGGCGCGCGCGGCCGCACTCCTATATCGCTGATTGGGCTTCGGCACCGGTGAACGTCAAGTTCGACGCTACACTTCAGTAGAAGTGCGCGCCGCCCCGACCGCATTGAGCGCTACGTGCGAATAGGCTCTGACAGACTCTTTCCTGGGTCCCCCGAAAAGGTTGGCATCTTCAGCACCGAGCGGGCGAGAGTGTCGCGCTTCTATTATTTCTATTATCAGGTAACTCGCATATTCAAAGTGAACCAGTACCGGGGACTCCAAATTTCTGGCGTCTTCTGTCTTGTCTGGAGTATATTACCCGACACGTTCAATTCTCGGTCACGCTGTTCTCGACGCCGATGCGAAATTGATTTGAGAGAAAGCGCGACCAACCCCGCAACGCTCGGAGGTTTTGGCGATGCATTTGGAGGGAAAGGGCCGTTTCGCGCGACAACATAGCTGGATGCTTCTGCTGTGTCTCGCTCCTGTCCCAGGTTTCGCGCAGCAAGTTGCGGAACCGACTGCAAACATCGAGATTTTGAAACTGCACTGGGAAAGACAGGTTACCCTTCCACGCAACTTTGATCCGGCCGTTATTCCGACGAACGGCACTTTTGCCGACCCAACCTCAAGGACTTCTGCGGCTGGTCCCACGAATCCACTGGACGCAACCCGTTCGGCGACTGCGCGAACCGCGGCTGCCGCCAGCTCCGGTAGTGCTTTTCCCGCAACTCCGGGACGCCTCCCCATCTCGTACACCTACTCACTCAAGATCAGAAACACGAGCGACAAATTAATCCAGGCAATAGCCTGGGACTACCTCTTTATTGATTCGAAGAGTAATGCTGAGCTGGGTAAACATCAGTTCCTCAGCTTTGCGAAAGTTTCACCGCAAAGGATCGCGACGCTGAAAGCGCAATTGCGGTCGCCACCGATTAGAATTCTCCGCGGCGGGGAATCAGAAAAGAACCCCCA
>DATNNY010000202.1:0-2796 GCA_035601635.1 Pyrinomonadaceae bacterium
AAGGGCGGCCGCGGCTTGCGCTTCTTGATGGAAGCGCCGCATGCGATCCTGATTGAAGGCAACTTCGGCAGGAAGGATCTTCAGCGCAACTCTGCGATGTAGTTGCGTGTCTTCCGCGAGGTATACCTCGCCCATTCCGCCCGCGCCGATCTTCAAGCGGATTTCATAACGACCGAGTTGGGTGCCCAGGGCAATGTCCATGAGAGGCCTCTGGTGTTGTCACAAGGCGGAGTGCCGTAACGCGAGACCTGGATGTGGAGAACTGTCGGCAGCCATTCTAGATTAGTTCGCCTTGGCGCGCCAGAAAAGTGTGTTGAGGGTGGAGGGTTAGTCTGTTGATACGCTCAGGGCCATTAGCCCGACCGTGAGGGAGGCTCCGAGCGCCTTAATTGCGGCCCTCCCTGACGTTCGGGCCAGTGCCTCGCTTTTGCGACCGCCGCGTAGCAACAGACAACTATCCCAGTACCGTGTCGAGGCACCGGCATCAGTCGGGTTCTTTGGTAAGGCAAAATCGAACTAAAGTTGGTAATCTAACCAGCGAACCATGCTCGATCTGAGGCCAGCAACATTCGAGGAGTTCGAACTGGAGGCGCAGCGCGGTAATGTCGTCCCGGTAGTGCGCAGCGTGCTTGCGGATCTGCAAACTCCTGTGGGTGCGTTTTTGCGAATCGCCGGCGATGCGCCTTACGCATTTCTCCTGGAATCGATCGAAGGCGGCGAGCGCGTTGCCCGTTATTCTTTTTTGGGAGCCAATCCATGGATGGTGGCGCGTGGACGCGGCGGCGAAACGATCGTGGAAAAGGATGGACGGACGGAAATGCGCCGGCAAAACGCCGTCGAGTTTCTCCGCGAATACTTTGCCGGTAAGAAGCTGGCGAGCCGCGGCGGGCTTGCGCCGTTGGCTGGTGGCGCGGTTGGTTATCTCGCCTATGACGCGGCGCGCTGGTTCGAGCCGGTCCTGGCCGTGAATGGCAACGCGCAACCGCCTGGGACGAATGATGCGGTGTGGATGTTCTTTCGCACCATCGTCGCATTCGATCGGGTCCGGCAGCAGATGGAAATTACTTCGGTTGTATTTACCGATGAAGCCGAGGGCGATCGCGATCGGCTCCGTGAGCTGTACGAGCGCGCAGTCGTGGAAACTGCAGCCATCGAACGCGACCTGGGTAAAGATTCTATGCCGATGCCGGCCACACGCCAGCGCGCCGGCGACCCGATACTCGAATTCCAATCGAACTGGCCGCGCAAGGACTTCGAAGCCGCCGTCGATGCCGTCAAGGAACATATTCTCGCGGGCGATTGTTATCAGGCGGTAATTGCTCAGCAGTTCGCCCGGCCGACCTCGGCTGATCCAATTTCAATCTATCGAGCATTGAGATCGACGAATCCATCGCCTTATATGTATTTTCTGCGTCTGGGTGCAGAAACAATAATCGGAGCCAGCCCGGAGATGTTGGTGCGTTGTCACGATCACTGGCTCGATTATCGCCCGATCGCGGGCACGCGTAAGCGCGGCGCAACTGAAGCCGAAGATGCGAAGTTGGGCGAAGAAATGCGCAAAGACGAAAAGGAAGTGGCTGAGCATACGATGCTGGTTGATCTTGGCCGCAACGACCTCGGCCGAGTTTCTGATTACGGGTCTGTGAAGGTCGAGGAGTTGATGACGGTCGAGCGTTATTCGCATGTGCAGCATCTGGTCACCAGTCTCCGCTCGCGGCTGCGTGACGATCTCGATCGATTCGATGCACTGGGGGCGTGTTTTCCGGCAGGCACCGTGACGGGCGCGCCGAAGATTCGGGCCATGGAGATAATTCGTGAACTGGAGCCGGCGGATCGCGGTGTCTATGCCGGCGCAATCCTTTACGTTGACTATGCCGACAATCTGGATTCGTGCATTGCCATTCGCACAATCGATCTGCGCGATGGGGTGGCTACGGTCCAGGCGGGCGCGGGCATAGTTGCCGATTCCATCCCGGAACGGGAGTATGAAGAGTGTCTGAACAAGGCACGCGCGCTTTTCCGTGCGATTGAACTGGCGGAAAGGGGACTGTGATGTTTAGGTTTGCACTATGGTTTAGAGGCGGGCTATCGCCCGCCGTGTCGGGCAGTAGCCCGACTCTAAACGCCAACGTTAGCCGATGCTACTTCGCCGTGTTTTGCGCGCTGACTCTGCTTGCCGCTAACGCTGAAGTGTGCGGGGCCCAGAATCCCCCGCCCAGCACTGAGACTCTGAAGAAGGCTAATACCCGGCCGGCGGAGCCAACAGTGACAAAGCGCGACCCATTTGATGGCGCGACTGTCGATAAAATGGCCGGTCAATGTGTAACTCTCAATACTGAAGCGGGTGAAATCGTAATCGAAATGCTGCCGGCGAAAGCGCCCGAAACTGCACGCAGCTTTCTCAATCTGGCCGCGACTGGCTCGCTGGACACGTCAACTTTCAGCCGTGTAGTAAGAGCGTTTGTGATTCAAGGCGGCAATCTCTCCACCAGCGAAAAGTGGGGTGCCGAGTTAGCTGAACGAATGTCCCGTCATTTGCCTGACGAGCCGAGTGACGTTAAGCACGTGCGCGGAATGGTGTCGATGGCCCGCGGTGACGAACCCAATAGTGCTACGACGCATTTCTTCATTTTGGTTGGTGACGGGCCGCACCTCGACGGAAAATTTGCGGCGTTTGGGCGCGTGATTGCCGGACTCGAAGTTGCCGATGCAATCAATCGCGCGCCAGCTGAAGGCGAGAAGCCCGTAGTGCCGGTGAGAATCAAACACGCCGGAGTGGCGCAATGTCCGAAGTAG
>DATNNY010000203.1:0-2998 GCA_035601635.1 Pyrinomonadaceae bacterium
GTAAGGTTCCTGCTCCATCCCATCTCGCGCAGCGAGACGTGGCGAAGACTCATGTTTCTCCAGGCGGGTGACTTCGCAGCTCCTGGCGCGGAGCCGATTTCCGGGTCACTTCTGCCTGGCGGACGTGTCGATTTGAAGGATGCCGAACTGCGAATCGACAACCTCAAAATCATACCTGAAACAGGTCGCTTTTTCAATCAGAATTAGTTCAATTCAAATAGGATAACAGCTTTATTTTCTTTTACTTGCCTTGGGATGACGTCCGGTTCTCCGACCCGTTGGAGCTGGCTGTCCCACATGAATTCCGATAGTCCTTTTGGCGAGCGTTTGCCTCCTGGCATAAGGTTTTCTTCCACGAAAAGTTTCCTGGAAAAGCAATCTCATAGCAGTCTCTGGCGGAACGTAATCCAGCATCCGTGCAATCAGACTCTCTGCCCACTCTTCGTTTTCTCTTGTCTCCTTCGCCTCCTTAACCGCCCGTGTCGCAACACGACTCAGACGGTCTTTGGCCCTTAACCCCGGCCAGGAGAGCTTTTCGTGCTTTGGTTTCTTGCTTGGTCGATACAAGTACTCTTTTCTCTTTTTCATGGTGATTGTAGCGTCTGTCCTCGAAGTGCCCGCCTATCAGTGTTCTAGTTTAGAACAATTTTCGGCTAGTACAAGGCGTAGTCTTTTCCAAGTGAGCAAGACGCCTTTCCGAAAAAATATTGTTGGCAGACGCGTCGCTGAGGGGCGTCAAGCGTGCAAACCAGCACTAACGCAGGACGCACTCTCGGGGAAACTCGCGCGACTTGGGATTCAGCTCGACCGAGCTGCGATCGCCAAAATCGAAAAAGATCACCGTCATGTGCTCGACTACGAACTTAAGGCGCTCGCAAAGGCATTGGGCGTCGACGTTAACTGGCTGCTCGGAGACGACAAGAGGTGAAGGATTCTACCTCCCAGCTTCGTACTGCGACGCGGCGGGCCAAATCCGACGTGGCCAACAAACTAGTGAGCATGTTTCTCCATGAGTTGAGCCGTAGAATCAGCCTGAAGTGGCCAATCAAGGTTGACGGCGAAGAATACGGTGAGTTTGTTCGAAGACTGTTCAATAACCGCTGCCCATATTGCTCCTGCGACCTGGCGGAAACGGTGTCCGTGATTGAGCACCTTGACGGCATGAATCGTTATCGGGCAGGTCTACACGTTCCAGGGAATGTCTTGGTGGCTTGCAGAAGATGTAACAGTGAGAAGCGCCGGGACGATTCACTAAGAGCGCTTTCGCTTGCGAGGTCCGGCTGGGAGTCATTCTTGTCTCACGATGGTACCCGTTGTGCTTCATCCTGCCCTACGTGCCAATACTGGCGGAGTCTTTGGGCAGACGAGACGGAACGGAGATCCCGATTGGCCGAAAACCTAGAAAGGGTTCGTTCTTTTCGTCGCGCGTTCTCAGAATTTGAGCAGGTCCTCCCCTCCCTCCAAGAGATGCTGCCTGGGTTGTTGACGAAGCTCTACTCCGACTGTCAAATCTTTGCCGAGGCCGAGATCAAGTCTGTCCTCGAGACATATGAACGGATCGCACAACAACTCGGACCTAAGTAGGTTTGAGAGGATTGTTCAGTACGGCCCTGGATACGGTCAGATGCGCATGGGCATGATGATATAGCGGTAGCGGTAAGACTCATCGGCGAGCGGGCGCATCTGGCCGGCGGATTGTTCATCCTTCAGCTCGATGCTGATGGGCCCATCGGCCGCAGCGGCGAGAAAATCCAGCATGTAGCTGGAATTGAAGCCGATGGCGATGGGATCGCCCTTGTATTCCTTCTCGATATTTTCCTTGGCTTCGCCGTACTCCGGGCTCGAGGCAGAGATCTCGATGCCTTCTTTGGAAACCGCGAGTTTGACGGCGTGCGAACGCTGGTCGGCAAGCTGCGAGACGCGGCGCACGGCGTCGCTCAATTCGGCGCGCTCGATGACCACGCTCTTGTTGTTGTCGCGCGGCAACACCGCTTCGTAATTCGGAAATTGTCCCGTAAGAATTCGTGAAATCAGCAGCCGATGGCCCACCTGGAAGAAAAGGTGGCTTTCGTCTTTCGCAAACTCGATGTGCGCATCGGAACCGGCGGCGCTGGATAGTTTTTCAACCTCATCCATCGCCTTCTTTGGAATAAGCACTTTCACTTCACCGTTCAGTCCCGCGAGTTTGTGATCCGTCTCAGCAAGCGCCAGGCGATGGCCGTCTGTCGCCACCATGGCTAACGTATCCGGTTTCAGAATTAGCAGCCCGCCATTCAGGGTATAGCGCGACTCTTCCATGGAAATGGCAAATTTGGTTTTGCCAATCAGGTTCTCAAGGATCGGAGCGGGGATTTTCACTAGCGTGTGCGGCATTGCCGGGAGCGCGGGGAAATTCTCCTTGGCCATGCCCACGAGCTTGTATTTCTTCTTGTCGCTGACGATCTCCACCCAGTGATTCTCAAGGAGCTTGACCTTAATCTCGCCTTCGGGCAGCAAACGAACGAGTTCCAATAGTTTCTTCGCAGGAATGGTCCCCGCGCCTTCTTTCTTGATCTTGGCCTCGCAAGACGTTCGAATGCTCAGTTCGAGATCCGTCGCCGTGATCGTCAGGCTGCTTCCTTTAGCCTCGACCAGGAGATTCGAAAGAATGGGGATGGTCGTCTTACGCTCGACGACGCCTTGGGTTGTGTTGAGCTCATTTAGTAGCGCGGACTTTGTGACGCTGAATTCCATCGCTTCGTGTTCCTCGCGTGCGGTTCCAGGTGCGGTCATTGTGACTTTGTCCTCAGTCAGGGCGGGGACGCGCCCTATCTTGCTTGAAATCCACCGCTGCCGTACTGTACTCGCTTTTTGCCAAAGTATAAAGTCCGCTTATTGACTATCTGTTGTGGAAATCAGTGGGGAACGCACTTTCAGCCTTTCAAATCAATGCCGAAGAATTCTCGCACTCACAAAGTCTCAACTACCATCACAACAGGAGAGAGTTTTTGATATTTGA
>DATNNY010000204.1:0-25734 GCA_035601635.1 Pyrinomonadaceae bacterium
ATGGGTTACGCCCTGGGCAAGAGCAAACACTGGCCGGAGGCGATCGAGGCTTTCAAGCGGGCCATTCAACTGAAGCCCGATTATGCCGAGGCGTATAGCAATCTCGGTTGGGCCTATAACAACACGGCCAACTTCACCGCGGCCGTCGATTCGCTCAAAAAGGCGATCCAGTTGAAACCGGATCTGCCGGAGGGCTATTTCAATATCGGCATTACCTACCGGTGGTTGAAACAGATGAACGACGCCCTCGCGGCTTTCAAGCAGGCGATCCAGTTAAAGCCGGACTGGCCGGCCGCGCACAACAATTTGGGATTCGCCTATGGCAGTCTGGGAAAGTGGAAAGAGGCGATCGAGTCCCATCAGCAGGCGATCAAACTCAAGCCGGATTATGCCGGAGCCTATTTCAATCTGGGTGTCGACCATTTGATGTCCGGCAACAAGAAGGCGGCGCTGGAGCAATACAAGATTCTGCAACCCATGAACGCGGGAATGGCGAACCAACTCTATCTTCTGATCTACAAGAAGCCGCCGCCGGCCGCTCATCCTTAAGAGGCGGAGTCCAGTGACTCGCTCGAGTTTTGGATGAAAAGCTCTCCCAAAGCCGACCAGCCGACGTTGTTCTTTTCCGTGTGCAGGGAGAGTTGACTCGATTCTGCGGTTAATATTAAGACCTCTCGCTCCCATCTAAGACCAGAACGCAAAGGACCCGCTCAGTTCCTAAGCTGCGTCAAGCTACTCGGGAACCGATCCCAAAATCATTGGATTGCGTCTATTTCTCCGACCACTTACCTTTGGTGTGTGATCGAGAGGCCCTAAGGGCCGCGATGAAATAGCCACGACCGTGAGGTCGTGGACACCAAACACAATCAATCATACCTGAGGCCCGCAGGGCCGAAACGAAAGGGATCCAAATATGGCAGTGAAGCACCTCAGCTTGCTGGTGCATTTCATATGGAGCACCGCAGCACGGGAGCCGTGGATCGGTGCCGATTGGCAAGACGATCTTTACGGTTACATTGGCGGGATCATGAATAACAAGAATGCCAAATTGATTTGTGCGGGTGGAATGTATGACCACATTCACCTGTATGCTTCCCTGCCATCGACTATCACAATCGCTGATTTCGTCAGCGTGATAAAATCTAATTCATGACGGTGGGTTCATCAATCCTCCCTTAAAGCGACGGGCGTTTGCGTGGCAGGAGGGGTACGCTGCATTTAGCGTTAGCAAGTCGGAAGAGCAGAAAGTGATCAGCTACATTCGCAATCAGAACGTCACCAT
Source organism: Pyrinomonadaceae bacterium (assembly GCA_035601635.1). Taxonomy (GTDB): domain Bacteria; phylum Acidobacteriota; class Blastocatellia; order Pyrinomonadales; family Pyrinomonadaceae; genus UBA11740. The sequence goes on from DATNNY010000204.1 coordinate 1,283, forward strand.
GCTAAACGAACTTTTAAGGACGAGCTTCTGGAGTTCCTTGAAAGGTGTGAGATTGAATACGACGAAAGGTATTTGTGGGGCTAACGTGTGTCGGCCCTTCGGGCCTCGGTTGAACGAACGGGGATCGTCATCCACGACCTAACGGTCGCGGCTATTTCATGACGGCCCTTCGGGCCTTGATCACTGGAGCTGGCAGCTTGCGTAACATCAAAAACTATTTCGCCATCGCCGCCTTACTTGGAGCCGCCTTCGCCATAACGCGAACCGGAAAGGCCCAGGAATTCCTGCCGTCTGCTCCTCCTGATCGCAGTTTGATTTACACCCTCGACGAGCAAAACAAGCTTGTGCCGCTGCCCTTTGAGCAGGGGCAGACGCCTTTGCGGCCAGACACCACTGCGAAAAATACCAAGGTCAGCTATATCGAACTGAAAGGCGAGCATGCCGCCACCGTCTTCAAAACGGCGATGCCGCGGGTATTTCTTTTTACGTATCAGCGGCCGGGCGTGCATCCGCCTTTTCTGGTTTGGCTCACGCCGCACAAAGGCGCGCGCCGGGTCACCGCCATCGTCGAGCGGGGCATGATGGGTTTTGCCATATCGTCCGAAGAAATTATCAAGCCCACGGTGCGCGGACTGGTGAAGGACGGCGATCTGGTTTTCATGGAAGTGCGCCCGCGCACTTCGCTCGTGCCGGGTGAGTATGCGATTATTGGCGATGACCTGGCGCGCATTGCCACCTTCCGGGTCATCTTGACGGCAAACTAAATCCGAGAGAGCGTGAACCAGATGGCTTCTTCCAATTCTTCTTTCCATAAACCAACCGGCTGGAGATCTTTCTGGACGCCCGGACGCATTGGGCTCACGCTGGCCGGTGTCGTGCTGATTAGCGCCCTGGGTTCGTCGAGTTGCAACTCAAACGAGGTGGCGACCAATAACGCGCCGGCCAACCGCGCTGTGAACGCCCCCGCGAATGTTCCGCCGCCGACCGTGCCTTCGCCGCCGGCGGTGGTGAGTTTGCCCTCCGATGTACGCGAGGTAAAGTTGCAGACGCTCGATGGCGGTTCTTTGAAGCTTTCGGATTACACGGACAAGGTCGTTGTAATGAACCTCTGGGCCACCTGGTGCGGACCTTGCCGTCAGGAGATGCCGGAACTGGTGAAGATGAGCAACGAGTACAAAGCGCGCGGACTGGTGGTGCTCGGAGTGGCCACGACCTATAACGAACAAAATGACCAGGCGCACGTGAAAGAATTTATCAAGTCACAGAGCATCCCCTACAAGATTATTTGGGATGATGGAACTCTGGCCGGGCCAATGGTGCAAGCAGTTAAAGGCAAGGCCGTAATTCCGCAGAGCTTCGTGATTTCCCGCGATGGCCGGATCGTGAAACACTTCCAGGGTTTCAGCCAGTATTCCACGCCGCAGTTAATGCGGCAGGCGATCGAAGAGGCTCTGAATGAAAAAGGGAAAGCGTGAAAATCAGTGAGCAGTGAGCGGTGAGCAGTAATCGTTAAGGCAGAGGGTTGTTAGTTTGACGGTCGATATCAAAAAGAAATTGCAGGGCGAGTTGGACGAGCTGGAAAGCGAGTTGTTCATTCATCTGCCCAAAGAGATCAAGCGCGCGCGCGAGTTTGGCGACCTGCGCGAGAACTCGGAATATCAGACTGCTTTGCAACGCCAGACCATGGTCAAGGCGCGCATCCGCGAGTTACGCCAGCGCATGAGCGAGGTAGGCTCGATCGATCTTTCGAAACTTCCGCACGATAAAGCCTCCTACGGTTCGACGCTGGTGCTTTACGACGCGGAACGCGAAGAGGAAGTCACCTATCGTTTGGTCACGCCCGAAGAAACCGATCCCGCCGCCGGATTGATCTCGACCGTTTCTCCCATCGGCCGCAGCCTGATGGGCAAACAGGAAGGTGATGAGGTGGTGGTGAGCATTCCGTCGGGTTCCCGCCGCTTTGAAATCAGGCGGCTGACCACGTTGCATGATCAGGCGGAATGAAGAATTCACGGAAGATAGATCAGTTTCGAGGAGCGCTTAGCAACTCACTTCAACGAGGTGAGATAAACGAGCCTTTCATTAGCACCTGACTTCAGCCATGTTGGATACGGATCGCCAAAAACCCAAAACCGTTTCAACGGTTTCATGACTTGAAGGGCGCGGCGAGTGAAACCGTTGAAACGGTTTCTGTTCTTATCCTTCCCATTGATCTGCCGCATTGCTCAAAACGTTTTATCTTCCAGTAATTCCCCGACGCGATCATCGCCCGGCCGGCTGAAGTCGGCGTACCAAAGACCTACGTGTCCAAACGGTAGCGGCGTTGCGATGCACACGAATTCGTCGCATATCGCCGCCATCGCCGCCTTGCCACCCACTGACGCTACCGGAACAGCAGCGATAATCTTTGCCGGTTCTTTTGTCCGTAGTGCAGCAATCGCCGCCTGCATTGTTGAGCCCGTGCGAATACCGCAATCAACCAGGATTACCGTCTTACCCGCGACATCTGCCGGGTCAAGTCCACGGCGGCAGATCCGCTCACGATGACCTAGTTCGGCAATGGCATCAGAGACAAAGTGTTCAAGAGGTGTAGACGGGACCGTAGCCAGCGGCAAGACGGCTTTGTCGATTACCATCGAACCGCCCACGCTGACCGCGCAGATTTGCGACCCGGCGCCCTGCGGTGCGAGTAGTCTCCGGATGAGAAGCAAATCGAGGGGAGCGCAGAGAAATTTTGTTACCTCGTGCGCTACCAACACGCCGCCGAGCGCGATGGCCAACACGACGACATCTTCAGCCCGCCGATATTTCTCAAGCTGCAAAGCGAGTTCGCGTCCAGCACTGCGCAGATCCGGGAATCGCTCTGCCGGCTTGATCGACTCATCCTCTTTTTGCGACGATTGGGGGTCGACGCCGTCAGGAAAGGTAATCATTTCCATTAATCACCGTCCGGTTCCTGGTAAGAACTACGTTGGCATAACTAAGAAACGATCTGAAAACAAAATTTTACCAGACAAGTAATGAATTCTTCGATGCCAGAGCCCGCTGATTCAGTGACTGTTCGACCGGCTAACCGGGATGACGAAGATTTTCTCTTCCAACTCTTTACAACCACACGCCCGGAACTTAGCTTACTCAACCTGGAAGAAAGTCAAAAACAGGCGCTGATTAGAATGCAGTTCGATGCGCAGCGGCAGCAGTACGACGCATGTTATCCTGAGGCGGAAAGCGGCATTATCCTGTCGCAGGGCCAGGCGATAGGCCGGCTGCTGGTCAATCGAAATGAACCCGATATAATTCTGGTCGATATCGCGCTCTTACCGGAACATCGTAATTGTGGCATTGGTACCGGCTTAATTCGAAAGTTGTTGGGTGAAGCAGCCGCGGCAAAAAGAGCTGTTCGGTTGCATGTCTTGAAATTCAATCCGGCATTGGGTCTATACGAACGGCTCGGGTTTCATCGCATGTCCGATCAGTCCATGTATTTCGAAATGAAATGCGAGCCCGGCGCAACTTTTACCTGATACTCCCCTATTCCGAGAAAGGTATGACTATGGCAGCAGACTTTCAGCACGCGGAGTTTCTTAAACACCTCAATACCAAGTTTAGAATTCGGCTGAACGAGTCGGAAGCAGTCGAAGCTGAGCTGACAGGAGTTTCCGAACACCTGTTATCTTCCCGTCAGGAAAGGTTCTCGGTGGTGTTTCGCGCGCCTAACGAGACGTTTCTGGGACAGGGCATGCGACCTTTTCAGCACGACGAGATGGGCGCTTTCGATCTGTTCATTGTTCCCATTGAACGCGACGATGAAGGAACCTACTACGAAGCCGTATTCAACCGCCTGATCAAAAAGTAAACGGCCCGAAGCACTTCAACTAAAGCATGTCGATCACCTTACGCGAGGAAACCGCCAACGACGAATCCTTTCTCCTCGAAGTCTACGCCAGCACGCGCGCACCGGAAATGGCGCTGGTTCCCTGGGCGGATGAACAGCGGGAAGCATTTGTTCGATCGCAATTCAACGCCCAGCACTCTTACTACCACGCGCAATTCCCGGACGCGAGCTACCTGGTGATCATGGTCGATGGCGAGCGAGCCGGCAGAGTCTATGTGCTTAGAGAATCTGAAGCTATACGAATCCTGGACATTACTTTGCTGCCCAAACACCGCAACGCGGGCCTGGGGTCATCGTTGCTTCGCGAAGTTCTGGCGGAAGCGGACGAGACCGGCAAGGCGGTCAACATCTGGGTCGAGAATTTTAATCCGTCTCTAAAATTGTTTGAGCGTCTGGGCTTCGCCAAGATTCAGGAAGACGGGTTCAATTATCTGCTGGAGTACCGCACGGTCGATGATTAGCAAAGTTTCAAGCTGCGGTCTCAGTGGCGGCTGACACGATCTTATTTGTTTTTGCAGCCTATTGAATACTTGCGCAAAACATAATAGACTCCTTCGTCCTCATCAATATCACCCACGACGGACCTCGCCTCCGCTCGACGATCGAACTAAGGGAGGCCGATGTCTAATTCACGCAGAAAATTTTTAAAGGCAGGAGTGCTGGCGGCTTTGTTTGCCGCGGTCCCGCTAAAGGACGTGCTGGGCCAGAGTTGGAAAGATCGGGATGGTAATCCTGGTAACAACCCTGAAACCCAGAACGATCCGCTCGCCAATTACACCAAGGCCACGTTCTTATCTTATTTGAATTCAGTTTTTGAACTTCATACCACTACCGGCGTCGTGGAAGTGACGCTGCTGCAGGTTGATGACATGGCGGCGCCGAAGGGCGGCGAGTGCTTCACGCTCTTGTTCCGCGGCGGCAGCCGCGCGCAACGGCAAGACTCATACACGCTGGTGCATCCGTCTTTGGGCACGTTCCAACTGCTTCTGGTGCCCGCCGGCACTGACGAATATGGCGCGCAGGGCTATCTGGCAACGATCAATCGGCTTTCTTATCGCGATGCCCTGGCTAACCCCGCGCCGACCGCAGCGGCGAACAAGGGATCTGGATCCGCCCAGCCGTCGGCGATCCCAACGCCAACCCTTCCGCGTTCGCCGCCGATCACTCCTCCGGCGCCGCCGGCCACTCCGGCGACAACGACGCCGAGAGTGCGTCCCAAGGCCGTACAAAAGAATAGAAGGCCGTTCATCGAAGAGTTTTGAGGGCGAATTTGGGTTAGTCCCACCCGCGGCACCGGTGGGACACAGACTCGACCCACCATGTGACGTCAGGACCACCCGCGTCAGCGGGTGGGTCAACCACTCAACGACGGGCTGGCCGATGGATCCATTCGCTGACACAGATGATACTGACTCCATTTCACTCGTTGACTCCGCACCGTTATTCACCTCGTTGCCGCGAAGGGCTATGAGAAAGAGCTAAACCCGTTCGCCTAAGAGTAACTCCCGGCTAGTAAAAAATTTTGCTTGCAATCCGGTAGAGTTGCTATTAGAATCCCCGCCGCTTCAACTTTCGAAAGCTTCAGTCTCTTTGAGTAAGAGATCCAGCAACGGAAATCAACCGGTATTTGCACTCTCGGGTTTCCAAATTTCGAGCGGCTCATTATTAGTCGACCGCGAAGCGGCGATGTAGCCCGACCGCAAAGGGAGGGTTCGAGAGCCGCGAGAATGAGCGCCCCGTTTAGGTCGGGCGACTGCCCCGGTTGCAACAACGTCGACATTTCTCGATGGAGTAGAAAACCATGTCACAACCATTTCTGTCTGAAATAAAGATCATGAGTTTCAACTATGCGCCAAAGGGCTGGGCGCAATGCAATGGCCAACTCTTGCCAATCAATCAGAACCAAGCGCTGTTCTCTTTGCTTGGCACAACCTACGGAGGCAATGGGCAGACCACATTCGCGCTGCCTAACTTGCAAGGTAAGGTCCCGATGCATTTCGGCAACGGTCATACGCTCGGCGAAAAAGGCGGCACGACAAGCGTCACACTTAGTCAGCAGCAGATGCCTACGCATGGACACCTGGCCCAGGCGTCAACGTCAGTGGGCGACACCCCGAACGCTAACAATACTATCTTGGCGGCGGCACAAAATCTGTACGCGGCAGCGAGCAATTTGACGCCGATCCTTCCTGAAACTGTAACGAATGTTGGCGGCAGTCAACCACATGAGAACAGGCAGCCGTACCTGGTGCTTTGCTTCTGCATCGCGCTACAGGGCATCTTCCCGTCGCGGAACTAAGGAGATAAATATGGGAGAACCTTTTGTCGGTGAAATCAGAATGTTTGGCGGCAACTTCGCGCCGTCGGGTTGGGCCTTGTGCCAAGGTCAGCAGATGGCGATTTCCGAGAACGACGTCCTCTTTACGCTAATCGGCACCACTTATGGAGGCGACGGTCAGCAAACCTTCAACCTGCCGGACCTGCAGAGCCGAGTCCCCATTCATCAGGGGACCGATCCGGATAGTGGTATCAGTTACACCGAAGGTGAGGCAGCCGGAGTGGAATCGGTAACGCTGACAACACAGCAATTGCCAGTGCACACGCATCCGTTTACTGCTTCGACCGCGCCCGGTACTCAGAATGCTCCGGCGAACGCGGTCGTCGCCGCGTCGCCATCGGTAACCTTATTTATAGGCGATTCGACGGACAGTAACCTGGCACAAACCTCCATGACGCCTATCGGCGGTAGTCAGCCGCATGAGAACATCCAGCCTTACCTGGCCATCAACTTTATTATTTCCCTTTTTGGTGTTTTCCCGAGCCCGAGCTAGCAACGAAGGAGACTAACGATATGTCCGATCCATTTGTAGCTGAAATCAGAATCTTCCCATTTAATTTTGCTCCGACGGGATGGGCCTTCTGTAATGGACAATTGTTGCCCATCTCGCAGAACACGGCTTTGTTCTCGCTACTCGGCACGACGTATGGTGGAGATGGCAAATCAAACTTTGCCTTGCCGGATCTACAAGGTAGCGTCCCTATACAGCAGGGTCAGGGTAAGGGCCTTTCGCTCTACGATCTTGGGCAAACGAGCGGGTCAGAGACCATAACCCTTCTGCAAACAGAAATATCAGCGCACAATCACTTTATTAGAGCGCACAACGGGGACAATGCCGACGCGCAGAATCCATCGCCCAATACTTCGCTCGCGCGGTCAGCCAACGGCTTTGCGTATCAGACAAATACCAGCGCAAATTTGACGCAGCTTGCCTTTCAGGCGCTGACGCTAGCCGGGGGAGGTCTGCCCCATAATAATCTGATGCCGTACCTGGCTTTGAACTTTTGTATCGCCATGCAGGGGGTCTTTCCGCCGCGACCCTAAAGCAAGCAGAAGGCAGTAAGCAGAAAGCAGAAAAAGAAAGCCGCCAGCACTGACTCGAGATGAGTGAGTGCTGGCGGTCTTGTTTGGGATGCACATTGCAATCCACAGATTACGCCGATTTCACAGATAGAAGATTAGAAGGACTCAAGTTAGAACCTTACTCTTTCAAAGTTAACTGATGCTTCATCGCTTTTACCGCTTGCCTTATTGCCGATCGGTGTAATCTGCGTAATCTGTGGATAAACCTGATGACGAAACCAACCCCAGCCTCTCCTTTCGACTTACACCTGGTCAAGGGCTTTTTCGATGCCCGGACCTGCCGCGAATTGATCACCGAGCTGCGCCGTTCGCCGGCGGACGCTGCGCTAACCTATGGGCAGGGTGACGCCGGTTCCGTTAATGAACGGGTCCGTAAGGTCGCACGGCTCATGCCCGCAAACGAGACCGTAGAGCATGTCACACGGCGTTTGATCGATTACCGCCAGAAGATCGGGACGCATTTTGGAATTAACCTCAGCGGTTGCGAAGAACCCCAATTCTTACGCTATCGCTTGGGCGATTTCTTTGTTGCTCACCAGGATGGGAATACCGGGCTGCTGCGGCTCAACACTGATCAGTCGCGCCGGATCTCGATCAGCATATTCTTGAATCGCCAGTCTGAGGCGCCGGAGCCGGAATGTTACTGCGGCGGCTCACTAGTGTTTTCCGATTGGCGGAGCGGCCGCGAATTTCGACTCGATGGTGAGGCCGGCACCCTGGCCGCCTTCCGTTCAGAGACCACGCACGAAGTTATTCCGGTTACGCATGGTGAGCGGTATGCGATTGCGAGTTGGTATGGATGAATCAGACTACCTGCGGTATCGAGTGGACCATCAATCAAGCAGCGCAGTGAGGTCAGTACCACCCGCGGTAGCGGGTGGGTAGCAGGTTAGATATCGAGTCAATCGCAGAGCCGCTTGCAAGAACCATTTCATTGCACACTCGGTTACCATGTCTTAGCGACGCCCGCTTGAGTTCACCATATGGAACGATACTGACCTCCCCCTGGCACATCTGATTACCTTTCGTTGCCATGGCACGTGGCTTCACGGTGACGAGCGGGGCTCAACTGATCGCCACCACAATATCTACCGCACTCCTTATATTCCGGCTAACGAGAAATGGAAGGAACACAATGCTCGTACACTCAGGTCGGAGGCTCATAATCTTAACGTGAAGCAACGGCGAAGTCTTGAAAATGCTATTCGCGAATCATGCTTATTTCGTCGTTGGCATTTACACGCGTTGAATGTCAGAACCAATCATGTTCACCTTGTAGTCTCGATTGGTACGACGAAATCCGGACGTGCTCTAAATACATTTAAGGCGAATGCGACCCGACTAATGAGAGAAGATGGGAACTGGAAGAGTCCGAATAGTCCATGGGCTGACAAAGGGAGCCAACGGCCCTTGTGGAATGAGCGTAGCGTCGCGTTGGCAGTCGATTATGTAATGAATGGACAAGGGAGTGATCTACCGGAGTTGGATTGACCCACCCGCTACCGCGGGTGGTACTGACCTTCCTGCGCTACTGGGGTGGTACAGACTCCAACATGCGACGTGCGCGATCACACCCCCGCTACCTTCACGAATGAACAAATGAAAAGTGTCAAATGACAAATGGAAAATGTTCCGGCATCATGTCCATGATGAGAGCAGTTGTTGCCACAGCAAAACATACCCACCCGCTACCGCGGGTGGTACTGACCTCACTATTCCTGCTGATCGCCGTCTCCATCGCTTGCACCCCATCCAGGTCGGCGGGTTCGCCGTCGTTAGCCAACATCAACCCTGCGGTCGTTCAATCTCCGGCTCAGACAAATAAGGCGAGCGCGCAAGAGAAACCAACATGCCAACTCACCTTGGCGGGGGCGCCTGATATAAAAGGTCTCAGACTCGGGATGACGACTGAGGAAGTGTTGGCGTTGTTTCCCGGTAGCAAGGATGACGCAGAGGTTCGCGCGAGCTTGTCCAGACCACCCAGCCAATTTGGAGTATCCGGCTTTCTCATCAGACCTGCGAAATATGAAACGAAAGACAAATTCGAGGGTATTAATCAAATCACGTTCTCGCTTCTCGACGGTCGCGTCTCAAACTTTACCGTCGGCTACAACGGCCCGGAATATTCCCACGTTGATAAGTTCGTAGCGAAGTTTATCGAGGGAACAAGTCTTCCGGCCGCGGATCAATGGGAAGCCTATGTGGGAATGGATAACAGTTTAAAGATTCTCAAATGCGCCGACTTTGAGATCAACGTTTTTATCGGCGGTCCGGGCGGCAACCTCAATTATGTGCTGGTGAAAGATCTTGAGGCCGAGAAGAAGCTTAAGGGGCGAAGGGACAAGGCCAGAGCGAAAGCGCCACCGCCTGGGATGTAAGCAGAAGGCAGAAGGCAGCAAGCAGCATTGTGGAGTCGGTACCACCCGGCGGTAGCGGGTGGGTGATCTTAGGCAGCACCTACTGACCCACCCGCTACCGCGGGTGGTACTGACCTCACTTCTCCCGCAAATCATCACCCTGATCGCTTTTCCCGTTGACGGTTTCGTGATTCCGGGTTAGTCTTATGCCGCATCGAAAGGGATTTTGCGCTTACCCGTCCGCCCAAAGTCACTTTAGTAATACCGCACGCTCTAGAAATAAATTTTCGTTGTGAATCAATTATCCCCTGATCCCTCGCCTCGCACTCTGCAGGTTCTGGTAGCCTGTCTACTCGCTTTTGCGATTTTCATAACGCCGATTTCCGCTATCGCCGCCCCTTCGATTGCGCGGGCGACTGTGGCCAAAGCGAAGAGGACAGATAAGACGAATAAGCCGAAGTCGGCAGCAGAAGAGCTGTTCGTCAATCCGCCAGTTGCGCCCGCGACAGAACCAGCCACGGAGACTGCGGCGGCGCTGCCGGGACCGAAACCCGAACCTGCTCCTGAACCTTTCGCGGCCCCAATCGTCGGAGCGGTGACGGCGACCATGACTGCGGCGCTGACCGCCACTGCCAACAACGTCGACGGCAAGGCTGATCCGGGCGACACGATCAACTACACGGTGCAGCTCGGCAATACGACTGCCGCCGACGCGACCGGTCTTTCCTTCAACCCGGCTCTCGATTCACATACGACGTTTGTTCCCGGCTCGATCAAGAGCACGCCCATCTGTTTTGATCAGACGGGAGTCGCCACCAACGAGGACGTGGCCAAGGCCATTACCCTGACGGGACAGGATCCTGATGGTGATACGATCAGCTTCAGCATCGTCACTCCGCCGGCGCATGGCGGATTCGGAATAACCACCGCGCCCAATCTGACCTACACGCCGGCTGCCGACTATAACGGCCCCGATAGTTTTGTATTTAGAGTGAATGACGGGACGACTTCGGGAGCGGGGAACAACGGAAACTCGAATGAAACTTGCACCGTGTCGATCACCGTTAACGCCGTTAACGACCCTCCGACTTTTACGGTTCCAGGCAATCCCGCGTCAGTGAACGAGGACGCCGGCGCTCAATCAGTCGCCAGCTTTATTACGAACGTCAATCCCGGTCCCGCAAATGAATCTGCTCAAACAGTAAGCTTCGTCATAACCAATAACACCAATCCAGGTATTTTCTCTTCTGCGCCCGCTCTGAACGTGGTCGGCGCCAGCTATCCGAAGACGGCTACGCTTACTTATACGCCGGCGGCTAATCAGAACGGCACAGCGACGATCACCTATCACGCCCACGACACCGGTGGCACCAGTCCGGGCGTGGACAACTCTGCCGACCAGACTTTCACGATCACGGTTATTGCGGTGAACGATCCGCCGGTGGTTACTAACAAGAATTATTCGGCGCAGGCCAATATGAAGATCACTGGACTTACTGGCCTGCTCGGTGGAATCACCGATGCGGACACAGGCACCGGCTCGCCAACATGCAATCCAACCTTCTCAGTCAAAAATGCGAGTTTCAGCGCGACCAGTCCAGTCGGCGGTGTGATTTCGAACGTGAATCTTAGCACCGGCACTTTTGACTTTGATCCGCCTCCAGGCGTCACGGGCAACGTAACCTTCACGTACGTGGTGAGTGACAATGGCTGTCCCGGTGTGGCCGATAGCTCGCCGGTAACCGTTACAGTCGCGGTCTCTGGCCCAGTGATCTGGTTCGTTAATACGACTCTTGGTCCCGCCGGCAACGGCACGTTAAGTACTCCGTTCAATAATCTGGATGCGGTGACCAACGCGGCAACTGGAAAGCTGGGTCTCAACGCGAACCAGAGAGTCTTCGTCTTCAGTGGCAGCACTACTGCGGCCGGCACGACCACTACACTACAGGGGAACAACAGTCAGGCAACACAGGCCCTGGCGCAGGTGCAAGCGCAATGGTTAATTGGTCAAGGTACCGTCGCTTCCAGCTTCGATACTTTCTTTGGAATCACTCCTCCGGCGGGAACCATCGCGCGACCAACACTCAGCAGCAACGCAACGACCGCTAATGGAATGAGGCCGACAATCCAGGGCACCGTGACGATGAAAGAGAACACGGTGGTTCAGGGTTTGAACATCAACACCAGCGGGGGAGCGACTAAGGGGCTAACTGCGTCCGGGCTTGCGGGTGGAGCGAGCACCAGTTTGCTGACTATCCGAGATGTTAACGTCACTTCGGCCAGTAGCAGCGCGGTTGATATCAGCAGTAGCAGTGGCACAAGCTCAGTCATTTACACGACCAGCGACGGGTCAGCTTCGCCTAACATCCTTTCCGCGACTACGGGGACAGCGCTCAGGGTTGTTAGCACGACCATCGGCGCCAGCGGGATGAACTTCCGCAGCATCACGTCGAACGGCAGTGGCGCAGCTAACGGCATCATTTTGGACGGCGCAGGAACGGGCGGTTTGACGATCACCGGCAACGGCGGCACGTGCACCTCAGCAGCCACTTGCACCGGTGGCACTATCTCGAACAAGACCGGAGCCGATGGCACGGGGAACGGGATCGGCATCTACGTTAATAATACGTCGAACGTTTCGATCACGCGGATGAAGTTGAATGACTTTACGAACTATGGAATCCGTGGGACGAGCGTCACCGGCTTCACTTTGAATAACTGCTTCATTGACGGCGTGAATGGCGACAACGCGGGCGCTGATGAGGGCAGCATCATCTTTGACGGCCTGCTTGGAACATCTTCCTTCTCCTCTGACACGATCAAGGGCGGTATTGAGGATAACTTCAGAATCAAAAACTCAAGCGGAACGGCGAATAACATCACAATTGACAGTTGCACGATCCGCGATACGAGTACGGGCGTAACAGGCAACGACAACCTGAACATCGAAGCGAATAATACAGCCATCATCACTGCGCATGTAACGAACAACACGTTTGCTGCGACGAATGGCGATCACATCCAGATCAATACGATCAATAGCGCCACGATGAACATCGTCATCACCGGAAACTTCTATTCCGGCGGCGGGGGCGCCAATGCTCTGGGGCAGGGCATTACCCTCTCCGGCGGCAACCTCAGTCCGACCAGCACCGAGCACGTGACTTTCAACATCTCGAATAACGGCACGGCACTTAATCCGCTGGTAGGCAATATTCAGGGTGGCGCCATCAACGTCAATGAGGGGCAAGGTAATGGTGTCTGGCAGGGACAAGTATCGAATAACTTCATCGGCAATGCGGCCGTAACAAATTCCGGTTCGGCTCAGTCCTCCGGAATCCGGATGGAGAATCACAGCATCAGCGGCACGCTTACCGGGATCATATCCGGTAACACCGTCAGGCAGTGGAACAACGGCCCCGGAATTAATACGCAGGCGGGCGATGCCGGTGACGCCACCAACAATGGAGTTCTCAACGTCACTGTGACGAGCAACACCACGGCTAACTCCGGCGTAAATGCGCAACATGGCTTTGTCGCGAATATCGGGGCAGGCGCGGGAAATAATCAAGCGCAGAACGTAGCGTGCGTGGATGTTCGTAGCAATACCCTCGACCCTGGTCCACCGGCCAACAGCGGTTCCGGTGTCCGCATACGACAGCGCGAATTGTCGACCATCAAAATTCCTAATTACACTGGCGCACAATTTGATACTGCAGCAGTGCAGGCTTTCGAAATAAGCAAGAATCCCGGAAATACAGCCGCGATAGCCACCAGTAACCTGGGGGGCGGGTACGGGAACACACCCGGTCCCGGTAATCTGTGCGCACAGCCGACTATTATTACCATGTATCGGCCGGAGACGAACCAGGGCGACTACTATGCTCGTACAGCCAGTCTCTTGGAAAAGAAAGACGCCTCGCTTTTCGCCCTCCTGAATGCCAGCTCGGACTTCGCTTCAATTGTTGAGAGCTTGAATCGGGCAACTTCAACTCCGATTGCGCCGTTGGCTAGTAAAACTTTGGCATCGCAAGCCATCGCCGGCGTAGGCGCAAGCGAAAGCCGCGAATTGACAACGGCAACCTCTCCCGTGCAAGTGACAACATTTGACGGGAAGGACATTAAGGTCTCGTCCGCAAGCACCCGGCGGGTATCGCGCAATGCTGATGCGATTGGTCTGAATGACAAAGCGCCTCTCTACGATGCGCGCGTCGAGAAGGTCTCGTACGACTCTGCTCGGAGCAGTAGCCCGCACGTAGGCAAGGGCGGTCAGAGGCCGGAGGCCAGAGATCAGAAGTCGGACATTCGCTCGAATCACGCGAAGAGCGTAAGAACAGAGGTCAGAGGTCAGAAGTCAGAAGACAGAAGCTCCAGGGCGGCGGCACATTCCGCGTTTGCGCCCATGCCTTTCAGTGGCGGAACGTTCCCGATCAATGGAACGGGTACAGGGTTCACGCTGCCGATCGGCAAGACGATCACGATTAAGTTCAGCGTGACACTCAACAATCCGCCCAACTTGTCCGGAGTTCCGCCCACTACTCCTCAGGTTTCCAGTCAAGGCACGCTCTCGGGCGCGTTCGTCGGCAATCCAATTGTGACGGACGATCCCGGTACCATAGCCGCGAACGATGCGACTGTAACGCTGGTCGATTTATTCGATACGACGACCACGCTCGGCGCCGTGCCGGCCGCCGGTTCGTGGAACGTCGGACAGTCAGTGACGTTCACGGCCACCGTCGCTTCGAATCCCGCTGGGAATCCGACCGCGGTCACCGGCAGCGTGATCTTCAAAGATAACGGAACTGCGATTTCGGGCTGCAATGGCGTTGCCTTAAGTTCGGCCCAGGCGCAATGCGTGACGACCTTTGGCTCCGGAGCGCACAGCGTCACCGCGGTCTACAGCGGCGACGGCAACTTTGACCCGAGCACTTCGAGCGCCCTTTCACAAGGCACGGTCAGCGCCTCCGGCACCTCGACCGCGGTCACGTCTTCGCTGAATCCGTCTCTGGTCACACAGAATGTGACATTCACGGCCACGGTCACATCGACTAGTGGATTTGCGGGACCGCCCACCGGCACGGTTACTTTCAAGGACGGTGTAAATCCGATCACTTGCTCGAACGCTGGCGGTCAGGCGCTCAACGGCAGCGGCGTGGCGACCTGTCAGATCGCAACGCTTCCAGCCGGATCGCACAGCATCACTGCTGTCTATCCTGGTGATACAAACTTCACCACCAGCACCGGAACGTTGACTGGCGATCCGCAGGTCGTGAACAAGTCCGACACCGTGACTGTGCTGGCAACTTCGGCGAACCCGGTAGCGCCCACCGTGCAAGTTACCTACACGGCGACGGTGAGTTCTTCCACCTCGGTAACCGGACCACCCACCGGTACGGTCACTTTCAAAGACGGTGTGACGACGATTGTTTGCGAGGCGGGCAGCCAGGCGCTGACGGCCGGCGTAGCGACCTGCAAGTTTACTTATCCCGACACTGTCGGCTCGCCGCACGACATTACCGCCGTCTATGGTGGCGACGGAACATTCAACGGCAACACATCCAACCACGTCTCAGAGGTAGTGCAGGCATGCTCTGCATCTGTTGTCGTCACCAGCAACGCCGACAGCGGCGCCAATACTTTGCGCGACGCGATCGATAACGGCGTGTGCGCCGGCGGCACGATCACCTTCGATCCTTCAGTGACGTCGATCACGCTCACTACTGGTGAGTTGACGATTAACAAGAACATGACGATCACCGGGCCGGGAGCGGCCACGCTGACAGTCAACGGCAACAATGCGAGCCGGGTCTTTAATGTCGCCTCTGGCAAGACGGCAACCATCTCAGGCATGACGATCACGAGCGGCAAGGTCCTGGGCGCCAATGGTGTCGCGGGCAGCGCCGGCATCGATGCCAAGGGCGGTGCAGTAATCAATGCGGGCACACTCACTCTCTCAAACGTTATCGTCAGCGCCAGTCATGCAACGGGTGGTGATGGCGGTTCGAATACCGGCGCAGGCGCGGGCGGCGTGGGTGGCAGAGGACTCGGTGGCGGAATCTATAACGGCGGCACGCTGACGTTGACCAACACGACCGTCAATGGCAGCAACTCGGCGACGGGCGGCAAGGGCGGCGACACTGACGCGGCCAACGCCAACGGCAACGGCGGAGCGGGCCTCGGCGGCGGCGTTTTCAACACCGGCACGCTGACGTTAACCAACTCAACCATCTCAGCGAATACCACGACGGGCGGCGCGGCGGGTTCCGGCGGGACGGCAGGCACGGCCGGGGCGGGTTCAGGCGGCGGCGTCTATCACGACGCGACAGCCTCTCCGGTTACCTTGACGATTACGGGCAGCACGATCAGCGGCAACACTGCGAGCAGTAATGGCGGCGGCATCTTCAATGTTGGCACCACCGATAACGCGACGTTAACCATCTCGAACACCACCATCAGCGGCAACGGCGCCAACAATGACGGCGGCGGCATTTTCAATCAAGGTGTGATCGGAATAACCACGCTGACCAGCGTTACGGTGACGGGCAACACCACCGACAAGGATGATCTCGGCGGTGGCGCGGGTGGCGGCCTGAATCTCGTTAGCGGCACGGTCTTGCTCCAGAACACGATCGTCGGCGGGAACCTCAAGGGGACAGCCTCGCCCACTGCCCACGACATTACCGGCACGGCCGACGCCTCCAGCTCTTACAACTTGATTGGCGACGCGGCCAGCAGCGGCGGTCTTACCGACGGCGCTAACCACAATATCGTCGGCAACGCGGGCGTGGGCACGATTGATATCGCCACGGTTCTCAACACCACGCTCGCCGATAACGGTGGGCCAACAAAGACGCATGCCCTGGTCACCGGCAGTCCCGCTTTGGAAAAGGGGAACGCCTTCGGCCTGACCACTGATCAGCGCGGCTTCGTACGTCCAGTGGACTCTGACGCGGCCGCGCCGATTTCACCTTTTGATGATTCAGACATCGGCGCATTTGAGAAACAGATAGCGCCGAACGCTCCGGGCGCGCCGAACCTCGATGCGGTGAGTGACTCAGGAGCCAACAGCACCGACGACAAGACGAACGTCGCCACTAATTTGTCGTTTACCATTCCGGGCGTCCTCTCGGGCGCGACAGTGCAACTGTTCCGCGACGGCACTCCGGTGGCCAGCGGCGTAGCTTCGGGCGCCAGTATTCAACTGACCGATCCGGGACCGCTCACATTTACAGCAAGCGGCACGACCTACTCTTACACCGCGAAGCAATCATTCGGATCCGACACGAGCGTAGCGTCAGCGGCCCTGCCCGTCCTCATAACTATTGTTCCGGATGCGCCCGTGCTGGATCCATCGAGCGATTCAGGAACGCCGGGCGACGGCATCACCAACGACACCAGTCCGACCTTCAACATCACAAACGTGATCAATGGTGCGACCGTCGAATTGCTTCGCGACGGCGCTCCAATTCCAGGCGGCCCGATCACCGGTGTGGCCGCGGGCACGACGATACAGCTTACGGATCCGTCAGCGCCTAATGGAACGTTCACTTATACGGCTAGGCAGACGTTCAATGCGATCACTAGCGATCCTTCGGCGGGCACCAGCATTACGATCACGATCAAGCCAAGCGCGCCGGACCTTGACGCCGCGAGTGATTCCGGCCCGAGCAACACCGACGACTATACCAATGACACTACCCCGACTTTCACGATCACGGGGGTGGTGAATGGCGCGACTGTCGATCTGCTGCGCGATGGTGATTCGGTTACGCCGGTGGCCACTGGGACCGCAGCCGGGACCAGCATTCAATTGACGGACAGTACCGGATCGGCGGGTTCGCACACTTACAGGGCCCGGCAGACTGTCGGCATCACCGTAAGTCCGGAGTCTGATCCGCTGACGATTACGATCGACACCACGGTCACACCGGCGGTACCTGACTTGAAGAGCACGAGCGACTCAGGCGCCAGCAACTCAGATGACAAAACGAATGCCAACGCCACTCGAGACTTCACCATCTCGACCTCTGAAGTTGGATCGACGGTTGAGTTACTGCGCGGTGGAGCTCCGGTCGCTACTCAGCTTAACAGTCCGGGTGGATCGCTTACGCTGACCGACTCAACCGTCTTAGCGGACGGTCCGTACCTCTATAGCACGCGTGAGACTGACAAAGCCGGCAACGTGGCTACGTCGGGTACTCTGCAAGTCACGATTGACGCCACCAAGCCGAATGTCGGGATGAGTTCCGCGGTGGGCAATCCGACCGCGACTACGCCGATCCCGGTGACGGTCACCTTCAGCGAACCAGTTTCGGGTTTCACGATCGCGAGCATCGTTCCCGGAAATGGCACGGTCGGTAACTTCGCCGGCGGCCCCACGGTTTACACCTTTGATCTGACACCCACCAGCCCGGGCCCCGTGTCGGCCGACATCGCGGCGGGGGTGGCGACTGATGTAGCCGGCAACACCAACACGGTAGCGACGCAATTTAATCGCACGTTTGATCCTTCGGCACTGAGCGTGACGATTACGCCAGTTGCACCTGACCCGCGCAACACAAGTGTCAGTTCGATTCAAATCGTATTCAATAAAGCGGTCACTGGTTTCGATCTGCCCGACTTGAGCTTGAAGCGCAACGCCGGCGCCGAGCTGCTGCCAGGCGCAGCAACACTGACGAGTGGTGACAACATCACGTGGACGCTGGGTAACCTGAGCGGGCTGACGGCGACGGCAGGCACTTATGTCCTGTTCCTGAACCATCTAGGCTCAAACATCAAGGACGCCGCGAACAACCCGTTGACGTCGGATGCGACTGAGAGTTGGGTAACGGACACGACCGCGCCGGACGTGACTATCAATCAGGCCGCCACCCAGCCAGACCCGGTCACCGGCCCGACGGCCACCACGGTGATCAACTTTACGGCGGTCTTCACTAAGCCGGTGGTCGCAGGCACTTTTACAAATTCCGATGTAACGATCTCAGGGACTGCGGGCGCAACCGTCGTCAACATCACCGAGATCGCGCCAAATGACGGCACGCACTTTAATGTCGCACTTGAAGGCATGACCCAGAGCGGCACGGTGATCGCCACGATTCCGGCGGGCCGAGCTTCAGACAGCGCCGGCAACCTCAACACCGTCTCAACGAGTACGGACAACACCGTCACTTACTTCAAGGACGACTTCACCGCGCTCGAGGTGAATACGACTGTGGACGGAGACGACGGGGTTTGCGCGCCGCTCGGTACGGGCAACGGCTGCACGTTGCGGGAAGCGATCAATGCGGCCAACGCCGATGCTGGCGCAGAAACGATCACGTTTAACGCATCGGTGTTTGCTATTCCGGGTCCATACGTTATCAGTCTCCTAACGGCGCTGCCGGATATCGCAGACGACGTGACGATTCAAGGGCCAGGCGCGAATGTATTGACGGTCGAGCGGAACAGCGGAGCCGTAACCAACTTCCGTATCTTCAGAGTCGCCGCCGGCACAGTCATTATCTCCGGCTTGACGATTAGCAAGGGGGTGTTGGCCAGCGGAGGTCAGGGCGGCGGCATCTTTAACAACACGGGAGCGACGCTGACAATTAACAACTGCGCGATCAGCGGCAACCAGGTGGGCTCTTCCGGTTTTGGCGGCGGCATTTTTAGTACGGGTACTCTGACTCTTAACAGCAGTACCGTTAACGACAACCACGTCAATACGAGCGGCGGTGGTGGGGGCGGTATCTATGACGCCGGCCCGTCGATGAACATTAACAACAGCACTATCAGCGGCAATACAACTGGAACTGACAGCAAAGGCGGCGGCATCCTTAACGCCAACCCACTCCCGTTAGTCATCAACAGCAGTACGATCACTCTGAATACGACGAGCACTGGTGCTGCCAGCGCTGGCGGCGGTATCTACCTTGCATCGGCAAACCTCACCCTTAAGAACACAATCGTCGGCGGTGGAAATAGTTCGCCGGCAGGTCCGGACATCTTCGGCACCGCTCAGTCTGATGGCTTCAACTTAATTCAAAGCACATCAAGCGCGACGATCAATCAGAATCCAGGCGCCGGTCCGAATATCACGGGACAGGATCCTCTGCTGTTTGCACTAGCTGACAATGGCGGCCCCACAAAGACACACGCCCCTCAATGCACCAGCCCAGCGATTGACAAGGGCAAAGCTTTTGGCTTGACCACGGACCAGCGCGGCGGCGTCCGTCCGTTCGATCTGGCTGACGCAGTCTATCCTAATGCCGCGGGCGGTGACGGCTCAGACATTGGCGCCTACGAGACACAGACTGGTGGCGGCTGCCAACCGACGGCGGTGCCACCCAGCCCGCAGCCTTCGACCAACGAAGACACGCAGGTGACGATCACTCTGAAGGGGACCTATTCGCAGAACTTCCCGCTGACTTTCGTAATCACTCAGCAACCAGGGCATGCGATTTCGAACCTCGTGCCGACCGGAACTACCTGTACCTTCACGACGTTCACGGAATGCACCGCCACCGTCAGTTATAAGTCAACCCTAAACTTCAACGGGCTGGATTCCTTCAAGTTTAAGGCCAGCGCCGGCGGGCTCGACTCTGACGAGGCAGATGTCAATATCACCATCAATCCAGTCAACGATCCGCCGGTGGCCAATCCCCAGTCAGTCATCACCGACGAAGATACGGCGGCGGCGATCACTCTGACGGGTTCGGACGTGGATAGCGCTTCGCTGAATTTCATTATCGTCACGCCGCCGGCCCATGGTTCATTTGGGGCCACCACGGCGCCCAATCTTACCTACACCCCGGCGGCGAACTATAACGGGCCTGACAGTTTCACTTTCAAGATCAACGACGGTTCCGCGGACTCCAACATCGCGACCGTCTCGATCACGGTTAATGCCGTCAACGATGCGCCGGTTTTGGACAACACCGGCAACATGATCTTGAGTGCCATTAACGAGGACGTCCCCGTTGCGAGTAACACCGGTACGCTGGTCTCCGCGGTTATTGCCAGCGCCGGCGGCGTTCGGATAACCGACGTTGATGCAGGCGCGCTTACGGGCCTCGCCGTCATCGCTGCTAACAATACTAATGGGATCTGGCAGTTCTCTCTTGACAACGGTACGAACTGGACGCCGTTCGGCGCTCCGGACTCGCTCAACGCGCGATTGTTGGCAGCAGACGCCACGACTCGCGTGCGCTTCCTGCCGAATGCCAACTTCAATGGCACGGTGGATCCGGGGCTGACGTTCCGGGCGTGGGATCGGACGGTCGGCGCTAACGGCAACACGGCTGATACATCGGTAGTGGGCGGCACGACTGCCTTTAGTACTGCGACCGAGACGGCATCGATTACTGTCAACCCAGTCAACGACGCGCCGACGGCTGACTCGCAGTCGACTTCGACTAACGAAGACACGCCGTTGCCGATAACGCTGACGGGCTCTGATGTCGAAACGGCGTTGGGCAGTCTGACCTTTACGATTACCGTTGCTCCATCGCACGGCACCATTTCCAATGGCGCCGGAGCTGCTCGCACCTATACCCCCGCGGCCAACTACAATGGAGCGGACAGCTTCAAGTTCACCGTCACGGATACCGGCGATGGCTCGTCACCCGCTCTGACCAGCACCGAAGCTACGGTGACGATCACGGTCAATGCAGTCAACGATGCGCCGTCATTTACGAAGGGCCCCGATCAGATTGTCAACGGCGCCGTCCCGCAGACAATCGCCAATTGGGCCACCAGTATTTCCGCTGGCCCGCCGGATGAATCTGCTCAGACTTTGACGTTCCTGGTTTCGAATAACAACAACGTGCTCTTCTCGGCACAGCCGGCCATTAGCCCGACAGGCACGCTGACCTTTACGCCGGCTTATGGTTTTGATGGGACCGCGACCGTCACAGTGCGACTGCAAGACAACGGCGGCACGGCCCTGGGCGGCGTCGATACTTCCGCGCCGCAGACGTTCACGATCACCGTGCATGCTCTGAATAACGCTCCGACGCTTAACGCGCTCAGCAATGTCGTTATTAATGAAGATGCGGCGCTGCAGACCGTCAATCTCGCCGGGATCACTTCGGGGCCGAGTTATGAAAGCGGGCAGACCCTGACCGTCACAGCTACTTCGAGCAACCCGGCGTTGATTCCCAACCCGAGCGTTTCGTACACCAGTCCGAATACCACCGGCTCGATCAGCTTCATGCCATTGCCGGATGCCAATGGATCGGTCTTGATCACGGTGACGGTGAAAGACAACGGCGGTACGGCCAACGGTGGAGTGGATACTCTCGTCAGAACGTTCACCGTCACGGTCAATGCGGTTAATGATGCGCCGGTCAATCATGTACCTGGGGCGCAGACAGGGGTGCTCAACACCAATTTGGTCTTCTCTACGGCCACCTCTAACCTAATCTTTATTTCTGACGTGGACGCGGGCAGCGATCCGGTGCAGGTAACCCTCCAGGCTACCGACGGCACGCTCACCCTAAACAGCACCAGCGGATTGTCATTCAGTGCCGGTGACGGCACCGACGACGCGCTGATTACCTTTACCGGCAGCATTACGAATATCAATCTGGCGCTCAATGGAATGCGCAACCTGACATTCGGGACCGGTGTCATAACGATCACGACGAACGATCTTGGTCATAACGGAATTGGCGGACCACTGTCTGATACCGACACAATCGCGGTGACGGTCCCGGACAACCTGGCGCCGGTGCTGCTCACCGCCGAAGGTACGGACCGGGCGATTGCGCTCGACTCAGTGACGCTGCTGCGCGATCCGTTTACGGAGCTTGATGATCACAACTTCAGTTCCGATCATCACACGCGCGTTGCGCTCTTTGCTTTACACGCGCAGTTACAGCCGGGCGAAACCCAATCGGCGATTACGGCTGAAGGCCAGGATCTGGGCAACAACATCTTCCCACTGACGGTTGAATCGGTCAGAACGGTGCCCGGCTTTGATTGGCTTACACAGGTAGTCGTCAGACTGCCTGACGTCGCGCAAGGCGGCGGCGGTTCGCAGGACATCAAGGTGCGGATACGATTGCGCGGCCAAAGCAGCAATCAAGCCGTGATCACGATCGTGCCGTCACCCTGAGGTAGAGTCTTTGGTTCCGTGATGGGGCGATTGGACGCCGCAAGAGCCACAAAGGGGCGCAAGTGCGAAACGACGGAAATCGTTTTGTGCTGCTTGCGCCTTTTCTCAGTTCGAGGACCTGAGGTATTTGAAGTTGTGCCCATTCCTTCTTGACACCGCCTAAACCCATTCCTATGATCATCTGTTGATTGAATCTTTGTTAGCAACATAAGAAGGTAGCGGAATGTTTGGAGCAAGCATTGGACGGGCGGGCCAGCGGATCATCGATGCGATGGTGCGCTGGTTGGCGCGCGGGCATATCAGTCCGAACATCCTCACCTTCATCGGGGTAGCTATTAATGTCGGCTCGGGCATGCTGTTTGGCTTTGGCAGATTTTTCTGGGCCGGCATTGTTCTGATTGTCGCGAATCTATTCGACATGCTCGATGGCCAGGTGGCTCGTCTCTCAGGCCGGGTGACTAGTTTTGGTGGCTTTCTGGATTCGTCGCTCGATCGCCTGTCGGATATGGTGGTGTTTGTCGGCTTGATGGTTTTCTATGCACGCGACACTGAATTTCATTCGACGCTCAACGTTTTTCTGGCCGGCGCCGGAATGATGGGTTCGGTAATGGTGAGCTACGCCAGTGCGCGCGCTGAGAGCATGATTGAGAAATGCGACGTTGGTTTTCTGCGCAGGCCTGAGCGCGTAGTGCTGTTTATTATTGGAGCGCTCTCGACGGTCCCCCATTCACATAATTTCTTCACGAACCGAATGCCTGCGGTGCTGTGGGTGCTGGCGGTTGGTTCGTATTGGACGTTCGCCCATCGCATGTACCATACGTGGCGTGAAGTTAATAAGAGCGAGGCGCGGGAAGCATTGGCGGAAGCCGCTGCTGCCAAGTCTGACCAGGCGCCGGAGTTGCGGCCTGAGCCATCGCTGGCCCACAAAGTCAGCTAGTTAGGGTGGCCGGGTTCTTTCATCTATGACGAAAGCTCGGTAAGCTCCGCCCAAACCGATTTATTGACGAGAAACTCTTGACTAACTGGCCGTCTCAGTTCTAATTTAGTCCCGCGTTTTTAATTCCCAGAGGTAAATACATCTTGATTAACTGTCCCTCTTGTGGCTCTAACTTCGAAGGTGATCTGCGGCTGGGGTGCCCGTCCTGTGGCGCGCGTTCAGTCGGGCCGCCCCTGGCAAAGCCGGAACACGAGCTGCCTTCCTACGGCCGCGCGGTAATCGTGTCCGCCAACGGTGTAGCCATGCTCGGCGTTTTTCTGACTTCCATTATCATGGCATTGATCGAGTTCAAAGGCTTTCCGCCTTCATTCTTGTCGATGGTTAAGGCCGGCGAGGTAGCGTCATGGCGCCTGAAATGGGTAGCGTTGCCGGTGGCTATACTCGTTTTGTGGGGAGGCCTGCGCCTCATTCGAAGTATTAAAGCGAACCCGAAGGCGTTCATCGGGCTGCACGCGGCGCGCCTGGGATTCTCAGCCTCGGTTCTGGTGGTGCTGATGATTGGAACGCTGATTGGCATCACGATTCCGGAAAGGCTAAGACAACGGCAACTCGGAATTGACGCCGGAATTTACGCGCAGGGCTATACGCTGCAACGTGCCCTGCTCGAATATCGGGAGTTGCATGGAACACTGCCGGCTAATGATGAACTCGTTGAGAAGTTAAGCGCCCTGCCCGATCCGGATGGC
>DATNNY010000205.1:0-5134 GCA_035601635.1 Pyrinomonadaceae bacterium
GTTGTAAGTCTGATCGGCTTTGTCGGCATCGGCTTGCTGAATCTTCTTCTTCTCTGCCTGATCCTGGGCAATCGCTTCGTAAGTTTTGATCTGTGCTTCGAAGATCGGCTTTGCCTGGGGCGGAGCGACGGCCGCTTGCGCCGTCAATTGGACGGCCGTGGCTTTGGCCACCTCTTCACGAATATTACGGGCCTGGTACCAGGAATAGTTATCGACCTTATCGGCCTGCGCCTGTTGCATGGCCTGGACGATGTTGTCGTCCTTGACTTTGCAAATGCCCATGAACGTTGCCAACAACGCCACGGAAATAGCGACCCAAGTGTTTAGGTGAGCTTTGGGTTTTTTGGCTTCAACCGTGGTTTCAGTTGGTTTCTTATCGTCGTCTTCTTCGACGAACTGCATAGGATCGGGATCCATCTTATTGCTACTCCTTAAATCGAAATCGACCAACCATCTCAACCGAACCGCCTCTTAACTAGCTGCCTAACTTCGCGCTTCCAGCATTACAGAGGCTCACCCCGCGCCTTTATTGCTGTGCCAGATCTTTTTCTTCGCACTCTTCTTCCGGCGCTTGATCCCGCGGCGAGGGGGAAGCTTTTTCGGATCGCCCGTAGCCGCCTTCCTTACCTCGCCGCCTTCATCTTCGGCAATCTCGGTCAAGGTGCGTTTGGTCAGCACAGAGTAAGGCTGAGTTTCGGTTATGTCCTCGTCATCTTTCGCGTACTCATCCCGGTGTTTCATTAAGAGCCATTGCCGATCGCGTGTGCGCACCAGCACGAACGAGCCCTTTAGTTTCTTGCCCAGCACGGTGAATTTTAGTTCACCCTTTGCCAGTGCGCGGGAAACATTCTCGCTATTCTCAGGCGCGTAAACGCCATAGTCCCAGACCATCACGGTGCCGCCGCCGTATTCACCTTCCGGAATTACTCCTTCAAAGTCCGCATAGTCGACTGGGTGATCTTCGACCTGCATGGCCAGACGCTTCACCTTCGGATCCATCGGCGGACCTTTGGGCACCGCCCAGGACTTCAAGACACCATCGGCTTCGAGACGAAAGTCATAGTGCAATTGCGTCGCGCGATGTTTCTGCACGACAAAGATGTTGCCCAGCTCGGAAGTCTTCTTCTCAGGGCCGGGCTCAGACGTCTTGTTGAAATGACGTTTCTTTTTGTAATCAGATAAGGAAGCCATGGGTGTAGTTTCAGGCTTCAGGTTTGAAGTTTCAAGCCGGCGCGGGTCTGATTCGTTAGATCGATTCAACCGCAAAGGGCGCAGAGGATTTCGCAGAGTTATGCAAAGGGCAATTTTTGGAGTGCGCCGGCAGAGCGAAGCGCCGACGGCGCTTTGGATAGGCGTGCGAGAGCTTTGGATGGCTGATCCAAAGCGGTGTCGCGCTGCGCTTGCCACCGCACTCCAAAAAGCTTGCCCTATTGGCTCGCACTTGCGGCTTCTGCCGTCTCGCCGAACAACTCACTTTGAATTGGATCGAGGCCGAGGACTTCACGCACACGCGCGAAGCTTCTGCGGTGAATCGGCGCGGCGCCGAGTTCTTTCAACAGGCGGCAATGCTCCGGTGTGGGATATCCTTTATGAGTCGCGAAGTTATAGCCGGGATGCACAGAATCAAACTCAGCCATTAACGCATCGCGGGTGGTCTTGGCGATGATCGAGGCGGCCGCGATGCTGGCAGAGAGCGTGTCGCCTTTGATAATTCCACGTTGCGGAGCTGGGCAATGCGGAATGCGGCGCGCGTCGACCAGAATGAAGTCAGGCTGCGAAGTCAGGCCTTCCACCGCTCGTCGCATCGCGAGTAAGCCGGCGTGATAGATGTTGATCGTGTCGATCTCTTCAACTTCGGCGCGGCCCGCACACCAAACGATTGCGTCCTGCTTAATTTGTTGCGCGAGTTCATCCCGCACTGCCATGTCGAGAATCTGTTTCGAGTCATTTAAGCGACGAAGTTTGTAGTTGCGGGGCAAAACGACGGCGGCGGCAACTACGGGACCCGCCAGGGGCGCCATGCCCGCTTCGTCAACGCCGGCGATGAAGTTGAAGCCCTGATCCCAAAGCTCAATTTCGAACCGGAGCAAGTTATGCAGGCGCTGACCCTCTGCCCGATTCTTGCGCCAGCGCTCTCGAATCTGTTTGGCCAGATGATGAGCGCCCTGGCGTTCATCGGATTCAAGCGCTTCGATCAGACCTTTGGGAACCGGGCGGGCAAGATCGACGAACCGCGCTTTCAGTTCAGGTATTGATTTGCCGAGAAGTTTTTCGAGCAACATAAAAGCTTGTCAGAAGCCCGACCGTCAGGGAGGGCCACTTGCGAACGACGCCCTTGCGGATTCCTGATACTAACGGGTGCCGCGCAGAGCATCAAGCGACTTCTGATCTAAAACGTAAACGGAGGCGGCCGGAGTTGTGCCCACCGCAACCGTAAACGCAGGTTGGTTTGACTGCCGTAGTCGCATCAGCATTTCCTGATTGCTTAGATAGGTACGGCCGCGCGCGTCGATCACGAAATCACCGGGTGACAATTTATCGAGCTCCGCGGGATCAGACAAGTCAACGCAGACCAGATCGGAGCGATTCGCTCGCTGCGCGTAATATGCTGCGAGCGGAGAAGTCTCGTTAGCCACCCTCGCGTTGGGCCGGGCGCGCCTGGCCAACTCGACCATGACGTCCCTCATATAAGCGTCATAAAACTCGTCCTGGGGAAAGTACAAACCGGCCTGGGCAGGGCCGCCACCCAGGGAGCTTACGTATAAGCGGTAATGGGGCGCTGCCGTCAAGGATGACCAGAACGCCGAGATGATCACCAGCGAAGCCAGCGCTGAGCGCGGGTAAACTTTGAGAGATTCATTTTTGAAAACCCGCGCGAAAAATCTTCCCAGTCGGCGCGCCGTAAATTGAACTCCGATCGCTGCGGTCATAATGATGGCCGGTAGAATTGAGGTAAGGTATCGCGTGAATTTGCCACCGGGCAACATGTACGAAAGGGCCCAGAGAGCCAGCCACAGCAGCAGGAAATAGCGGCCGTCGCCGCTCTTTTGCCTGAAGAGCAGTCCCAGACCGAGCGGAAAACCAGCCAACGTTAAGACCGGCAACTTGGTGAAGATCAGGACGAAATAGAAATACCATGGTTCACCGTGCAGCCAATCCTGAAATCGATGTGGATAAAGCCCGCCCATGAATTCATAACTGTCATGCCCCATGCTTCGACCGCTGGTGAAATTCGACATGGCCTGCCACGTTTCGGGCAAAACGATCGTCGGATTACAGATCAGAAACACGACCCCCATCACGAAAAAGAATTTCAGGAAGCGTTTTTTGCCGATGACCCAACGAGTGGTCGGGACTTTCTGGAAGGCATAGTTGTAACCCACCGGGATCGCGATCATCATCGGGACATATTTTGACGCGAGCATGGCACCGAAGGCGGCGGCGGTCGCCCAATAGAAGCGTTCGGGATTTCGCTGGGGTTGGCTTTCGGCCACGCGTTGGCCACGCAGCCAGAAAAAAATTGCGAGCATGAAGAAGAAGATCAGAAAAGTATCTTCCTTGGCGATGCGATTGAAACCGATCGCCAGCGGGTCAAATGCCCACAGCGCCGCAGAGATTAGACCCACTTCCAGACCGAACAGCTCTGAAGCCACCAGGAAGATCAGCACTGAGGTCAGAGCCCCAAACAACGCGCTGGGAATGCGCACAGAGCTTTCCACCGGTAGATTCAGATCGGGATGGCCGCTAACCAGCGAGGTCTGATTCCACTTCTCGGCCACGATAACGCTGACCGTCAGCAAGGCTTTCATCAGGAGCGGATGCTCGCCGTTGGCGCCCGTCAGTCCCTGCGTGCGATATTCACTAACGGCATTAAGCTTGTTGAGTTCGTCATCGCTTAGACCTTCACTGCTCAAAGCTTTGAGTCGAAAGCCAAGACCGACAAGTACCAGCACACTGAGGGCGGTGACCAGCAAGACACGGCTAACGGAATTAGTGCCGGCGTCGGCGAACAATTCAGGTCTGAGGCCGGCCGTGACGACAGGCAGGGCAGGAAACGACAAATTTTCAGATCCTCCGCGAACGGCAAAGCTTAACTTTTCTCAAGCGGTGGGGCAACCAACTATGTCGGACGGATATGCCGGATATCGGCGCGGTTGTTGGCTGACTTGGTGCTTGTTGCTGATGGATTCCTGGATCTGATTGCTATTTAACATCCTCCCTTTGTAACAAGACCGAACTGCGGGCCGAAAGAAGCTTGCAATTACGGCCCAAATCAGCGAATATGGGCGCTTGATTTTCTAACCCCGGCCCATTCGTGTGCTTGAACGCTTTGAATGCGAAGGGCTTGATGAAATTTTCAAATATTTAGTGGAGAAATAACTGATATGCCGCCAGAATTAATGATAGAGAATGCCCCAGCTTCTTCGGCTCCGCCCTCAAGGTTGGATCAAAAACTTCATCAGATCCTTTACAAGCCCGAGGTGCGGACGACTCTGCAAGTAAAGCCGGAGTTGGAGGTTTTGCCGGAACCGATCTACCCGATCCATCCCGATCCCCAGCCGATGACCAAGTCGGAATACCAGAAGCTGAACGCGATTCGTACCTGGAAAACCTGGGGCTCGCCGTATTTTAAATCGCGCTGGTACAAGAACGATCTGCGGCCGATCATTCCTTATTTGTTCACTGAGTGGAAGTGCAATCTCGATTGCCACTACTGCTGGTCTTACAACAACAAGGTCAAAGGCATGACCGAAGACACTGCCAAGCGCTCGATTGATTGGCTCCATTCGATCGGGTCGCGGGTGTTGGCGTTGATGGGTGGCGAGCCGCTGCTGCGGCCGAAGTTCATTCACAAGATCGTCAACTACAGCGCGAAGAAGGACATCTTTGTTTACCTGCCGACGAACGGCCGCTTGATGAAGCCGGAAGTGATCGATCGCCTGGGCGACGCCGGAATCGCTACCGTCAATCTGGCGGTTGATTCAGTCAAAGACAGAAAATCTTTGCCGAAGGCTTTGGATCCGATTCGTCCTTATTTTGAATATCTGGTGAAGCGGCAACATCACTATGGCTACACGGTGATGTTCAATATCAACATCTGCCGCAACAACATGGACGACGTCAAAGAGTTGAC
>DATNNY010000206.1:0-5524 GCA_035601635.1 Pyrinomonadaceae bacterium
GAGACATGTTTTCCGCGCCGGGAATTTCTCTTTCGATCACATACTTAGGCATATCGGTTTCCTCCTGACGAATAAACTAACTAATAAGCCGCCAGCTTCCGGGCTGCGTCCAGCACGTCCTTCACTTGCGGCAAGTAGTAATCTTCCAGCGGCGGTGAATAAGGGACCGGCGTGTCGAGCGAAGCGACCCGCACCACCGGCGCATCCAGCCACTCGAAAGCTTCCTGAGAAATGATCGCGGCGATTTCTCCGCCAATCCCACCTGTTAGAGATGCTTCGTGCAAAACGATCGCCCGGCTGGTTTTCCTGACGCTGCTAAGAATCGCTTCCTTATCCAGCGGCGCCAGCGTGCGCAGATCGATCACCTCGACGTCCAGTCCTTCCTTTTCCAATTCTTCCGCGGCGTCGAGCGCTGTCAAAACCTGCGCGCCAAAAGTGATGATCGAAAGATCGCGGCCTTCGCGCCTCGTGCGCGCCTTTCCGATCTCAACGATGTAATCGTCGCTCGGCAGCTCTTCGCGCAGACGCGGCAGGCGATAAAGTTTTTTGTGCTCGAAATAAAGCACCGGATCAGGATCGCGAATCGCAGCTTTGATTAAGCCCTTCGCGTCGTAAGCTGTCGATGGCTCGACGATCTTCAAACCTGCGGTGTTGGTAAAGAACGATTCCGGATTGAGGGAATGAAACGGACCTGAGCGCACGCCGGAACCGCAGGGCCCGCGGAACACCGCCGGGATGTTCGCGCCCCAGCGATATCGGCACTTGGCCGCATAGTTGGTGAGCATGTCAAAACCGCAGGAAATAAAGTCGATGAATTGAAATTCGGCGACCGGCCGCAAGCCCATCAAAGCCGCTCCGCAAGCGGCGCCGACAATCGCGGCTTCGGCGATCGGCGTATCGATCACACGCTCCGGGCCAAACTCATCGATGATTCCATCCGTTACTTTGAAGGCGCCGCCGTACACGCCCACGTCTTCGCCGATCAGGAAGACGGTCGGGTCGCGTTCCATCTCTTCCCAGAGACCCTGGCGAATGGCTTCCACCATCGTGGCCAGACCACCACGCGGTGGCCGCTCGAGTTTGTGTTCTTTTTTAAGTGCGGTAGACATTGGGTATTTGATTTCTTAGAGCGTGATGACCTTCACTCTTCAAGAGATCCTTAAGCACAAACAGTCAACGAGCCGGCGAAGCCGGTGGCAGAGTGTAGCCACGGGTGGAGCGAAGCGGAACCCGTGGATCAAAGCCAAGTCTAATTATCGAGCCCGCTTTAGCGGGCGACAGATTCTTTCGCCCGCTAAAGCGGGCTGACAAAGAAACAAACTCGTTACCCAGGGTTCCGCTCGCTACGCTCGCTCCACCCTGGGCTAAATTCTGCCGGCTCCGCTGGCTCGTTGAGTGATCCATTTCAACCAACTTCTTCGTTCAGTTCACTGGGTTTTCCTTAGTTTTCCGATATCTTCACCGGTTCCTTCTCAGCCGGCAATTTCAACTTGTCAGTCGGCGCCGGCAGAAAACTCAATAGTTGAGCATGATCTCTCCCGCCCGCATCGATGAAAGTCCAGTGTGCGCCCTGGTCCGCTGAAATTCCGATCATGCTGCTCTCTGTCTGAAAGATACCGTCCTTTGCCTTCACTTTCAGAGTCGTGGGAACCACCGCATAGATCCACTCGGACACATGCACGATCTGTATGGGAGCTCCGGCCGTCGACGAAAGCACGGCGACTCCTTCAGACTCCATGTCCTTCATCCCTTTAGCGAGTGACGCAATCATTTTGTCGCGACCACCGGCGCTTTCTATGACTTTCGGGTAAGTCAGATCCACCATGCGGACAAAGTCCCTGCGCCGAAACGCGTCGTTTACTTCCTGCGCCTGGGCCACGAGAGCCGGATAACTATCAGATGTTGTGGCTTGAGACGCGGAGGCCGCCGGACCCGCCGGAGTCTGGGTCGCAATTGCGGGCTGCCCGTTCTGCGCTTCCTTCCTGCTGCATCCGATAGAAAACAGTAACAGAACCAGGCTCAACGAGCCGGCGTAGCCGGCGACAGAATTTAGCCCAGGGTAAGCGAAGCGAAACGAAGTGGAGCGAAGCGCCGCCCTGGGTACCGCGCCAAATAGAACTCTCGAGCCCGCTTTAGCGGGCGACAGATTCTTTCGCCCGCTAAAGCGGGCTGATGAATTAATGGGTACGCGACCCAGGGTTCCGCTCGCTTCACTCGCTTCAGTCGCTTCATCCCGGGCTAAATTCTGCCGCCAGCTCCACCGGCTCGTTGAACCCTTCGTCGTAACGATTCTCACGATTCAAGCACCTTCGGCCGCAACGCCGGCGGCACGATTGAGTTATCAAAGACCCCGTAAGCCGCGCCTTCAGGCTCCGGCATCGGCGACGATTCAGCCCACTCAGTGTCTTCGTCGATCTCTCGCATTACGCCGGCGGTAATCTCTTCCAGCTTTTCTTTGGTCGCGACTTTGCGATCGAGCAGGTACCTTTCAAATCTGTCGACGGGATCGTTGTGCTTCTCCCACCATTCAATTTCGTCTGGCGGCACGTAACGCTGATCGTCGTGTTCGGCGTGACCTTTGCGACGATAGGTCTTGGCTTCGATCAAAACGGCGCCGCGACCCTTGCGCGCATAATCAATCGCCTGCTTCGTTACTTCATAGCAGGCGACGACGTCGTTGCCGTCAACTATATAACCCGGTATGCCAAACGCCGCGGCGCGCTCGGCCAGATTGCGCACGGCAGTTTGCTGGCTGGTCGGCGTCGAGTACGCATAATGATTGTATTCCGCGATTACAATCAGCGGCAGCCGCTGGACCGCGGCGAAATTCATTCCTTCGTAGAACGCGCCTGTGCTGGCGCCGCCATCGCCGATATAGGCGAGCCCGACAATGTCTTTCTTCTGCAGGCGGGCGCCCAGGAGGATACCCGTCATCACCGGGATCATATCGCCGAGATGCGAGATGGGGCCGAGGAAACCCTTCTCGAGGTAACCAAAGTGAACATTGAGGTCTTTTCCGCCGGACGGTCCCCACGCTTTGGCCATGTACTGCGCCAGAATCTCGCGCGGACGAATACCTTTGACGAACACTGCGCCGAGATCGCGAATGATTGGGGTGATGAAATCATCAGGACGCAGCGCGTAAGCCGAACCAACTGCCGTCGCTTCCTGACCGAGTGATCGATAGACACCGCCGACGACTTTGGTTTGTCGATATAAGTTGACGATGCGCTCTTCGACCAGACGCGTCAGCTTCAGATAGCGATAAAGATCCAGCATCTGATCCTTCGTCAACGACGTTTCCGCGATGCAGGACAGCGGTTTGCCTTCGACAGGTTTGCGGGGCGCGTACTTAGTACTGATCCGCATTTGAAATGCGGGCCGGCGGCGCCGCGGTCCCGGTTTCCGATGGTTCTTGGTTTCTTGATCGGCCATTGGTTCTTAATAGGTCCAATAGGACATATCGGTCTTATTCCCTTCTTCTTTAAATATGAATCGTCTTTCCATGAACGCCTTCGGCGGCCTCCATCACCGCCTCCGAGACAGTCGGATGCGCGTGCATCGTGTTGCCCAACTCTTCGGCGGTCGATTCGAGTTGCATGGCGACACAGGCTTCGGCGATCAATTCAGTCGCGTGCGGGCCGATGATGTGCACGCCCAGAACTTCGTCGTACTTCGATTCGCTGACGATCTTAACAAAGCCTTCTTCTTCGCCCAGAATCCGCGCCTTCCCCGAAGCGCTGAAGGGAAACTTCCCGACTTTCACGTCGTAACCGGCTTCGCGTGCCTTCGCTTCGGCCAAACCAACAGAAGCAACTTCCGGATCACAATAGGTGCAATTCGGCACCAGGCGCAGGTTGATCGGCCGCGGATTCTTGCCGGCGAAATGCTCGACCGCCACTATGCCTTCCTTCGAAGCAAGGTGCGCCAACAGCGGTGTCGGCACCACGTCGCCAATCGCATAGACACCTTTCTCATCCGTCTGTTGATATTCGTCGACCTGAATAAAACCCTTTTCGACTTTGATCTTCGTGCCTTCCAGACCGAGGCCCTGAGTAAAAGGCATCCGGCCGACGGCAACCAAAAGCATCTCTGCTTCCAATCTCACGTCTTCGCCTTTTGAAGTCTTGCCGGTAACAACGACGCCGGTATCGGTCTTCTCGAGCTTCTCCAGCTTCGTATCGAGCTGTGATTTGATCCCGCGCTTGCGAAAACTTTTTGCCAACTCGGTCGAGACTTCTTCGTCTTCCAGCGGAACCAGCCTCGGCAGTAATTCGACAACGGTTGTTTCCGCGCCGAAGCGCGAATAGACCGAAGCGAACTCAACGCCGACTGCGCCACAGCCCATGACGATCAAAGACTTCGGGACTTCGGTCAGCTCCAGAATGTGATCGCTATTGACCACGTGTTTGCCATCAGTTTCAAAGCCGGGGATGGGCCGCACCACTGAGCCGGTGGCGATGATGATGCTCTTTGTCTCGATAGTTTGTTTGTTGCCATCTTCGCCGGTAACTTCGACCTTTCCCGGCAACGTTAGTTTTCCAGTGCCCTTGAAGACGGTGCACTTGTTCTTTTTCATCAGGAACTCGATGCCTTTCGAGTTCTTCATCACCACCTTGTCTTTGCGCTTCTGCACGTCCGCAAAAGCCAATTGGATGCCCGTCGCCTGCACGCCGAAGTCAGCCGCGTGCTGCATTTGTTCGTACACATGCGCCGACTGCAGCAGTTGTTTTGTCGGGATGCAACCGCGCAAAGTGCACGTGCCGCCCAGACGTTTGTCCTTCTCGATAATCGCGACTTTCAAACCCAATTGCCCGGCGCGAATCGCGGCCACATAGCCGCCCGGGCCGCTGCCGATCACCGTCACATCAAATTGTTCGTTTGCCAACTCAAGTCCTCTCTGAACTGTTGTAGCGCAACTTGTTAAGTTGCGTAAGCAGCTCCGCAAGTCAACAACTTGCGCTACAGTTTTTAGTGCATTTCGAAAGACTCGCATTATAATCGCTCGCCGGTGATTGAGCCAATTGGCTTCTCGGCTCTGTAGGAGCTGGATGTTTATAGCAGCTCGCGGTTCGAAGAATCTGAGACTCCGTTAGGAGCGCTTGGCACCACATATGTGAAGCCGTCATAACCCGACCATGGACTCAAGTACAGAACCGGGAGCGGTAGCGACCGGGTCAAGAGAACTACAGGCGTAGAAAGGACAATCCTTATGAATCATTCCGCAGGCTTTCTAAAATTAGTCGACGAAGCGAAGCGAAGGACCAAAGAAGTGACCGTCGCCGACACACGCGATCGAATTGGGTTAAACCGCGATGCGCGTCTGATTGACGTGCGCGAGGATGACGAGTGGCGCGCCGGCCACGCAGCCGCAGCCGAACACCTGGGCAAGGGAATCATCGAACGCGACATCGAAGCAACCGTGCCCGATAAAGCAACTGAACTAATCTTGTATTGTGGGGGCGGTTACCGATCAGCTCTGGCGGCTGACGTGTTGCAGCAGATGGGTTACACGAATGTCTGG
>DATNNY010000207.1:0-2780 GCA_035601635.1 Pyrinomonadaceae bacterium
ATTCTGGATGGGGACCAGCCCCAGTATATTGCCGACAACACCGATGATGAGATAAGTCACGCGGCTTTCTTAAATGCCTATTTAAAATCCAAAGGCGAGCAGCAGGTTGACCTGAAGCAGTTCGCCAAGTTGGCGCCCAGCAAAGTCTCGTTCGTTCCGCAAACTGGACGGCTTACGAACCTTAAGCAGCTCTCGGTGGATACCAGCTGGTGGACCCGTTATCGCAGCACCACCAACCCTGATTTTGGTGCGACGTTCCCGGACGCAGTCCCGAGCTTGAGAACAGGCCAGCATACGGCCATTCCGAGAAACAATTCCGAACTGGGCGACCCGAACAACCCAAGCGACCATGTCAAGGCGATCGCCTTCACGGCGGGATTTCACTTCGGTTATATTGAACAAGGTGGCACGAGCCTCTACGCGACGCTGGCTCAGAAGGTAACCAGCCTGGAAGTTCTACGAATCCTCCTCAGCATCGGCGGATCGGAGATCATGCACTTTCAGACCTGGCAGGACAAGGCAGGCAATGCGACTCCGTTAACTGATTTTGACCCAATTAACAATTCAAGCGTAACCTTTGCGGACTTGACTACAAATCAGCCCGAGACGTTGCAAGCCAACCTGATCATGCCCGAGCCGTGCGAATTCATCAGTCCAAAACTACCTGCCTGTGCAATCATTCGCCCGAGTGGTCCAGGACAGTTAGACGCAACGGGTGTTATTAACAGCTTCATTGCGGACGGGCTTTTCAAGGGACAACCCCCTCAGTTTCTGCAGCTGATTAATTCTCTGGCCAGCGCTGCAGATGCGGCAGAGAGAGAATAAGTCGGTGATTGACCGTAATTCCTGAGTTCAAACGCTGCGCCGGGCCGACGCCTGAGCGCGGCGTTTTTGCAAAGACAAGTGTCGAAAAGTAGCAACCGCAAAGCACGAATTGCGGAAAATTACCGCGGCTCGCGGTCTGATGCGAAGGATTTTGGGAATAAAATCCAGTCGAACCAGTAAGGATAGGTGTAAGCAAACTGTTCTAAGAACCTAACCAAACCAAATATTATGTCCGATTACATTTCACACGACCACGAACACGACGGAATCGATCGCCGCGGCTTTCTCCACTGCATGGCCTGGGCCGGCACGGGCCTCCTTTGGACCGTAAGCGGCGGGGTGCTCGCGTCGAGAACTCTTGCCCAAATCGCGAAAGAAGGAGACTCATTGCCGTCGGCTACAGATCTCAGTTTTCTCCAGATCAGCGACAGCCACATCGGCTTCAGCAAAGAGGCAAATAAAGATGTCACTGAGACCTTCAAAATTGCTCTCGATCGCATCAACGCAATGCCGACGCCACCGTCCTTTCTTATCCACACGGGAGACCTAACACAGCTGTCAAAGCCGGAGGAGTTCGACACCTTTGATGAGGTATTGAAGAGCTGCCGAACCAAGGATGTTTTCTATGTTCCCGGGGAGCACGATGTGCTTAACGATGGCGGAAAGCTTTACCGCGAACGGTATTTGAAGAGCGTCGAAGGCAAGGGCTCGGGCTATTACAGTTTCAATAAGAACGGTGTCCATTTCATTGCCCTAGTCAACGTTTTGGACCTTCAGGCCGGCGGCCTGGGTCAACTCGGCGACGAGCAACTTGAATGGCTCGAAGACGACGTGAAAGGTCTTGGCGCGGACACGCCGATTGTTGTCTTCGCGCATATCCCGCTCTGGGCGGTTTATCCAAAATGGGGCTGGGGAACAAGCGATAGCGAACGCGCTCTAGGATATCTGAAACGCTTCGGTTCGCTAACGGTGCTAAACGGTCACATCCACCAGGTGCTCCAGAAAGTCGAAGGTAACGTGACTTTCCACACCGCGATGTCTACTGCCTTCCCGCAGCCCGCACCTGGAACCGCTCCATCGCCAGGGCCACTGAAAGTGCCGGCTGAAAAACTGCGGAGCATGCTTGGACTAACCAGCGTTCAGTATAAGCAAGGCAAAACCGCTCTCGCCGTTGTCGATTCCAACCTCAGCTAGATCTACTCAAACTATGATTACACTTATTTCCAAAAATAAAATGGCGGCACTGTTGTGCAGCATCGCTTTTCTCAATCTGTCCCTGTTCGCGCTCGGTGGTGAGATGAAGAACGCCGACAGCACGAAGCAAAACAGAATAGAGATCAAGGACTTCGCCTTCAATCCTCAGACTATAACCGTGAAGTCTGGTGACAAGGTGACCTGGATTAATCGGGACGAAGAACCGCACAGTGTCGTGAGCGTGGGAAAGAAGTTTCAGAAATCATCTGGGCTCGATACCGACCAGGAATTCTCGATCATCGCCGGTGCGCCAGGCACCTATGAATATTTTTGTTCGGTTCATCCGAAGATGACTGGGACGATCGTGGTCGTGAAGTAGCGAGGCTCAATTGATGCCCACTTATGGGACCGCGGCAGCAGCGGTCCGTCAACAGTATGACACTATTTCTCGCGCATTCCCATTCCCCGAATCCCTTCGATCTGAAGGCCGCGCTCCTCGCAGGCCACGCCCAGCATCCGGTCATTATTCATTTTCCGATTGCGCTTTTTATAGCGAGCGCTGTCTTCGAGTTACTGGCGGTCTGGCGCAAGCAACCGGTTTTTGCATCGGTCGCCTTCTACAATCTCCTCGGCGCCGCGCTGACCGTCCCCCTGGCGATCGCCACCGGCTTGGGAGCGTGGCGATGGCAACTCGAAGGCGCGACCCTCAAGGGCAACTTACTGCTGCATATGATCTGCGCGCTGACTTCGGCGTCGCTAAT
>DATNNY010000208.1:0-7287 GCA_035601635.1 Pyrinomonadaceae bacterium
AAGATTGGGCCAAACGCAAGGTAATCCACCGGAAATGCAGTCGCCAGTTTCGCTTGCTCCGGATTGTGAGTCGAGAATCCAATAATGGCTTCTTTGCCAAGCAAACGTCGGGCGGCCGCGGCGGGAATATCCGTCTGACCCAGATGGACGCCGTCAGCCTTAAGCGCGAGCGCAATATCGACACGGTCGTTGATGATTAATTTCGCGCCATGAGCACGCGCAATCTGTAAGGCGACCGCGGCGTCGCGGTAAAATTCGCGGGGCGCAGAGAATTTGTCGC
Source organism: Pyrinomonadaceae bacterium (assembly GCA_035601635.1). GTDB lineage: Bacteria > Acidobacteriota > Blastocatellia > Pyrinomonadales > Pyrinomonadaceae > UBA11740. Next base: position 281 of record DATNNY010000208.1, read on the forward strand.
GCAGCTGGATTAGCGAGGCCCCGCCTTCAATCAGACGCGCAACTTGTTCGGCATGCGACAGCCTGGAAAGTCGGGTGTCGGTAATCGGATATATTCTTGGCAGGTCCAGGCGCACGTTGAGTGCGCTATCATTGATCACAATGAGCGAGAAGCAAAAGCCCAAGCTGGACAAAGATGATTCGCCCGTGTTGGAAGAGGAACAGTCGGGCGACACGTCAAGAAACAATTATTACTACGACGATTCCACGGGTTATGAGATCTATAACGAAGAAAACGACGATGACGATGACGAGGAAACGAGTTAATCGCCGGTCAAGACTTCGACCTTCGGCTTGGCGAGTGCCAAATAAATAGTCTTGCTAGACCCGGTTAAGAGTGCTTACTAATAAGAGGCAGCGAGGCGATCCACTAAGCCGCACGAGACAGCAAGAACACGGATTCTGTTCGAATCGCTTCACGTGAGTTCGCGGATCATTCTTTTACCTGTTATCGGGAATCTCGTTTCTTCGATTCCTTTCACCGGGGTGCTACTACTTTACAGGCTCTCCAGGAAGTCAAGAATCAGGGGGATAGTTGTCTCCGGCCTTTCTTCCTGTGGCACGTGGCCGCATTGATCAATCCAGTGCAATGAAGAGTCCGGTATTGCTTGAGCTAAAAGCGTCCCTGCTTCGGGCGAGATGATCTTGTCCTGCCGGCCCCAAATGATAAGCGTCGGCACATTGATGTCTTTGTATCTGGCGACGAGTTCGTCAATGTTTGGCGGAATCATCCGCTTTCCAGTTTCCAGCAGCGCGTGCTTTCCTCCCGGCGCGGCGAGGGGCGCTGCATAAGCCGCGATTTGCCCGGCGGTAATTTTCTTAGGATCGTAATAAGCCAGCTTCAAAACGGATTTGGCCATGCACGTTGCCGGTATCAGATATACCAGGGCGCCGATAAGTGGGAGCCCGATGAACTTCACGTAACCCGGAGTGTATTGCTTATAGGCTCCTGGATCGATGAGGACCAGAGCACGCAAGCGACCCGGCTCGTTTTCAATGAGCCTGATCGAGAGCAGCAGGGACAATGAGCCGCCGAATGAATTTCCTACCAGAGTCAGATTCTTCAGATCGTGATCCAGAATGAACTTGTAAATGAGGTCTGCGTGATCCTGGGGTGAGTAACGAGACCCGGGTGGCTTGGGTGATTCACCGCAGCCTTTCAAATCGATCAGGATGAGTTGGTAGTTCCGCGACAGGGGTCCGACGAAGTTGCGCCACGAAAACATACTCGCCCCGAAGCCGTGTATGCACAGCACTGGATTTCCCGCACCGTAAATCTTGTGATGCAATTCGATGGGATTTGAGGGATTGCTCATTCGGGTTTACCTCACGAGGCTTCGTTTGATTAGCGTACGTTAGCATAGGAGGCGCCTGCGTAACATATTCGGAAAAACCGCGATCGAGTTCCCATAAAGTAGTGGCATAGAGGAATGCCTGTGATATCGTTACCGCGTTAACGGGTTCTGAACCCACCTTCCAGGGTGAAAGGACAAACTCCATGAATCCTCAAGCCAACCTGCCGACTTTATTGGGGCCATTTGTAGGCGGTATTACGGCCTCCAGTGTGAAGATTTGGCTGAACGTTGGGGTCGCTGACGCATACAAGACTGTGTTTGTGACCCTTAAGCTTCTCGATCAGGGGCCAAAATCTGAAGCTGAGAAGACGGATCCAAATGAGGTAGTCATTGAAAAGGTCGAAAACCCTGTCGTCGTCCAATCAGGTGTGATCAAATGCCTTCAGTCAGACATGGGGACCGGGATTGTCATGTTCCGTGGTCTTGAGGCCAATGCACATTACTCCTACCAACTTTGGGAGGATGAAGCTCATTCCGTGGCATTGTACCTGGGCGAACTTACGCCCGCGGATTTGTACTTCTGGACTTTGCCTGAAGATGGCTACGGACGCCAGTTGGATTTCCTGTTGATGAGTTGTCATAACCCTGAGATGGCTAAGGACGATGGTTTCGATGGCTTTGCAGTGTGGCATCAGATTCCCGAAGTCAGAAAGGCGAACAAGAACGTCCGGTTTGCCATTCTCTGCGGCGACCAACTCTATGCAGATGAGGTTGAAACGGACGTGCTCAAGGAACAGGATGAAAGCAAGCGCAAAGAGCTTTATCTACGGGTGTATCGAAAGTTCTGGGACAACGCCGATTATCGGCGAGTATTGTGTTCCTTGCCCGCGATTCTCATGTGGGACGATCACGACATCACCGACGGCTGGGGCTCGCGCGAAGACTCCTACGTCGCAAAAGACTCTCAAGAGTTTGCAGACAGGTGGAAAGATCTTTTCCAAACGGCGAAAGAGATGTTCGGATTTATGCAAGCCTCCCGCAATCCCGATCCCCCATCAAGTCGTTTTTCAGGACGGTTTGATACCTGCTTTAGAATAGGCAGGGCGGGCTTTGCGGTCCCGGATTTGCGAAGTAATCGGAAGAGTCGCGAAGTTAAGAATCTCGTCGATGGGAAAGTTGTTTACGAGGGACAGATGTGGCTGCCCGAACAGATGGATGCAATCAGGAGTTGGGTCGAAACAAATAAGCCGGAGATTGACACGCTATTCTTTGTGAGTACCGTAGTGTTCTCGCACGGAGTTCCTAAGATCGAAAACCTCATTTTGAAAGTGTGGTTCGGTATTCTTGATCTTTGCAACTTAATGGGGAAAATATCGTTCCTGAGAAAATATGCAAAGGCGTTCAATGATAGCGTGGGCGATTTGCGAGATGACATTAATGATTCCTGGGGAGCTGACATCAATGCGAAGGAGACTGATCGAGTTCTCGATTTTCTCTTTGGGCTGCAAAATCCCAATGACGGACAGAAACCTATCAACGTCGTCATTCTCAGTGGAGACATTCACACCCCCGGACATTCCATGATCTACTCCGCGGATCCGGCTCACGCTAAGAAGGCGGTCATCCCTCATGTGGTGGCGACGCCGGTCGCGTATAAACAATTTCCATGGGCCGCGGAAGCGATCTTCAGACACTTAACAAAGGTCGTCTCGTTGGGCCACCGGAAATCGATCACGACACGAGGCGAAGTGCAAACCTATACTGCGCAAATCAGTCATCATTTCTGTTATCGCAATGTGGTGGTTGTATCGCTCAGAAACTACGCCGAGGATGAGTCGTACGTCAAGATCAAGTATTATCTGGAAGGTTTTCCCGAGCCGCAGATTGTGCTGTTTGATTTGATCCACAGCTCCCGAAAAGAAGCGATCGACTGGCCCGAGCATCTTAAGGTCAACAAGAAAACATAAGTATGGCGTGAGGGATTACACATTATTAAGAATCGACAGCGCCGTGCCTTCAAATATCCTTAACTTCTCGTCGTTAGATATGTCCAGGCTTTCAATTGACGAGACAGCGCGCTCGATTGAGCCCAGCAGGTGCGGATAATCGCTGCCCAGCACCATTCGATCCGCGCCGATCATTTCGCGCACCATCATCAACATGTGCGGATTGAAATTCACGGTGTCGTAATAGAGGCGCTTTAGATAGCTGCTCGGCAGTTCGTCGATCTTGGTGCGGCATTCCGGGAAATCGCGCCAGCCGTTGTCCATGCGCTCCATCAGATAAGGAACCGCGCCGCCCAGGTGGCCTACAATCCAGCAGATGTCCGGAAACTCGCGCAGCATCCCGTCAAAGCACATGCGCGCGACGGCCAGGGTAGTGTCGAACATAAAACCTACAATCGGACCGAGAACGTACTCGCGAAAAGGTTCAGCGTTAGCGGGCAGCATCGGATGAAGCAGGATGCAGAGCTTCATGCGATTGGCTTCGGCAAAGAAAGGACGATATTCAGGCGAAGTTAGTGGCTTGCCGGCGATGTTGCTCAAGAGGATCACTCCATTCAGCTTCAACTCATCAATTGCTCGGTGCAATTCGTTCAGGGCCGCGTCAGGCGTATCCATCGGAATCGAAGCGAATCCTTTGAATCGCGCTGGGTGTTGCGCGATCAACTCGGCGTAAGCGTCGTTCACTATGCGCGCGATTTCGGGTTGGTGTTGCGCGTCAGCAAAGAAAAGATTTGGCGTGGAAAGTGAAATGACTTCCACGTCGATGCCCACGCGATCCATGTCCGCCAGGCGCCGAGCAACGTCGGTCATCGGAGGCGTCACGCCAAAGAAGCGAGCGCCGCGATACTTGATAATCGTCTGTCCCGATGGGCTCTTGTCAAAAGAGAATTCGGAGGGCAGGTCGCGAATCTTTTCGAAATAGATCGGCGGGTAGTAATGAGTATGGAGATCGAGTTTGCGTGCCGACATTGTTTGGCCGCGCTTGAAGTCGACTCATCTTAGGCCTTCAATGCGCGCATCCTCTCTCTTCGTAATGGATATTAACGACTCGCGCGCGAATTATGGAGACATAAGTAAAGTGAGGCAAGCGCTGATTTGGCAGACAATTCTCGGTCTTTGACGGAGCCGGCCCATGTAATGGCACTTGCTTCGGCTCAATACCTTTTTATCGATGAGATTTATATTGAAAAAGTAAAGCGCTTGACGAATTTGAACAAGAGCGTATAGTGCCGTCGTTAACCGGCTCCCTACCCGCATCACCGGATGTCTCGGTAGTCAGCTTCGTTTCTTGAAATTCGCACCAGACAAAGCTGTTCTGACGCTTTTCTGACGCCGAAAGTTCTTAATACAAACTAAGAAGGAGGGCTGTGACTCTCACAGTACGAGTCTGTCTTATTGTCGCCACGTGTTTGTGGGTTGGCTTCTGTTACCGAGGCGCCTATGCCCAGTCAGCGAATCCCGTGGTCGCGGTAGTGAATGGAAAGAACATCACTGAGAGTGACGTTGATGATTCGATTACTGCGCAGCTCCATCCTTTGAAAGAACAGATTTATGCGCTGCGCAAGGCCGCATTAGAGAATCTTGTTACGAGACGTATTCTCGAAGATGCCGCCCGAAAAAAGGCTATCTCGATCGATGAGCTGAAGAGGCAACTGACAGTAGGAAAAGTTCATGTGCCGCCCGGCAAAATCGAACAGGAGTATGCCGAACACGAAAGTGTTTTTGGAATGATGAGTCCTGACGAAGCAAAGGAAAGACTCAGGCTCGATTTTGAGAATCAGGAGCGGATGGCTCTCTATCGTAATGCCCTGGCTGACTTAAGAAAGAACGCCAGCATCGACCTGCGTTTGGAAGAGCCAAGATTGTCGGCCATGAGTGTCGATGCGAGCACTGCGCCTTCAACCGGTTCCAAAGACACCGGCGCAATCACAATCATTGAGTTTGCGGATTTTCAATGTCCTTACTGCAGGGAATCTCAAAAAACTTTGAAAGAAGTGATGCGAACTTATGGGGCGAGAGCAAGACTTGTTTTCAAGCACCTGCCTTTGGACATGCATGCCGAGGCGTTTGCCTCGGCCCGGGCCGCGTTCTGTGCTGGAGAACAGGGACTCTTCTGGCAGTATCAGGACGCATTATTTTCATCCCCTGACTTGTCGGCAGAATCCCTCAATAAGATCGCGTCAGATCTCGGTCTCAAGCAACCGCAATTTCAGACTTGCCTAAGTTCTGAAGCAGCTCGCGCGGTTGTTATACGAGACGTGCAAGAAGCGAAAAGACTTGGAATTAACAGCACGCCAACTTTCATCATCAACGGGAAATTGGTGCGCGGCGCTATTGGTTTTGACGATTTCAAAGCCATCATTGAGCGGGAGCTAAGCACCCAAAGCAGCTCTCGTACTCAGTAACCCCAATCTCTTCTGAGAAGAAAGGACTATGAAAATGATACCCCAATCTCGCGGTATTCTGATCCCATCTCTCGTAATTCTGAGTTTGACCCAGATGATCGGCGCCCAGGAAACTAAACCGAAATCCTCTTCGGCGAGTACTTCCGCCAATGTAGGTGAAAAGAGACCCGATAGTCCCGAGGAGAGACTGGTCCGAGCGGCTTACGAAAAATTGACGATGCTCAGCAGGGCGGCTTGGAAGTACAAGAACGATTCGACAAACGAACCTGCGGACGACAGTCAAGTCTTGAAATTTGAACTAAGTAACTTCCGCATAGGACCCGTCAACGAAATCAAGGGAATGTTAGCCCGCGAGATAGAAGAGACCTCGGGCCAGGTTGTTACGCTCACGCACACGGTTTCGCAATTGAATAAAGGGGAAGAGTTCGTGTTTTATCAGGCGGAATGGGGGGACAGTCAATTTGCATCAGCATACGATTGGCATTGGACTATCGGTAATCTGCTCGGGTTCGAAGCGGAGCAATATTACGACGTCGGCGAGTATGCTCTCTATGACGTGATCGTTTCGTTTAAGGGCAAAACTCGCGCGTACCGTGCTTTGACACTCTTCCATAACCCTTTCGGCTCGGTCGAAAATCTTAAGCCAACGTTCTGGGACAGCGTGGGAGCGGGCGGAATCCTTACAGATGCCTGGAATGAAAAGCGGCGTCCGTATGGACAAAAGCCCATTTCTCTCCTCGATACAGCCCCAGCCTCAAATCGCCGAAGTGTGTCGAGGTCAGGGTCCCAAACCGTCAGAATGTTGCCTGCAAAATGGTCAACTGGGGCCAGAGCGGGAATGACGCCGATGCAGGAGTACACCTCAGAAACTTGGGCTACGACAAGTGCTACAACTGAACCCGTCGCCAGCACTACGGAAGACAATACCGAGCATGCCAGCGGACATCACGGAGAGACCTTGCTTTTTACCGGGTCATGCGTACCACGAGCAAGTAACCAGCAACTGTGTAGGGTTAACCTCGTCGGTATCTATCAATTTGAGACGGGGACGCTGCGCAACTGGATTTACTCCCACGTACTCAGGTATGACGATAAGGTTGAACCCGGCACAGGACCTCGCGGAACGCCCGTTACTTGCGATACCGGTCGTGGTATCGCCGTTAGGAATTGCCTATTTTCCGATTGTACCTTTTCAGCTTCATTGCAGGGCGTAGGGTCGAGTATGACGATGACCGGCGGAGATGTCTGGAATGGCCAGGTGGT
>DATNNY010000209.1:0-4229 GCA_035601635.1 Pyrinomonadaceae bacterium
TGAATCCGGCGGAGCTGAACGGTCATACGGTCGATATCACCTACGACGTTCAGCTTAACCGCCGTTTGAAGCTGACCGACATACGAATCACGGGCACCAACAAGATCACGTTCGCCGACGTGCAGCCGGATCTGAAAACGCAGAAGGCCAGTTCGGTTGGCTTCATACCGTTTCTCGGAGGGTATGGGCGTGGCTTCACCAGCACCGCATTGCTCCAGGAAGATATCCGAACCATCAGAGCCTACATGCGAAATCTCGGCTACCGGCACGCGGACGTGCGCACGCTACAAGGCATTTCGTCCACTCAAGATAATTTGATCATTACTTTTGAAGTCACTGAAGGACCACTCGCGCGCGTGGCTGAAATTGAAGTGCGCGGCGAAAAAGTCTTCCCTGAAGATCGCCTGCTCAAGGAAATCAACACCATCAGAGGCGGCCCATATTCGCCGGCGCAGGTGCGCGCCGACAATGACCAACTGATCAATCTTTACGCGCGCGAAGGATATATCGAAGCGGAAATACGGCCTTCGATTGATGATTTGCCAAAGAAGGGCGAAGACGAACAGGTGCGCGTCGTCTTTAACGTGAACAAAGAAGGCGGCAAAGGAATCGTCAATGAGATCGTGATCAATGGGGTGACCGGCAGCGCTGCGGTCCAAAAGTCGAAGCGCGACGCCATCATTCGCGCGATTCCCCTGGCGCCGGGCGATGTGCTGCGCGCGGATCGAATCACCGAAGCTGAGCGCGCGCTCTATATCACCGATGCGTTTCGTCAGGTGCTGATTAGCCAGCAACCCGCCGGCGACGCGCCGGGCGGCGTCAAGAAGTACGATGTGATCATCGACGTGGAAGAAAAGCTGCCGCGCGTAATCGAGTATGGCGGAGGTTACTCAACTGACACGGGGGCACTCGGTCTGCTGGAGTTGACCCATGTCAACTTCATGAACAAACTGCGCCAGGGCGCGATTCGCGTCCGCGCCAGTCAACGCCAGGAATTGATCAGATTCGAATTCCTCGATCCGCGTTACTTCCATTACGGCAAGAAGCAGTTTGCGCCGCTGGCCCTTTCGGCGCAGTACCTGCGCGATTCAACCATTACGCGCTTCTTCCGGTCCACGATTGACCGCGGCACGTTTGGCGTCGTCCAACGACTCGACGCCAAAGGAAATCCGTTGGACGTGTTGGGAAACAGAGTGGGACAGCCCACGATCGACCGGCTCACATTCAGCGTCGAGACGCAGAGAGTTCTGAGTCAAAAACTGCATAGCATCTTTTTTCTGCGCTACAACTATGAGGATGTCAGATTGCGCAATATTGAAAGCCTGGTCATTCAACCGATCTTGCAACCCGATCAGGTGGTGCGTCTTTCGGGCTTTGGCACTTCATTCGTAATCGACACACGCCAGCGCTGCGAGCGGCGGCTGCCGGGCAGTATCGCGGGAGAGGACGAGACGATCCGCTCAGGCGAGGTGTGCCGCTACAACCAGACCGACGCGACCCGCGGGCAGTATCTGTCGGCCGATTTTCGCGTGACGGCGCGGGCGCTCGGTGGCAACACGTCGCTGATGCGGTTCGAATCGACTTATCATACTTATTATAAAGTTCAGCGCGCCCGAAACACGGTGTTCGCCGGCAACCTGACTGTGGGTCTGGCCAGTTTGTTCAATCCCCGCGATCTGAATGGCAATCACCGGATCGACGATTTTGATTTGCTATTACCGATTAGCGAACGTTTCTTCTCAGGCGGTTCGACGACCTTGCGCGGGTTCGCTTATGAAGAAGCGGGGCCGCGCCAGGTGATCGTCCCGCAGGGTCAGTTTCGCGACACTAAGGGAAAACTGATCGGACTAAATCCTTTTACGGTCCCGATCGGCGGCAATGCCATGGTCGTAATGAATCTGGAAGCTCGCGTACCCGTCACCAGAGATTTGCAGGTCGTTCCGTTTTACGATGGCGGCAACGTCTTTCGCAGCATCGGCGACGTGCTTCATCCGAAGCCGATTACTCCCACGGGCAATTTTGTCGACGATGTTAACGCGCAGAATCTGCGGGTCCGTTGGAGTCATACGGTCGGCCTCGGATTTCGTATCAAGACGCCACTGGGCGGCGCGCTGGCGATTGACTACGGATACCTGACGAACCCGTCAAAGTTTTTGATTCCGCAGAACCTGAATACGACTCCGTCGACGGCGATCTATCGTTTGCACCAGGGGCAGATTCAGTTTCGCTTCACGCAAACGTTCTGAGTCGGTGAGCAGTTGGCAGTGAGCGGTGAGCAGTCAGAACAAAAAAAAAGGAGGCAGTAACTAGTGAGCAGTAAGCACCAGGACCAAAATCATCCGCGTCGCGAAAGACATCGTATCCTGCCTGCTGCCTGCTGCCTGCTGCCTGCAGTTATCCTGCTGCTCGCTGCTCACTGCTCACTGCTCACTGTCCACGCCCAGACCGTCGCTGACAAAATGGTCGCCAGCGTTACCAACGGCGCGCGGGCAACTCCTGATTTGATCAGCTATTCAGATCTGGTGTGGCAACTGGCGCTCGAGCCCGGGCGTCCGATGGCTGACAGACCGGCCTCAGTAGACCTTAATCATGCCTTGCGGCTGCTCGAAGACCAGCTACTGATTCTTCAGGAGGCCCGCAAGCTGCCCGCCGCCGATACTGATCAAGCGCGGAAAGAATTTGATGACGCGGTCGTTCAGAAGCTTAAAGAGTTGACCCAGGCGTTTGGATCGCGGACCAGTTTAGAAGAGCGCATGAAACGCGTCGGCCTGACCAGTCAGCAGTTGAATGCCATCCTGCGCGACCGGGTGACAGTGGAAAAGTATCTCGACTTTCGTTTTCGCGCTTTTGTGCTGATTAGCCCCAAAGAGATCACCGATCGTTACAATCAGGAGTATACGCGGCAGCGCAACAGCGGCCGCATCGTTCCCACCCTCGAGCAGGTCCGCAGCCGAATCGAACAACAGCTAACCGAAGAAAAGATTGCATCAGAGATTGATACCTTCGTCGACGGCCTGCGCGAACAGTCGGGCACAGAGATCGTGATAATCAGTCCGGTGTGAGATCGAAATGTCCGCTAATCGTTTAGAGGCGGCTACTGCCCGCCTCACGTTGGCATCTACGGGCGGGTGGTAGCCCGCCGCCAAAACATCACGCGAATGAATCAAGCCCGACAGATTAATCGTCCCCGCGTGGGCCTGGCGCTTTCCGGCGGCGCGGCGCGAGGCATTGCGCACGTCGGCGTTTTACGCGCGCTGGAAGAAAACGCAATTCCCGTTGACGCCATTGCCGGCGCATCGGCGGGCGCGCTGATCGGCGGCGCCTATGCCGCAGGGCTTTCGATCGCGCAACTCGAAGCGATGGCGCGAAAGTTTCGCTGGCGTCATATGGGACGGCTCTCGTTCTCGCGTCTGGGGCTGCAGTCAAACGCGCCCATGGAAAAATTTCTGCGCGCCCACCTGCCCGTTACTCGCTTCGAAGATCTGCGCTTCCCTTTTGCCGCGGTGGCTACCGATTTAAAAACCGGCACGGCCGTCGTGATGCGTGATCGGGGCGACGTCACCTTTGCGATCCGCGCCAGCGTTTGTTTGCCCGCTTTCTATGTTCCCGTGCGCGACTCCGAAGGAAGATTGCTGGTTGATGGCGGCCTGGTGGCGAACCTGCCCATTAGTTATGTTCGAGACCTGGGCGCGGACATCGTTATTGCAGTTGATGTCGGCGCCGACGGCGCCAGGTTTATGAATCGGCCGCGCACTGCTCTGGGCGTCCTCACGCAAGTCTTCGTCGCGGTCGAACGCATCGTATCTAATCAGGAGGCCGCGAAAGCCGATCTAATCATCGCCCCGAAAGTCGGCCACATTCGTTGGGATGAAACTCGGCGATCCGAAGAGTTTCTGAAAATCGGATACGAGGCGGGGCTCCAATCAATCGATCAAATCAAGGATCTGGTTGCGCGAAAAACCCTGTGGCTTAACAGCGCCGCATAGATCTCTGACTCGGCCCTCTCGGAATTTGGCCCCCATTCGCCCTTTTATAAAGGCACGGACAGGACAGAACGGTTGCTCGGCGGACTCTGGTTTCCCATGAAAATCTCTGAGAAATCGGGATTTGATTTTTTCTTTGCGTCTTTGCGTCTTGGCGTGAGATCCGCTCTCGCCAAGGCGCCAAGGCGCAAAGTTCGCGCGCTGTTGCTCACCTTTCTTTTAGCGCTAATCTCATTCGGCGCATTC